>JAZNEQ010000047.1:0-3440 GCA_045588715.1 Eubacteriales bacterium | reverse complement strand
CCCGGAGACTATGAAAACGAGCACTCCGAGCAGGTTAGCGAGCAGATAATAAGACCCACGGGACTTCTCGATCCCGAGGTCGAGATACGCCCCATCGAGGGACAGGTCGACGATCTTATGGGCGAGATCCGTCAGCGTGTGTCCCTTGGGGAGCGTGTGCTGGTGACCACGCTGACCAAGAAGATGGCGGAGGATCTGACCGAATATTTTGAAAACAACGGGATCAAGGTGCGCTATATCCACTACAACGTAGAAACGATGGAGCGTATGGAGATCATCCGCGATCTGCGCCTGGGCGTGTTTGACGTTTTGGTCGGCATTAACCTTTTGCGCGAGGGGCTTGACATTCCCGAGGTCTCCCTGGTTGCGATCCTTGACGCGGATAAGGAGGGCTTTTTGCGCGCGGAGCGGTCACTTGTGCAGACCATCGGGCGCGCCGCAAGAAACGCGAGCGGTAAGGTCATTATGTATGCCGATACCGTTACGCGCTCCATGCGCGCCGCCATTGCCGAGACCAACCGCCGCCGCGCGATCCAGGATGCTTACAATAAGGAGCACGGCATCGTGCCGCGCACCGTCGTCATGGGCGTCAGAGATATCATAGAGATCGCCGCCGCGGACGACAACAAGGGGCGTAAGAAGAATGCGGTCAAGGCGCGTAAGCTTTCCGCCGACGAAAAGGAAAAGCTCATTGCCGAAATGAGTGCCGAAATGAGGCGCGCCGCGCAAAAGCTTGAATTTGAAAAGGCGGCGTTTTTGCGCGACGAGATCAAAAAGCTGCGTGAGGGGAAGATCGACGCTCCCCGCTTTGTAAAATAAACCGTTAAATTCCGATAGAGAACAGAGGTGCTTTTTATGCCGAATCAGATCAGCATCCGAGGCGTTCGGGTGCACAACCTTAAAAATATCGACGTGGAGATCCCACGGGACAAGCTCGTCATTCTGACGGGGCTTTCGGGGTCGGGAAAATCCTCACTTGCGTTTGATACCGTCTACGCCGAGGGGCACAGGAGATTCGTCGAATCCCTTTCCTCGTATGCCCGTATGTTCCTGGGACAATTGGACAAGCCCGAGATCGATTCTATCGAGGGGCTTTCTCCCGCCATCTCCATCGACCAAAAAACGACCTCCAAAAATTCACGCTCCACGGTGGGGACCGTGACCGAGATCTACGACTATCTGCGCCTGCTTTACGCACGCATCGGAGTGCCGCACTGTCCTATATGCGGCAAGGAGATCCGCCAGCAAACGACCGACCAGATCATCGATAAGATCCTTGCCTTTCCCGAGGGGGAGCGGTTTATGATCCTGGCTCCCGTGGTGCGCGCGCAAAAGGGTATGCACGAAAAGGTGCTTGCCGACGCGCGGCGACGCGGCTACGTGCGTGTGCGCGTGGACGGAAATTTGTACGATCTTTCCGAGGAGATCAAGCTGGACAAAAATAAAAAGCACAGCATCGACATCGTTGTCGACCGTCTCGTCATGCGCGAGGGGATCGCGTCCCGCCTTTCCGACTCGGTGGAGAATGCCCTCGGCGCCGCCGAGGGACACCTGACGGTGGTGACCGTTCCGCGCGAGGGGGAGGGGAAGGAATACGAGTTTTCGCAGACCTATGCCTGCGAGGAGCACGGGATCTCCTTTGGGGAGCTGGAGCCCCGCATGTTTTCCTTTAACAATCCCGCGGGTGCCTGCCCGCATTGCGCGGGGCTGGGGGATATCCAAAGCATCGCGGTGGATCGCCTTATCCCCAATAAGGCGCTTTCTCTTTCCGAGGGGGCGATCGCCGTCAACGGCTTTAAGAGCTTGGAGGAGGAGAGCTGGAACGGGCCTCTCTTTGCCGCCGTGGGAAAGAAATACGGCTTTACCATGGAGACCCCGATCAAGGATCTCTCCGAGGAGCAGTACCGTTGCCTTCTTTACGGTACGGGGGAGGAAAAATACGAGGTGCACCGCTGGTTTGGCAAGCAGGATCACCATCAGCTTGCCAAGTTTGAGGGATTGGTTCCCATGATCGAAAACCGCATGCAGACGTACGGCAACGAATATTACAATCAGTTCATCGAGGAAACGCCTTGCCCCGAATGTCACGGGCAAAGATTGCTTGCCACCTCTCTTTCGGTTACGGTGGGGGGGATCAACATTCACGAGCTTTGCTCAATGTCGGTGGTGTCGGCGCTGGAGTTCGTCAACCGCCTGACGCTGACGGAGACTGAGGAAAAGATCGCCACCGAGATCTTAAAGGAGATCCGCGCGCGTCTTGGCTTCCTCGTCAGCGTGGGCTTGAATTATCTGACGCTTTCAAGAAAGGCGGGAACGCTTTCGGGGGGCGAGGCACAGCGCATTCGCCTGGCAACGCAGATCGGCTCCTCGCTCGTCGGCGTGCTTTATATTCTCGACGAGCCCAGCATCGGTCTTCACCAAAGGGATAATTCCAAGCTGATCGCCACGCTCAAACGGCTGCGCGATCTTGGAAACACGGTCATCGTGGTCGAGCACGACGAGGAGACGATGGAAAACGCCGACTATATCCTTGATATCGGCCCCGGGGCAGGGATCCACGGCGGCCGCGTGGTTGCCGCGGGAACGCCCGAGGAGATCATGAAGGATCCCAATTCCATTACGGGTGCCTATCTTTCGGGCAGAAAAAGAATTGAGATTCCCACGGAGCGGCGCACGGGGAACGGCGAATTTTTACGCATTCTGGGGGCGCGTCAAAATAACTTAAAGAACATTGACGTCACCGTGCCGCTGGGCTGCTTCGTTTGTGTGACGGGCGTTTCCGGATCCGGAAAATCCTCTCTTGTCAACGGCATTCTGCACCCTGTCCTCGCTGAAAAATTAAACCGTGCCGTCACCTATGCGGGAAAGCATACGGCGATCGAGGGGATCGAGCATCTTGACAAGGTCATTGCCATTGACCAAAGCCCCATCGGAAGAATGCCCAGCTCCAATCCCGCGACCTATACGGGGCTCTTTACCGATATCCGCACGCTGTTTGCGCAAACCAAGGACGCCAAGGCAAAGGGCTTTGGCCCCGGGCGCTTCTCCTTCAACGTAAAGGGGGGCAGATGCGAGGCGTGCGAGGGCGACGGTGTAAAAAAGATCGAAATGCACTTCTTGCCCGACGTGTACGTGACGTGTGACGTCTGTAAGGGGAAGCGATACAACCGCGACACCCTGGAGGTTCAATATAAAGGGAAGAATATTTACGAGGTGCTGGAGATGACCGTGGAGGAGGCACTTGGCTTTTTCGACGGCATTCCCTCCATTCAGCGAAAGCTTCAAACGCTTTACGACGTGGGGCTTGGATATATCAAGCTGGGACAGCCCGCCACTACCATCTCGGGGGGCGAGGCGCAACGCGTAAAGCTTTCCACCGAGCTTGCCAAACGGTCGACGGGGCGTACCTTCTATATCCTCGACGAGCCCACCACGGGGCT
>JAZNEQ010000046.1:0-21842 GCA_045588715.1 Eubacteriales bacterium | reverse complement strand
TGCTGCGGGAGCGGGAGCTGCTGCGGGAGCGGGAGCCGCTGCGGGAGCGGGAGCCGCTGCAGGAGCGGGAGCCGCTGCGGGAGCGGGAGCTACGTAAGGAACCTGAACGCCGCCTGCAACCTCTTCAACAACAACGTCATATACAACACCATTTACAGTAACACGATAGTTTTTCATAATAAATCACCTTAAGCCTTTCAAATTTTGTTTTTATTTTTGTTTTGATTCAAAAATCGATATTGATAAATTTTATTTAAACGCGACGGCGTTTTGTTACACCCACACGCTTAAAGGAGACTACGCGGAAGCTGCCCGTATATCCCTCTGACGCCAACTGCTCGGAGATCGCCGCCGTAATCGCAGCAACAACAGCACTGTCGTCACTCGCAGCCATTGCCGCAGCGATCGCCGCAGCCACAGCAGCATCATCGTTGGGGGTCTGAGAGGCGGGAGCGGAGACCGAAGCGGTCTTCTCTGCCGGCTTTTCTTTTTTTCCGGCAAGCGCGGCGTGCAAAAGCTCGATCGCTCCCCAAAGGATCGTCAAAACCAAAAAGATCGTGACCATTCCCTGCAGGGAAACAATACCCGCCGTAGTAGCGCGCTCGGCAAAGGTCAGCTCTGCGGCATTGTCAGCCGCCAAAGCAAAAGCATTCATTATCATGGCAAGACCTCCTATCAAAGAGGCAGGTTGCAATGCTTACGCGCAGGCGCGCCTGCATTCTTCATCATCAGCATATACACTGCCGCGCAAATACGCTGACGGAGCTCGGCAGGATCGATCACGTCGTCGATCGATCCGTCGGCTGCGGCTACGGCTGCGGCTGCGTTTTCGTCAACCCACTTCGTTTCAAGGTCCGCACGAGTCACCTGATCGGTGATGCGGTCGTTCCAAAGGAATGCTACCGCAGATGCGGGAGCCATAACGCTGATCTCGGACGTAGGAAGCGCAAAGACCATATCCGCTCCCAAAGCCTTGGAGCCGAGGAGGGTAAAGGCGGCGCCGTATGCTTTGCCTACTACAACTGTAATCTTGGCGGTATCTGCACTTGCATACGCCATTGCAAGCTTACCGAGCTGGGAAGCAAGAGGAGCACTCTCTGCCTCCGCACTCACCTCAACACCCACGCTGTCCGTAAGGGTGATGACGGGAATGGAGAAGCTGTCGCAAAGAGAGATCATTCTTGCCGCCTTTTTGGCACCGTCACAGGTAATAACGCCGCCATTTTCAGACGAATTGCTTGCAACCACACCGCAAAGCACGCCGCCAAAGCTTGCAAAACCAACGACGGTTTCCTTCGCGTAGCCGGCACCGATCTCGATAAAATCGGAGGCGTCTGCCAAGGTGCTTACCAAGGAAGCACCGCTCAAGCCGTCAATTTTTACCGTGCGATTGATATCGTCGACGATCTCCTCGGCAACGACCCCCTCCTCATTATTGGAGGGCAAAAGAGCAATAAGCTTTGCAATCTTTGCGTAAGCATCCTCCTCATTCTCGGTACTCACGGAAGCAAGACCGTTTTCACAAACCGCCTCGCTGCTTCCGATCTCCTTACCTACAATGAAAGGAGCGTTTACAAAAAGCTTAGACTGATCCTTGATCGTTACGACCAGATCGAACATTGCGGCAACCGTCGCGGACATACCCGCGCAAACGCCGCTGATCAGCGCGATCTGCGGAATGACACCCGATGCGTCGCTGATGCACTTGAGCAGCTTACCATATGCAGACATGACAGCTGCACCGTCGGCAAGCACGGCACCTGCGCTATCGAACATTCCCACGATAGGAGCTCCGTTCTTCATTGCCATGCTATACAGCATAGCAATTTTTTCTGCCTGAAGAGCATCGAATGCGCCCTTCTTACGATCGCTGTCCTGCGCGAAGGCGTAAACCAGCTTGCCGCCGATCGCACCGTAGCCACAGACAACTCCTGCGAGGTCAGCGCTGTCTCTCTTCATATAAGCGCCGGTCTCCACAAAGGTGCCGGCGTCGAAAAGAGCCGCGATCTTTTGGGTACCGACCGTTGTACTTTTCTCCATAAAGACAACCCTCCAAAAATGTTTTTTCTTACGGGGAAACGGTTGATTTTTTTAAAAAACACCATCCTACCCCAGTTTAACTTCATTATACCATATCCTTCAATAATTTGTCAACGCCCGTCGATTTTTTTTCGTGAATAAAATGTAAACCTTTCCAATAGCAAAAAAAGCGTTTCCGCCCCTTGGGTTTATCCAAGGGGCGGAAACGCAAACAATCAGTTACACTCTGCCATGAGAGGCCCTGCCAGCTCACGAAGGAAGAAGAGTCTTCCCGGAAGCGTGGGAATATAGGTAGAGGTGATCCAGGGGGTGGTACCGTGACGAAGAGTCATCCACAGGGAAAGACCTTGCCATTGCATTCCGCGCCCCAACACACCGTCGGCACCGCCAATGGCGTAATCCGCTTGCAAAAAGATACCGGGGCCAATGGTATTGGCACGGCAAGGCACCAGCGTCGTTCTGGATTTAAAGCTGGTCAGCGCATTCTGCTCTACGGTCAGTGGATGGATCTTGGCACCGATCCTGTAAGGTGCGCTCTTCCACTCCGCCTCGGTTGCGTAATCTGCCGCAAAGTGAGGCTCCCAAAAGGCGATATGACACATTCTTCCAATACCGTAGACCAAAACGAGCTTTGCTCCCTCTTCCTTAAGTGCCTTGATCTTTTCGGGATAGGTTGGAAGATTTTCGCGAGTGGCAAAATTGCGCTGTTCCTTGGGAACGGTAAGTTCACCCAAGGGATTGAAAAGCGCGTTTTCCATGGCATATTGGAAAGCACCCGTATTATCGGAGGGGAGCGTATTTCCTACGCCGTCGCTCCACTCGTCCATGTTAAAGGTATAAACGTGCTCGCAGGAAACACCCCACTCGCGGAGAAAATAAACTACCCAACGATACATCCCCATGGGTCCTACGGGCAAGATAAAGGCGATCTTTCTTCCCTTCTCTTTGGCAATGCGGATCTCGCGCGCGATCTCGTGACCCATATAGGTCTCGAAATCCGAAAGAGATTCGCAAACCACGGGTGTAAAATCGGGGTTCCAAAAATCTTGTCTTTCGGTGATCTTATCGGGGGAATCGATGCACGCATCGATCTTATCAAAATCCCACCCCTCGGGATAAAATCCCTCAAGCATACTTCCTTTTACGGTTGACATAAAATTCATAGCGATCCTCCTTATCTGTAAAACGTATTATTTTAAGGCAAAAGCCGTTTGGTGGTCCCTTTAAGGTATACCTGACACTGGCGAAAGCCCTCGGCATATTCAGCGCCGCACTGATATCCGCGATAGCGGGAGCAGGTGCGCACCATATCGGGAAAATCGATGCCGTCATGATCGCGCATCCACACGATCTGGCTTTCGTGGCACTCCAACATACGAAGCTTAAGATCGATCTCCTCCGTTACGTCGACGTACTCGGTGGGATTGAAATTGACTCCCGCCAAGGTATCCATGTAATAAATGGGAACCAGCTTTGCGGGCGGTACGCTTCTGTCTCCGTAATTTGGAAGCGTGGCGGTAAACGCAGCGTCAAAGACCAGCTTGGACACCGTGGTATGGTCGGGCATGTAGTCGTCGGGAGCATGCGTAATGATAAAATCGGGGTTTGCATACTTGATCACCTTAACGATTTTATCGCGGGCTTCCCGCTCGTCAAAGATCTCAAGGTCGTCAAAACCGCCCCAAATGACCTCGATCCCTGCCATTGCACCCGCGCGGCGAGCCTCTTCGGCTCTCATTTGGGTAAGCTCGTCGGGGGGAATGATCACATGCCCGAGATTTCCGGAGGAGGCGTGACAAACAATGACCGTATCCCCTCTTTTTACACATTTGGCAAGTGTACCCGAGCAAGCAATTTCAATATCGTCGGGATGTGCTCCGATTGCAAGAACTCTCATTTCATGTTTCCTTTCTTGATAAGATTTACTGTGGTACAAACAGAGTATATCATATATTTCCCTTTTCTTCAATCGCATGCAGTTTCCAAAAAGAGTAAAATAATACACAATTATTTTTTTGTGATCTTTATTGACATATCTGAAAGGATATGGTATACTGAACGCATGGAACGCACGTATTACAAGCACAAGCTTAAAAATTTATTGGTCATCAATAAAATCGTCACAACGCACTATCTTGAGCTTGACAAAGACTTTTCAAGCTACGGTGAGGCACATGATTTTTGGGAATTCGTATACGTGGACAAGGGTACGCTGTTTTGCAAAAGAGACGGCGAGGACATGATCTTAAGGGAAGGAGAGATCATATTCCACAAGCCGAACGAATTTCACGTGCACACATCCGATCCTCTCTCCCCGCCTCATATTTTTGTGATCTCCTTTGAATGCAAAAGCGAGGCTATGCGTTTTTTTGAAAACCGACGTCTGCACGTTGAACGTGAGCTTTTAAAATACGTTTACATGATCATTGAAGAAAGCCGCAGTGCCTTTCTTATCCCCGTTTCCGATCCAATGATCAAAAAAATGCCGCTTCGTCCCACCCTGCCCATCGGCGGACTTCAACTCATTAAAAACCTTTTGGAGATTTTGCTGATCCGCCTAATGCGTGACGAAACAGAGAATGGAAACGCCTCTTCTATCTTTCTTTCCAAGGAAGAATTTGACAACCGTATTGCCAATCGCATTAAGACGCACCTGAAGGAGCACGTCCACACCTCCCTTTCTATTGACGAGCTTGCTGCGATGATGAATTACAACAAATCATATTTATTCCGCCAATTTAAAGCCTCCACCGGTCAAACCATTATGTCATATTTTGCATACCTCAAAATCGAAGAGGCAAAAAAAGCACTTGTCCAAACCGATATGACCGTTTCGCAAATTTCGCTGCTCTATGCGTTTGACACTCCAAATTATTTTTCCAAGGTCTTTAAGCGTATCACGGGTATGTCACCCCTTACCTACAGAAAAATGAATGCAAAAACAAAACAGGACAGTAAAATTTGACAAAAAGGAGCCAAAAATGAACATCGTCAATACCACCTCTGTCTTTCCCCCCTGTTGGGACCCCAATGACATGCTGCGTCGCTTGCACGCATGCTCCTTTACCCATCTGGATCTTGCCTTCGATTACTGCGTGCAAAGCCCGTCTTACCCCTTCATGACGGATACGTACAAAAGCTGGGCACTGGAATTAAAAGAAACTGCCACCAATCTTGGACTTACCTTCTCTCACGGTCATGCGCCCTTTAATGCCGACGAACGGGGCCCCCTTGTTGAAAAAACGCTCTCTTGCGCGTCTATTCTGGGGATCAAATATTTGGTCGTTCATCCTCTGTGGAAAAACAGAGGCGGTGAAAATTATAAAAAAGAAGAGTTCCTTTCGGTCAACAAAGAAGCCATTCTTCCCATTCTTGAAAAAGCTGAGAAATACGGCGTGATCATTCTGACAGAAAATCTCTTATGGGGACAATCCATTCAGCTTTCCATGATCTCGGAGCTGGTAGAACGTGTCAATTCACCGTTTTTCGGTTGGTGCTACGACACAGGACACGGGCACTGCCAAGGAGAAGCGCTTGAAACGTTGCTTGACTGCCGTATCCCCCCTCTTTCTTTGCACATTCACGACAACAGCGGCAATTACCGTGACGAGCATCTGATTCCCGGTGACGGCACACTTGATTTTAAAAAGTGCTTTACTCTTTTAAAGAAAATAGGCTATGCGGGGGATTTTGTTTTAGAAGCACATCATCAATCTGTAGATGCCGAAGACAGCGAGCGAGACGAGATCCTTAGGCGCCTTTACGATCAAGCGCTAAGCTTGAAAAAGTTGCATTTTGATTCGGTCTGACCTGCCTAAAAAAACATTTAAAAAAACACAACAAAAGATCGGATCCGTCGCTTTTGAAATTTGAAAAGCGACGGATCCGATCTGTTTGTTACGATCCTTTAAATTTCTTTTTCTTCTTCGCTGTCCGCGACCTGCTCCTCCCCCGGCATCGCCTCAAAGGAGATCTCGGAGATCAGCGCCCCTTTAAGATCGGTCAAGCCCGCGGCGGACTGCATGTGAAGGTAGCAAAGTCCGTTGGGATGCGTTCCCTTGAGCTTTGCTTTAGAGAGGAATTTGTCGTTGACATAGACCTCGATGACATTGGCATCGCAATCAAAGTCAATACGCACGCGGGTATAGAAAATCTTATCCTCTTGGATCGCAGAGGTAACGACCGCAGTAAAGTCGGAAAGCTGCTTGATCTCTTCGTCGCAAGGATTGACCCAATGATCAAGGAGAGAGAGGCGCAAGCCGTCCCCTGCCACGTGAAGCTTTACGGTAAGGCTACCGCGCTTGGCGATTGGGAAATTCCAAACGGCACCCCCGACGTTTGACACAAGGCGGGGATCGTCTGTACGACAGATATGAAGCACTTCCTTGCCCTCGTTTACAGGGTCGGGAAGCATCATGGCACTGTTTATGCGGTTATATGCACAATGCCCAACGTAGGAAAGCGGATCCTCGGGAGTACCGCGATAACAGCCAAGCACACTCTTGACGTACCCCTGCGAAGAGATCGCTTCCAGCCCGTGGATAAAGTTTTCTTGTCTACTTGTCTCATAAAGCCAGCCAAGATCCATGATGGCGATACGGCGGCATGGAGTATTCTGACCGTAAACGACCATCAGCTTGCCGTAAGGAAGCTCCAGCACTTCAAACTGGTGAACACTTTTGTCTCTTCCCTCCTCAGGTCCCCCCAAGGAGCGGAAATCCGCTGCGTTTCTGTGAGGATTGAGTGTAATCTCGCGGTATCCGTTCCAGGTGCAGCCCTCGTCCCCCGAAATGGCAATGTGGTTGGCATCACGGTTGGTGAAAACGTCCTCCCAAATACCGTCGGCATCGTCACGCTCGGGAAGAGGACGTGTGTTACACCACAAAAACACCAATCGCCCATCGGACAGACGCTTGAGAAGCGGCATGGTTGCAGTGCCGTGAAAAACCGAAGGCGCGGGCTTTGTCCAGGTTTCGCCCCCATCCTCGGAGTAAGAAATATAATGATAATCAAGCGCCGTGCGAGAGATCATCACAAGCTTTCCGTCAGCCATTTCCTCAATGGTATTTTCGCGATTATTCTGCTGCCAACGAATTCCCTTCTTCCCCTCCGGCGGCTCATAGAAAGGAACTGCCTCAAGAGGAACCTTTGTCCAATGACGCAGATCTCCGTCGGCATAATAAAGAACGGCAAAAAAGGCGGTAGGATGGAGCGCCGGTCTTTTTTCACTGCAAACCAAGATCACACGATTACGGCTTCGCATGGGAAAGATCGTGCGCACTTCCCCACAGGAATCCTCACAAAACATAATACGCATAGGGTTTTGGTCATCAGGCGTGTCGCCGATCAGAACAAAGGATCCCTCGGGACCAGCGTCGCGCACAGCAACGTACTTATTCAGATAAGGCACGTAGGTGGATGCCCCCAGCGTAAAACGTCCCTCTACCATATGTCGCTTCCAGGAAAGTCCGCCGTCGTTGGAGGAAAGATAGCATCTGGGAGGATTTTTATGAAATACGCTTTCTTTTTTATAGTGTCCGTAAGAACGGATCTCACCGTCGGGCATCACGCAAAGAGTAGACCACGCATCCCCATCCGGGACCGCTACGGTAACGGGCGCCCAGATATCGGAATAAAAACGCACGTCCTCCTTGGTCATTCTGCTCTTAATTTTCTCGATATAGCTGTAACTCATGATTTTTCTCCGTTTCTGCCCTAAATAGATAACCAAACGGGATTCAAACCAATGAGGTTTTGAGAGGCAAACGCAAGGATGAACTGCGTCAAAAAAACTCGCAATATCTTATAATATAACTTGTTCGAGTCTGCTGCTTGCAAGCAAGCGAGAACGAGTTATATTTCAAAACGTGTGTGAAAATCGTTAGATTTTCGTAGCAATGCCCTAAGCATTGCGTAAATTTTGAAAAACAAAATTTACGACACACGATATTATATTGCTTCACTTTTTTTCTTGTTTCTCCGAACCGTTTGCTCTCTCAAAACTGCTTTGCACCTCTCGACTGATCAATTTTCGATGAATTTTTGTGGGGCGAGGCGAAGGAAAGTGTGGACTTTTGGGTCCGAACCACGCAAAAAAGCGCGGAAATTGATCGTTGAGAGGCTCGTTGGTTCGAGTCCCGTTTGGTTATTCAAAAGGAGGCTCACAAAGGAGCCTCCCGATTTTTTATTCCTGATCCTCGGCAACTTCCTCTTGGACGGCATCCTCTGCCACGTAATCCTCGGGCATAGCCTCAGCTGCACTTGCAGCCTCCTCAAGAAGCGAACGAATCGACAGGCTGACGTTCTTCTTTTCGTCATCGATATCGATGATGCGTGCATCAACGACCTGACCGATCTCAAGAAGATCCGCAGGCTTTGCGATGCGCTTCATTGCGATCTGAGAAATGTGGATCAATCCGTCTACACCGTCGATGATCTCCGCAAATGCACCAAAGGGCATCATGTTTACGATCTTAACGGAAGCGATATCACCGATCGCATACTGGGACTTAAAGATGTTCCAGGGGTTGGACTCCTCGGTCTTGTAGCCGAGAGAGATTCTCTTCTTTTCGGGATCGAAGCTCTTTACGAATACGTCAAGCTCGTCACCGACAGCAACCACCTCTGCGGGGTTCTTGATGTGCTTCCAAGAAAGCTCGGTCAAGTGGACCATGCCGTCCACACCGCCAAGATCAACGAACGCACCAAAGGAAGTCAGGCTCTTAACGGTGCCGTGGTAAGACTTGCCAACCTCGATACCTGCCCAGAACTCAGCCTCCTGCGCGCGGCGCTCCTCGCGGAGAACCACACGGATGGATCCGATTGCCTTCTTACCGGGCTTGATCTCAATGACCTTAAAGGAAACGGTAGTACCGACAAGTGCGGAGAGATCTCCATCCTTCGGAACACCGGTCTGGGAAGCGGGAACGAAGATGCGGTTTGCATTGTAGAAAACAACAACGCCGCCCTTAACAGCCTCGGTCACCTTACCCTCAAGAACTGCCTTTGTTTCGTTTGCCTCAACAATGGTCTTCCAGTTCTTGTCTGCATCTGCTCTCTTCTTGGACAACTCAGCAACACCCTCAATGTCGCTGACACGGATAACAAAGGCCTCTACCTTGTCACCGTTTTTGAAGTTTTCGGTCAACTTAAAGGCGGGGTCATTTGAAATCTGATCCGCTTTTATGTAACCGGTCACACCCGCACCGACATCCAACTGGATCTCAGCGTCGGAAACGTGTGTAACGGTTCCGGTAACGACATCTCCTGTATTTAAAGTTAAGCATTGCGATTCGAGCATTTCTTCGAAATTTTCTTTCATTTCGCTCATGGTTTTGTATACCTCCTGTATTTCACCGCTCGGTGTCGATGCACCCGCGACGATTCCAATGTTTTGTGCGGCGGAAAATAGGCTCGTGTCAAGCTCTGACGCCGAGGAGATCCACACGGTATTGCCGCAATATGAAGAGCAGATCTCATATAATTTTGCGGTGTTGGAGCTTTCTCTTCCACCGATCACAATGATCGAATCGCACACCTTTGCAAGCTCTTTTGCCTCGGTCTGGCGCAATTCAGTCACACTGCATATTGTATCAAATATTTCGGCATTTGTATATAGTTTTTTGATAGTTTTTTGACTTTTGTTCCAATTGCCCAAATTTTGAGTTGTTTGAGCCGCCAGTACAGGCCGTTTTTTGTGCACTTCGTCATCGGCACGTTGTGAAAGTGACGATTCAAGCTCCTCCGGTGTCGAGAAAACGTACTTCTCCCCGTCGAACCAGCTCATAATGCCAACAACCTCGGGATGTGAGGCGGCACCAAGGAGAACAAAGAAGCATTCTTCCCTGTTACATTCCGCCGCGATCTTATGAATTTTTTTTACGTAAGGGCAGGTACAGTCAATGCGCGTAAAATAAGGATTTTTAAGAGCCAGCGCATCTAAAAGCACAAGAGTCTCACGGGTACAGCCGTGCGCACGGATCAAAAGCGTGACCGGATGCTCTGCCTCTGCCATCTCTGCAATGCGTTCGATCTCGTCGGTATTTACGGCAAGCACACCGCGCGCTTCCAGGGACGCGTTATAGGTCTCGTTATGAATGAGATGCCCCAAGGTATAGATCCGCTCCCCCGGTCGCTGATTGGCAAGCGCGTTTTCAAGGCAATCGGTCGCCCTCTTGACACCAAAGCAAAAGCCCGCGTTTTTTGCAACGGTAACCTGCTTCATGACAAGGCGCTCTCCCAACGGTCGCCAAGCTTTTCTTTTGCCAATGCAATAACGGCATCGGCGCTCTCCTCTACGGTAAAGCCCGAATTGTCCAACACAACGGCGTCCTCCGCAGCCACAGCGGGTGCGACCGCGCGATTGCGATCATTGCTGTCACGCTTTTGCATGTCCGCAAGCACCTCTTCCAAGGTCGTCTGAATGCCTTTGGCGATCAGCTCGTCCCTGCGGCGCATGGCGCGGCATTCGTCGCTTGCCGTTAAAAAGATCTTTACGTCTGCATTGGGAAGAATAACGGTACCGATGTCCCTGCCATCCATGATCACGCTGTTCTTCTTTGCGATATCACGCTGCGTATCGAGAAGGAATGCACGCACCGCAGGGATCGCCGAGACTGCCGATGCGTAAAGTGACATTTCGGGCGTGCGGATACGGTCGCCAAGATCTTCACCGTTGAGGCTTACGGTCTGCGTACCGTTTTCGTATTTCAATTCCACGTTGATCTCAGGAAGCAAGGCTTCTACCGCAGCAACATCCTTGGGATCGGTCTTTCGAGAACGAACGAAGTAACCAATGGTGCGGTAAAGCGCACCCGTGTCGACGTAAATGATCCCAAGTCGCTTTGCAACCGCCTTGGCAACCGTAGATTTCCCAGCACCGCTGGGACCGTCAATAGCAATTTGAATCATATTTTAACATCCTTTCTTTTTGTTTTCAAGCATCGCCGTATGCCGCCGCAAGCCCTGCCGCAACAGCAGTAGAAAAAGCAATTTGCAAATTAAAGCCGCCCGTGTAAGCGTCAACGTCCAAAACCTCGCCTGCAAAATAGAGTCCCTTGATCAGCTTCGACTCCATCGTTTTGGGATCCACTTCCTTAACGCTAACGCCGCCGCGCGTGATGATCGCCTCGTCCAAAGGGCGGTGACCGCAAAGCGAGATACGGATCCCCTTGAGCGTTTCCACCATCCGTTCCCGTTCCTCACGGGTCACGGAATGTACCTTTTTGCGTGGATCGATCCCACAAAGAGAAACGAAAGGGGCGATCATTTTTTGCGGCAGCAGATCGTCAAGTGCGTTGATCACGTCTCGATTCTTGTATTTCAAAAAATCGGAGCAAAGCCTTGCGTCAAGTGTTTTTTCATCCAGCGCGGGCTTCAGATCGATAAGCGCCTCGTAGATCCCCGCGGAAACGTCGGGAAGATGCGCCGAGGCAGAAAGGATCAAAGGTCCCGTAAGACCGTAATGCGTAAACAGCATTTCACCAAAGTCCTCGTACACAGTTTTTCCCGTCTCCTTGTTTTTTACACGAAGGGAAACGTTTTTTAAGGAGAGCCCTTGCAAAGAGGCGCAAAGCCTTCCTTTGGCAAGCAAAGGAACCAGCGAGGGAGAGAGCGGAGTCACCGTATGTCCCGCAAGCGTTGCAAAGCGGTATCCGTCACCGTCGGAGCCCGTCATCGGATAGGATCTTCCTCCGGTGCAAACGATCACGGCGTCGGCTTCGTCGCACGAGCCGCCAAGCAGCACTCCGCACACGCGTCCCTCTTCTGTCGAAAGCCCCGTAACACGTCGGTGCAAAATGCGCACCCCCGATTCACGGCATACTTTTTCCATTGCCGCGACGATATCCCCCGCACGGTCGGACACGGGAAAGACACGCTTGCCGCGCTCGGTCTTGAGCGGCACACCCGCTTCTTCAAAAAACGCCATGGTATCCGCCGTGGAAAAACGGGAAAGCGAGGCGTATAAAAATCTTGAATTGGTCGGAACGTTGGAAAGAAACTCGTTGCGGTCGCAATCGTTGGTCAGATTGCATCTTCCCTTTCCCGTAATGCGCAGCTTTTTGCCGAGACGGTCGTTTTTCTCATACAGGGTAACCGTGGCTCCCGCACGCGCCGCCGTGAGCGCCGCCATCATTCCCGCGGCACCTCCACCTACTACAGCAACCCGAATTCCTTCAGTGTCCTTTTTTGTCATAGACGTCATAACGGTCCCAGACCTCCTCCAAAATACGTAGCCGCTCGCTGATCTCATCCTGCTTTTTTCTTGCGACGGCAACAACGAGCGCATTGATAATGCTCAAGGGAGCGGACAGCGAATCGACAAAGGACGCCATATCGCTATGCGCGATCAGAAGCTGGTTGGCATAAGAGGCAATTGGTGACAGTTCACTATCGGTCAGGGCAACCACGTCCGCGCCCTTTCCTCTTGCATATTCCACGGCGTTGATGATACGCGTGGAATAACGGGGAAAGCTGATGGCGATCATTACGTCGCCCTCGCCGATGCTCATGATCTGTTCAAACATCTCGCTTCCCGACGTGGTTTGAACGAAGCGGACCTGATCAAAGATCATACGCAGGCTGTAATTGAGAAATCCTGCCAAGAAGGATGAAGATCGCACGCCGATGATATAAATATTTTTCGCCTCTGCGATCGCGCTGACCGCACTTTCAAAGGAGACGTGATCGATCTCTTCCAGCGTTTTTCGTATTTTTTCCATGTCCGAAAGAAGGACCTTGTCAAGCACCTCGTCCTCGCCGATAAGGTTGTTTGTGACCTCCATTCGCTGTACCGAGGTCAAGCGATTGCGTACCAGCTTTTGAAGTGCCGCCTGGAAATCGGGATAGCCCGAAAAACCAAGCTCCACGGCAAAGCGCACGACGGTGGATTCGGATACGCCGACAATGGCACCAAGCCTTGATGCCGTCAGATATGCCGCTTTATCATAATGTGAAAGCACGTATACCGCAATGGAGCGCTGTCCCTTTGAAAAAACGGGCATTCCTTCCTCTAACCGACCCAAAAGATCGCTGTTCAAAGCGGCACCTCCTTCCCTCTTTTCGACAAATTCAACTATCCGATTTATTATAACTTATAATGCGCGAAAAGTCAATCTCAAACGAAAAAAAACATTTTTTATTTTTTGGAAAGTCATTGACACGGGTAATAAAAACAGATATAATAAGGGCGCGCAGGGGGAACGCTTCCCCGTGAAAGGAGATCTCTTTATGAAAAGCTATGCATTATACGATACCGTTCCTCCCTCCTCCTGGGTGGAAAGCATGCCCATTGGATGCGGACGGATGGGTGCTACGCTGATGGCAGACGTCGCCAAGGAAACGATGTATTTGAACGAGGAGACCGTTTGGTCGGAAAACAAAGAAAACACACCGAACCCCGCAATGAAGGAAGGCATTGAAAAGCTTCGCGCACTGTTTCTGGAGGGCAAGCCGGCAGAAGCCAACCGCCTTGCCGGCAGCGTGCTTAACAACTGCTTCCGCCGCATTTGCTCCTATGAGGGCGCGGGAAAGCTTCATATCGAGCTGCACGAGGGCGCTTCGGCGGCAAACTATTCAAGACGGCTTGATCTTGTCAACGGAATTGCCACCGTAGAATATTCCAAGGGTGGCTCGCTTTACACCCGCGAATATTTTGCTTCCTATCCCGACAACGTGATCGCCTGCCGCGTTACCTCCTCAAGCACTCCCCTTCACGCATTTATCTCCTATGAGCGCGACCGTACCTTTTTCAAAAAAGCCGACGGATGCGAGCTGGTCGCTTGTGCAAAAACGCTGTTTGGCGATCACAAGGTATGCGTAAGGATTCGTGCGGTCACCGACGGTCGCGTGGAAGCACGCGAGGGTCAGCTTGAAATTTCCGACACCCGTTCGTTTTGCCTCTACGTCTCCATTGCATCCGAATTCCGCCACGGAGACAGCTATATCAACGCCGCAACCTTCCCCACATCTCTCGATTACGAAGCCATCAAGGCACGCCACGTTGCCGATTTCTCCTCCCTTATGTCCCGTGCCGACGTAACGCTCCCCTCCCTTGAAGGGATGGACGAGCTTCCCTTGCATGAGCGCTTCCGTGTGCTTTGGTACAACAAGCCAAAGGACGAATCTCTTTTGGTGCTTCAATGGCAATACGGCAGATATCTTTTGATCTCCTCCAGCCGAGAAGGAACGCTCCCCGCCAACCTGCAAGGGCTTTGGACCGATGGCAACGCCTCCGGATGGAGCTGCGACTACCACACCAACATCAATCTGCAGGCAAATTATTGGGCAGCAGAAACTGTCAACCTTTCGGAATGCCATCTTCCCTTGTTTGACTATATGAACGATTTCCTTTTGGAATCGGGTAAGAAAACCGCCAAGGTCTGCTACGGCGCGCGGGGCTGCGTGGTACATCATTTAAGCGATATTTACGGCTATACAGCCCCCGCAGACGGTGTTTGGGGTCTTTGGCCGCACGGCGCATCCTGGCTGACCCTGCATATGTGGGAGCATTACCTCTTTACAAAGGACGAAGCATTTTTGCGTGAAAAGGCATATGAATTCATTCACGAGGCGGCTCTTTTCTTCCTCGATACCATGGTTCCCAACAGCCGCGGTGAGCTGATCTATGCCCCCTCGACCTCGCCCGAAAACCGTTATCTTGTAAAGGATGCAAACGGCAAACAAGCCAATTGCTATCTTACAATGAGCTCAACGATGGACGTTGAGATCATTACTACACTGTTCAACATTTATCTTGAAAGCTCAAGGATCCTCGGCATTGAAGATCAAGACGTTGCCGACGTTGCGGCAGCAAGAGAAAAACTGCCCCCCTTGAAGATCGGCAAGCACGGTCAATTGATGGAATGGATCGAGGATTACGAGGAGGCAGATCCGGGACACCGTCACACCTCCCATTCCTTCGGTCTTTTCCCCGGAAATCTCATCAATCGCTCAACGCCCGAGCTGTGCCGTGCGCTTGAAACCACCATTCACCGCCGTCTTAACAGCGCCAACCAAAGCGGTGCTATAACCGCCTCGGAGGTCGGCTGGAGCATGGCTTGGCTTGGCGGTGCATACGCAAGACTTCGCCAAGCAGAAAATGCATACCGTATGGCATTTATGTTTGCCAATCACCACGTCAACGCAACCCTTTGGGACGTTATTTGGCTCAAATCAATGGGAGGCGACATATTCCAGATCGACGGTAACCTCGGTTACGTTGCAGTCATGTCGGAAATGCTGTTGCAAAGCCACGAGGATACAGTAGCCCTCATCCCCGCCATTCCGGAGCGGTGGCACACAGGCTCATTCCACGGTCTTCGTGCGCGCGGCGGATTTGAGATTGACACCGAGTGGGAACAGCGCGACGTACAAAAAATTGTTGTCAGGGCAACCCTTGACGGAGAGTGCGTTCTTGAATTGCCCGCCACACAAAAAACGTTCACCTTCTGTGACGGCAACGGTGTTCTATACACAGCAAAGAACAATATCCTCCGTCTTAACGTTAAGGACAGCACAGTACTGACCGCAATCAAATAATCCACACCATTTGAGGACAGTCTCCAAGTAAAACGGAGGGTGTCCTCTCTTTTTTGAAAAAAGGCTTGCATTTTTTTGCGAATCATGATATAATTCATAAGATTGACTGAAAAGGCGGTATATTATGATCACAATTTCTAACCTGAGCTTTCACTTCGGCGGTCAGCTTCTTTTTAAAGACGTCGACTTGAAATTCACCCCCGGTAATTGCTACGGCATCATCGGTGCCAACGGTGCGGGAAAATCCACGTTTTTAAAGCTTTTGTGCGGGGATCTTGAGCCCTCTACGGGAGAGATCTCCATCCCCGACACAGTGCGCATGTCCGTGCTTCGGCAGGATCACTTTGCTTTTGACGAATATACGGTGCTTGACACCGTGATGATGGGTAACAAAAAGCTTTATGACATCATGAAGGAAAAGGACGCCATTTACGAAAAGGAGGACTTTTCCGAGGAGGACGGCATTCGCGCTTCCGAATTGGAGGCGGAGTTTGCCGAAATGAACGGCTGGGAGGCAGAGTCCGAGATCTCCAAGCTTTTGCAAGGACTGGGCATGAAGGACGAGCAGCTTTACGACGTGATGTCCTCACTTAAGGAAAGCGAAAAGGTCAAGGTCATGCTGGCGCAGGCGCTCTTCGGGAATCCCGACATCATCATGCTGGACGAGCCGACCAACGGTCTTGACATCGATGCCATCATGTGGCTTGAGGAATTTCTTGCCGACTATTTCGGCACCGTCCTTGTGGTATCCCACGACCGTCATTTCCTTAACGACGTTTGCACCAACATCGTGGATATTGACTACAACGGCATTAAGATGTACGTTGGTAACTACGAATTCTGGTATGAATCCAGCCAGCTGATCCAGCGTATGATCAAGCAGCAAAACAAGCGCGCCGAGGAAAAGATCCGCGAGCTTCAGGCATTTATCTCTCGCTTTTCCGCAAACAAATCAAAATCCAGGCAGGCAACCTCCCGCCGCAAGCTTCTTGACAAGCTCAGCATTGAGGAGCTCCCCGCCTCCAGCCGCCGCTACCCCTTTATCGGCTTTGATATGGATCGCGTTGCAGGCAAGGACATTTTGTTTGTTAACAACCTTTCTAAAAGCTATGAGGGCACTCCTCTCTTTAAAAACGTCTCCTTTACCGTTGGCAAAGAGGATAAGATCGCACTTCTCGGCAACGAAATGGCAATTACCGCCCTCTTCCGTGTGTTAATGGAAGAGGACACTCCCGATGCGGGTGACTTTAAGTGGGGCGTCAGCATTACAAAGTCCTACTTCCCTCACGACAACTCCTCTTATTTCAACGACTGCACCCTTTCGATCATTGATTGGCTGGCACAATATTCCAAGGAAACGACCGAGACCTATCTGCGCGGCTTCCTTGGTAGAATGCTGTTTTCCAACGAAAGTGTTTTCAAGCCCGTAAACGTCCTCTCGGGCGGCGAAAAGGTACGCTGTATGTTTGCGCGCATGATGCTGTACGGCTCTAATTTCCTGCTTCTTGACCAGCCCACCGACCACTTGGATCTTGAATCCATCAGTGCTGTCAATAACGGGCTTTCGGCGTTTAAGGGAAATATCATTTTCACCTCGCACGACTACGAGCTTGTCAACACCGTGGCAAACCGCATCATTGAGATCCAACCCGATGGAAGCATCATCGACCGCGCGGGCACCTACGAAGAATTTCTTGCTTGGAAAAAAGAGCATCAGCTTTTATAATACAAAAACGCGACGTATGCCAAACGGCTTCCGTCGCGTTTTTGTATTGTCTTTATTTTAAAGTGATTTTTAAGGTTTTGATGTCAGTCCCTCGGTATACCCGTAAGGTTACGGTATCCCCTGCATGATATCTGTAAAGCACGCTTTGAAGAGCTGACGTATTCCCCACAGCATTGCCACCAAATTCAAAAAGAATATCCCCGGCAAGGATCACACCGTCGGCGGCACTCCCCGCACTTACGTCGGAAATCAGAACACCGTTTACGGGAGAGATAAGATCGGTCGTACCAACCCGATACTGTTCCCCCTTGGAAATATTCTTTACGGTCACGCCGATCGTGGGGCGTTTTGTGGTAACCGTAGAATCAAAGGAATCGATTTTCCCGCTCATGATCGCATCCAGCGTCCGCTTTGCCTCGTTGATGGGGATGGCAAATCCGATCGCTTCATAATCCGAAAGCTTTTGCGTAACGATTCCTATAACCTCGCCGTTTAAATTGCAAAGAGGGCCACCCGAATTTCCCGGATTGACGGGGGCATCGGTTTGGATCATCTTCATGACCCCCGAAAAATCGTCGGCAGAGACCGCGACTTTACGGTCAAGCGCCGAAACAATGCCGTGGGTCGTCGTCCACGCGCCCTCAGCCCCCGAGGGATTTCCAACGGCGACTACCGTATCACCCACACGCAAGGCATTGGAATTTCCGCACTCCAGTACAGGGAATCCCCTCCCCTCGATCTTGATAAGCGCAAGATCGTCGGGCGCATACGCCCCCTTCAGAGTCGCCTCGTAAGTCTTCCCCGAGAAAAGCGTTACTTTGATCGATTGAGCGTTTTTGACCACGTGGTGGTTAGTTGCGATATATCCGTCCGACGTCATAAAAAAGCCCGTTCCATAGCTCATTCCTACCCCCGACGAGGCTTCGATCAAAACCACCGACGGTTTGACGCTCTCCGATACCGCACCAATGGCGGAAAGTCCACTGTCGACGGGAGGGGCGTAAGACGTAGCACCGCTGAAAAGGATCACCCCCAAAAGAAGGAGGATACAAACGGCAAAGATCGAAGCCATTGCAATGGCATACGTCAGAATGCCGCGCCTGTGCCGCTTTTGTTCGTTCTCTCGGTCCTGTGCCGATTGCGACACGGCATCCCACCTGTAAAGGTATGGCTGCGGCGTCTCGGCAGGGGCATCCTTGTGATCCTCCCGTGTGTTTTCTTCATTCAAAGCCTCGGTCAGAGGTGATTGAGGAGCTTCTTTATCCACGCCCCCACCGTTCTCGGCAAGAGGAGCCCCTGCGGACTCCTCTTCCCCTATTTTATGTTCGTCTTCATTTTGAAAATGCTCTGACATAGCGTTACTCCCATCTTCTGAATCAGCCTACCAGATCAAACTTGTAGCCAACGCCCCAAACCGTTTTCAGGACCCATTTATCGGATACGCCCTCCAGCTTTTCGCGCAAGCGCTTTACGTGTACGTCGACCGTGCGGCTGTCTCCCAGATAATCAAAGCCCCAAACCTTATCCAAAAGCTGATCTCTTGTGAAAACGCGGTTATAATGAGATGCCAGGAAATACAACAGCTCCAATTCCTTGGGAGGAATGTCCACAGACTTGCCGCGAAGCTTTAACTCATATTTCTGAAGGCTGATCTCAATGTTTTCAAACTTGATGACCTCTTCATCGTTTTGGTGCGTATTTGCCTGGCAGCGGCGAAGCACTGCCTTGACACGCGCGGAAAGCTCCTTGATATCAAAGGGCTTGACCACAAAATCGTCAGCCCCCAATTCAAGCCCCAACACCTTGTCAAACACGTCGCTTTTTGCGGTCACCATAATGATGGGCTTGGAAGAGATCTCACGGATCTCACGGCAAACCTGCCACCCGTCCTTTTTGGGAAGCATAATATCCAAAAGCACAAGATCGGGAGAGAAGAGCTTAAAATAGCTAAGTCCTTCCATTCCGTCTGCCGCGACCTTTACGTCGTATCCTTCGTTTTCAAAGTAAATTTTAAGAACGTCGCTGACAGAGGGATCGTCCTCGATTACAAGAATTTTGGTATCCGTCATACACAGTATTCTCCTTCACTTTTATATCATTCGTTTTTTTACGGTTTTAAACACACTCTTAAAAAAGTGTACCGAAATTGTTTTGACTTTAGAAACAGTTCGTTCATTTCTCATTGTAACCGTATTATAACACAAGCTTGAACAAATTGCAAATGGTTTTAGAACATTTTTTATATTTTTTGCAATTTTCGTGCAAAATGTTAAGAATTCTTATATAAGATAGCATGAGAATGTGAATTCTATATTAATTTTTTCAAATCAAACTTATAAAAAGCAGCAAACTACAGTAGTCAATCCGAGGGGTCAAAATGGCAACGTCAAGAACGTATCCAAAAAGCCAATGCAACAAGAAATCAGGGCGTACAAGTCGAGAACGATTTGTATGCCCTATTGCATAATATTTGAAAATATATATGCAATTCAATTCTATCAACTGCTTGACAAACTGCATATTTTGCGGTATAATAATATGCAGATACGGAGGAATGAATATGAGAAAATTTGATTACTCTTTTTTGAATAACGGTCTGCTCCCAGCGCGGCTCGTCAATTTGACAGCGGGTATTACAGAATTAAAAACGATGGCAGGAATCCGCAAGGACGAATATGCCAAGATATTTACTGAGCTGGAAGCGGTTGCAAAAATACAGTCGGTCAAAAGCTCTAATGCCATCGAGGGGATCGTCACGAGCGACGACAGAATTGCCGCCATCGTCAGCGGCAGTAGCGCGCCACGGGGTCACAACGAGGCGGAAATCGCAGGATACCGCGACGCACTGAACGCCATCCACACCGGACACGAATATATCGATTTCCGCGAGAGTGATATTCTCCGTCTGCACGAAACGATGACGTCGATTGCGGGATATGAGTTTGGCGGCAAATATAAGACCGATGATAACGTCATTTTGGAGGTCGATGCCGACGGAAACCGTCGCGTTCGCTTCCGTCCTACACCCGCTCGTGAAGTCAAACAAGCAATGGAACAGCTTGAGCTTGCATATCTTGATGCGAGAAACGATGCAAATATCAATCAGCTTTTGCTTATCCCCTGCGTGATACTCGATTTTCTTTGCATTCACCCCTTCCGTGACGGAAACGGAAGATTGTCTCGCCTACTATCGCTCTTGTTACTCTATAAAAATGGATTTGACGCTGGCAAATACGTTTCCTTTGAGGAACAGATCAACAATTATAAGGGCTTCTATTACGAGGCATTGAAGCAGTCCTCGGACGGCTGGGATACCAATGAAAACGACTATTTCCCATTCATCGAAAACTTCCTCTCCACGCTTTATATGTGCTATAAGGAGCTGGACAAGCGGTTTGCTATCGTAAATGGCAAAAAGATCACTAAGAAAAGCCGTGTGGAAGCAACTGTTCTGAACAGCCTCACACCAATCTCCAAGTCGGAGATCTGTAAGATACTCCCCGACGTAAGCCCCACCACCGTGGAAGCAGTACTTGGTCAGATGGTGAAAAGCGGAAGTGTTAAAAAAATTGGCGACGGAAGAAATTCGAGATATATGAAAATATAAAAAATTAGGATTCACAGGCAAAAAAGCAAGGAGGTTTTATATTAAACAAAAATTGAGCGATATAAAATGGTTATTAGATGAGGGGATTATCACACAAGAAGAATTTGATGCAAAGAAAAAGCAGTTGCTTGGATTATAATTATATTTCATAAAATTAGACAAAAGTTAATCTATATAAATCCCATCACAAAGCCGCTATCAAAGCGTGATTACCACGCCGCGATAGCGGCTTTTTTCTTTTGCGTTCATAGAGGCGAAAAATTTTTTGGGAATTTTTTCGAAAACGTGACGAGATTTTGCTTAAATTTTCCTACTGTATTATTGAAAGTACTTGAAAAGCTCTTTTGCAAGAGCCGTGACTTTTGGACGGAATCATTCGTTAAATTTGATTTTTTCTTTCTTTTTTCTTGCCTAAATCATAATGATTTTCATCCATATATTTTTCTTTTTGTATTGAAAAACTCTTTTTTGTGTGGTATAATATAGGGCGACATTGCGGACTCGGAGTGTATAGCGAGGCTTCCCTTCTTCCTATCACGCCGCCGAAGATAAAGGAGAACAAACAAAAATGAAACTTGGTATCGTAGGATTGCCCAACGTTGGCAAAAGCACACTTTTTAACGCTTTGACAAATGCGGGAGCTGAATCCGCCAACTATCCCTTTTGCACAATTGAACCCAACGTGGGTGTGGTAACGGTGCCCGACAGTCGCCTTGACTTTCTTGCCAATATACATCACCCCAACAAGTACACCCCTGCCGTGATCGAATTTGTTGACATTGCGGGACTTGTCAAGGGGGCGTCTAAGGGTGAAGGACTGGGAAACCAATTCCTTGCCAATATCCGCGAGGTAGATGCGATCTTACACGTTGTTCGTTGCTTTGAGGACGATAACATCATTCACGTAGACGGAAAGATCAACCCGATGCG
>JAZNEQ010000045.1:0-1680 GCA_045588715.1 Eubacteriales bacterium | reverse complement strand
CGTTTTTGCAAGGCTTGCTTCGATCTCATAGTCCTCGGGAGCGTAGTCGGTCATAACACCGTTGTGGAACTTTTCGTAGGACATCATGTCAAAGTATCCCGTACCCGTAAGTCCAAAGACAATGTTTTTCGTCTCTCCGCTCTCACGGCACTTGATCGCCTCATCGATGGCAACCTTGATAGCATGGGAGCTTTCGGGCGCGGGCAGGATCCCCTCGATGCGTGCAAAATATTCTGCAGCCTCAAAAACCTCGGTCTGCTTAACGCTGCGCGCCTCCATCAGCCCCTCGTCGTAAAGCTCGGAAAGCACAGAGCTCATGCCGTGGTAGCGAAGTCCGCCCGCATGAGTGGCAGCGGGAATAAAGCCGCTTCCCAGAGTATACATTTTGGCAAGAGGACAAACTCTTCCCGTATCGCAATAATCGTAAACGTACTTGCCTCGCGTAAGAGAGGGACAGCTTGCAGGCTCTACGGCGATGAAGTGGTAATCCGCCTCGCCGCGCAGCTTTTCTCCCATAAAGGGCGCGATCAAGCCGCCAAGGTTCGAGCCGCCGCCCGCACATCCGATAATGATATCTGCCTTCACACCGTACTTATCCAGCGCTGCCTTGGTCTCCATGCCGATGACGGATTGGTGAAGCATGACCTGGGAAAGAACGCTTCCCAACACGTAACGGTAACCCTCGCGTGAGGTTGCCGCCTCAACCGCCTCGGAAATGGCGCAGCCAAGGCTGCCTGTGGTCCCCGGGAACTCGGCAAGGATACGGCGTCCCACCGCTGTCGTTTCGGAGGGAGAAGGCGTTACGTCGGCGCCGTAGGTGCGCATGACCTCGCGGCGGAAGGGCTTTTGCTCGTAGGAGCATTTTACCATAAACACCTTACAGTCAAGCCCGAAATAGGAGCATGCCATAGAAAGTGCGGTACCCCACTGCCCCGCTCCCGTCTCGGTAGTCACACCGCGAAGCCCCTGCTGTTTTGCGTAGTACGCCTGTGCGATGGCAGAGTTGAGCTTGTGGCTTCCGCTGGTGTTGTTCCCCTCAAACTTATAGTAGATATGCGCGGGCGTGCCAAGCTTTTTTTCAAGGCAATAGGCGCGCACCAGGGGCGCGGGACGGTACATTTTATAAAAGTTGATGATCTCCTCGGGGATCGGGATATAGCGGTTGGTATCGTCAAGCTCCTGCTTGACAAGCTCCTCGCAAAATACCTGACCCAGTGCCTCCTCGGTAATCGGCTTCATGGTGGTGGGGTCGAGAAGCGGAGCGGGCTTTATTTTCATATCTGCGCGCACGTTGTACCAATTACGCGGCATTTCGTTTTCCTCAAGATAAATTTTGTAAGGGATCTCCTTTTGTGCCATGGTCATTTCTCCTTTCCAAGCAAAACAGTTTTCACAAAATAAAAACGCCCCGTTATCCAAATGATAAAGGGACGAACATAGCCGTGGTGCCACCCTGTTTGAAGCATACGCCCGGGGGCGTACGGTTCCTCTTTTTTTGCGTACCGCCATACGCACCGCCCAAGATAACGGGAGCGCCCCGTCGAAGCCTACTTCGGAAAAAATACCGTTTCGGTTCGCCCTCGAAAGTCCATTCGCAAGGTAGCGCCTGCCGCAATCACACCACCTGCGGCTCTCTTGGAAGCACCCGATCCCTGTTACTTCTCTTTCTCATCGGTTTTG
>JAZNEQ010000044.1:0-9161 GCA_045588715.1 Eubacteriales bacterium | reverse complement strand
CCCCTTCGTCACGCTCTTGGCGGGAGGGCTTTTGTCGGTGTTCTGCGCCCCTTACATTGGGGGACTTGTCGGCTACGTCAGCAGCTTTATCGGCTGGGCGACCACCCAGCAGCCGCTTTTGATGGGCGTTATCGTTTCGGTCGTCATCGGCATGGCACTCACACTCCCCATCAGCTCGGCGGCGATCTGCGCCTCGATCGGACTGTCGGGAATGCCCGCCTTTACAGCGGCGGGAGAGCTCATCGCCCGTGACTACGCGGGGTTGGCGCTTGCGGGCGGCGCGGCGGTCGCCGGCTGCTGTGCGCAAATGGTAGGCTTTGCCGTCATCAGCTTCAAAGAAAATAAATGGGGAGGGCTTGTTTCCCAAGGCATTGGAACGAGCATGCTGCAAATGTCCAACATTATCAAAAATCCCCGCATCTGGATCCCCGCAACGCTTGCCTCCGCCGTCACGGGTCCCGTCGCCACCTGCCTGTTCGGACTTAAAATGTACGGGGCGGCGATCAACTCGGGCATGGGGACCTGCGGTCTTCTCGGACCCTTGGGGATCGTCATGGGCTGGTTTGGAGGCTCCTACCCCACGTCCGTCACCGCATTCGACTGGGTGGGGCTGATCCTTGTTTGCTTCCTTCTCCCCGCTCTTCTATCCCTTGTATTTTACAAGATCCTATACCGTCTTGGTTGGATCAAGGACGGGGATCTGAAATTATAATAAAGCACACAACAAGCGCCCCCTTGCAGCCGCAAGGGGGCGCTTGTTACGTGTAAATAAAAATTAAATCGCGTTGACCGAGGCGTTGAAGCGCCAGGAGTTGAGCGCGGCGATCCGGTCGGTCACGTTGTTGTCGTTCCCCGAAGGAATGAGTGCATTGTAGGGCAGGATCGTTTCGGCAAGCTCGGGGATCTCGTCGATCTCTCCCGCGGCGTAAGCGGAAAGGCGCTCGCGGCAGGAGCGCAAACGGCGGGCAAGTCCGCCAAGACGCAGATCCTGTACGTCAAAGCCAAAGGGCTTGTTTTCCTTATGCCACAGCTTTGAAAAGGCACGGTAAAAGATCTCAAGGCGCTCCTCCACCGCGGCATAATCCTCGCACAAGGCTGAAAGTGCCGCGCGGTCGTCCGCTTGGTACGCCGCCCTTGTCCGCACACCGAGGTCGTATTTGATGGTCATCAGGTCGCAAAGCGCCGCCTCGCTCTCAAAGATATAAGCATAATTGCGGCTCTCCTTGGCGTAGGCATGGAGAAGCTTTGCGTGAGATGCGTATTCCGTGGGTCCGTACGCCTTTGCGGTGCTGTCCAGATATCCCATAAAGGGGTCGTTGTAAAGCATGTGCTTTGAGGGATTGGTATCCCGTTGGGAAATACCGCCCAGCACGTCGGGCAGATCCAGCGCCATCATCGCGTCGAAGGACTCGCCCGTAAGAGATGCGAACTCTGCCTTGATGGTCTCCAGATCGGTAACACCGTCGTGGAATTTCCGAATGGCATACAGCGCGGGAAGCGCAGAATAGAAGGAGGTCTCCTTTCCGTTGTCTCCCCACATGGTAAGAAAGATATTCTCCACGCCGTGCTCCGCGCAGGACTGCATTGCGGGAAGCATGCTTTCAAGGCTCCACCGGTTGGTGGGAGCAAAGCCGCTCCATACCCATGCGCCACCCGCAAACCAGGTCTCTCCCTTAAATTTTTTATGAGAATCAAGCATTGCATCGTAAATGCGCTTGTCGCTGTGATAGTAGTCCCAGAATACAAGATCCACGCCCTCGGGGCACGCCGCCACGATCTCGTCGGTGATCAGATCCTCGGTGGAGAAATACTCGCCCTCATTGACAAGGCGGAAGGACATATCCGACCAGATCAGGGGCTTAAAGCCGTATTTGCGCGCGATTTCAAGCACACGCTTCAGGTGCTCGTAAATGATGTCAAAGCGGTTGCGGAAGCCGTGCTTGTCAAGATATTTTCCAAGCCCCAACATATGTGCCTCGTCCATGCCGACGTGAATGATATCGGAGGTGAAGCATGCACGGAGCGAGCGCATCATATGGTCGATAAATTCATAGGTGCGTTCATCGTCAACCAGCAGAATATCATCGGCATCGCGGATCTTTTTATAGTCGCTCCAATGAAAGATCTGATTGAGGTGCGCCAACGTCTGAATGCAGGGAATGACCTCGATGCCAAGGGACTCGCAATAGGATACGATATCGCAAAGCTCCTCTTTTGTATACCGACCGCGAAGATATCCGAAATAAGGCTCTCCCTCCACCTCGTAGGTATCCTCGGTATAGAGCTGGATCATGTTGTACCCAAAGCTGTGAAGCACCCGCGCTAAATTTTTGACCTCCTCGGGCTTCATCACCGCGTTTCTTGACATATCAAGCATAACACCAAATCGTTTTGCCATGGTCTTATCTCCTTTTTGCTTAAAACGTTACTTCCATTTTAGCACACGCTCTGCAAAAATACAAGCCCTTTTTCTATTTCCGCAAAAAAATCGAATTCTCCAGCGTCTCGCGGCGCACCTCGCGACGCATCAAAAAAAGCACGCACAGGTTGACCGTTGTCAAGGCGGCGATCGCAAAGTCTGAGATCTCCCACACCAAAGGGAGGTCAAAGCAAGCGCCCGCTACGGTGCACACGCAAAAAAGGAAGAGATACCAAACACGCCATCCTCGTTTCTTTGAAAGGAAGGAGACCGCCTCCATCCCGTATCCGCCCCAACACAAAAGCGTGGCATACCCAAAGCAAAATACCGCAGCCGCAAAAAAAAGCTCGGAGGCGCCTCCCAGAACCGAGGAATAGGCGCGGATCGCCATTTTCATACCGTCAAAGCCAAGCATTTCTACGTCACTGTAGCTCACAAGAATGACCAGCGCCGTCATCGTGCACAAAAGGATCGTATCCACAAACACCTCGAAGATCCCCCACACCCCTTGAGCGGCAGGCGAGAATGCATCCGCTCCCGCGTGCGCCGTGGGGGAGGTCCCGCATCCCGCCTCGTTGGAAAGAAGCCCTCGCATCGTTCCCACGCGCAAGGCTCGTGAGGTCAAAAAGCCAAGCACACCGCCACTCGCGCTCTCCACCGAAAACGCCGACGAGAAGATCGACCCAAGTGCGTCGCCCACGGCATCCCGCCGCAAGATCAGCACGGCGACCGAAAGGAGGATATATCCCGCGCTCATGATAGGAACAAGGTACTCGGTGAGTGCCGAGATCCCGTGCTTTCCACGGATCAAGAGGGGCAGCGTACAAAGCAACAACAAAAGAGCGATCCCCCATGCGGGGAGCCTTCCCACGTTTTCCGCAGCAGAGACCACGGCGCGCACCTGGATCACACAGCCCATGCTAAGCGCATCCAAAATCATCAAAGCGGCAAAAACGCCGGAAAGAAAAAATCCCGTGTACGGCTTCCCCTTCGAAAAAAAATGATCCTTTATGTAATAAAAGGCCCCGCCGTAATTTTTGCCGTCAAGGCTTTGCCGCCGATGTGCCACGGCAAGCAGGATCTCCGCATATTTGAGGATCATGGCAAGAATTGCCGACACCCACATCCAAAGCACCGCACCCGCGCCGCCGATAAAAATGGCGTTGGCGACCCCCACGATATTGCCTACCCCAAGCGTTCCCGCCAATGCCTCGGTCACGGCGCGGAAGGGGGTGTGTCCCGTCCCGTTGCCTCTTTTCATGGCAGAAAGCATCGCGCGCGGCGCACGCAAGGGATATCCTCTTAAATAAATGATAAAAAAGACGCCGCAAAACAGCAGCAGTACGGGAACCGCACCTCCCGTAAGGATCCAACCGATCATATCCACCTCACCGGTATATTTTGGGGCTTTTCCACCCTGTTTTATCTCTATTCGCACACAGTTTTTTATATACCAAAAAAGAAAAAGCGATTTTAGCACCTTCTCCTCCACAAAATTCAATAAAATTGTTAAAAGAATGTGAATAATCGAAAAAAGGGCTTGATTTTTCCAAAAAACGGTATACAATAAAGGCGTGCGTTAGCACTCAAAAGTTTTGAGTGCTAATTAAAGATCAAAAAAGATTGTACATCACCAAATACAAGGAGGATTTTCAACAATGAATATCAAACCGCTTTCCGACCGTGTTGTGGTTAAGCTCGTAGAGGCAGAGGAAAAGACCAAGACCGGCATTTTTCTAACGGCTGCCGCACAGGAAAAGCCCCAGGTCGCAGAGGTCGTTGCAGTTGGCCCCGGCGCGCGTGACGATAAGGGCAACCTCATCCCCATGGAGGTGAAGGTTGGCGATAAGGTCATCACCGGCAAGTACTCGGGAACCGAGGTAAAGATGGACGGCAACGAATACACCATCGTTAAGCAGAGCGACATTCTCGCTGTTGTAGATTGATTGAAAAATACGCAAAAGAGGTAAATGAACATGGCAAAGGAAATTCTTTACGGAATCGAAGCACGCAATGCGCTGGTCCGCGGCGTGGATAAGCTCGCCGACACGGTGAAGATCACTCTCGGCCCCAAGGGCAGAAACGTAGTACTCGGCAAAAAGTTCGGCTCCCCCCTGATCACCAACGACGGTGTGACCATCGCCAAGGAGATCGAGCTTGAGTGCGAGGCTGAGAACATGGGCGCACAGCTCGTCAAGGAGGTCGCTACCAAGACCAACGACGCAGCGGGTGACGGCACCACCACCGCAACGCTTCTCGCACAGGCATTCGTTCGCGAGGGTATGAAGAACGTTACCGCGGGCGCAAACCCCATGGTCGTTCGCAAGGGTATGAAAAAGGCAGTTGACGCGGCAGTTGCGGCTCTTGTTGCAAACTCCAAAAAGGTCAACGGCTCTGCCGACATCGCACGCGTAGGTACCATCTCCGCCGGCGACGAGGTCATCGGTCAGCTCATTGCCGACGCAATGGATAAGGTCACCTCCGACGGTGTTATCACCATTGAGGAATCCAAGTCTGCCGATACCTACTCCGAGGTCGTTGAGGGTATGCAGTTCGATCGCGGCTACCTCTCCCCCTACATGGCAACCGACATGGATAAGATGGAGACTGTTTACGACGACGCGCTGATCCTGATCACCGACAAGAAGATCTCCAACATTCAGGAGATCCTTCCCCTCCTTGAGCAGATCGTTCAGGCAGGCAGAAAGCTTCTCATCATTGCCGAGGACGTAGAGGGCGAAGCTCTTACCACCCTCGTGCTCAACAAGCTCCGCGGCGTATTCAACTGCGTGGCAGTCAAGGCTCCCGGCTTTGGCGATCGCCGCAAGGAAATGCTTCAGGATATCGCTATCCTCACGGGCGGTCAGGTCATCTCCTCCGAGATTGGTCTGGAGCTCAAGGAAGCTTCCATTGATATGCTCGGCAGAGCACGTCAGATCAAGGTCAACAAGGAGCACACCATCATCGTTGGCGGCGCAGGCTCCACGGCAGATATTCAGTCCCGCATCGGTCAGATCCGCAACGCCATTGCCGAAACGACCTCCGACTTCGACCGTGAAAAGCTCCAGGAGCGCTTGGCAAAGCTTGCGGGCGGCGTAGCTGTGATCAAGGTCGGTGCCGCTACCGAGGCTGAAATGAAGGAAAAGAAGCTCCGCATCGAGGACGCGCTCAACGCAACCAAGGCGGCAGTTGAGGAAGGCATCGTTGCAGGCGGCGGAACCGCATATCTTAACGTCATCTCCGAGGTTGCAAAGCTCATCGATACCGTTGAGGGCGACGAAAAAACCGGTGTTCGCATCGTTGTCAAGGCACTTGAAGAGCCCGTTCGCCAAATCGCAGCAAACGCAGGCTTTGACGGCGGCGTTGTGGTTGACAAGATCCTTTCCAGCGGAAAGATCGGCTACGGCTTTGACGCTTACAACGAGGTTTACTGCGATATGATGGCAGCAGGCATCGTCGATCCTACCAAGGTCACCCGCTCCGCTCTTCAGAACGCAGCTTCCATCGCATCCGTCATTCTCACCACCGAGTCTGTGGTAGCTGACAAGAAGGAAGAGAATCCCGCTCCCGCGGCAGCTCCTGCCGGCGGCATGGGCATGGGCGGCGGAATGTATTGATTCCCTCCCAATAAAATCATCGGGACTGTCTCAAATCGTCGATTTGGGACAGTCCTTTTTTGCTTTGGGACAGTCTTTTTTGCTTCCTCTTGTAAAAGCCGAAAAAACGTGCTATAATGAAAAAAATCCCCACAAAAGGAGAATCGCTATGCTTCGTGCACTTTCGGACGTTTTAGAACATAAGGAAGAAAACTATCTCCTCCCCTTCTATTGGCAACACGGAGATCACACCGAACAAATTCCCAAACAGATCGAGGAAATTGCAAGGAGCGGATGCCGCGCTTTTTGCGTGGAGGCTCGCCCGCACAACGATTTTGCGGGCGTTGGCTGGTGGAGAGATATGGATATCATACTCGCAGAAGCAAAAAAACGGGATATGAAGGTATGGCTTCTTGACGACGATCACTTCCCTACAGGGCACGCCAACGGAATGATCGCTCACAGCTATCCGCATTTGCGCCCCCGGCTTTTGATCGAGAATCATATCGACGTTGTGGGACCCATGCGCTCCGCCACCGTGCTTGTTCCCTCCCTTGGCGAGGAAGGAACGCTTCTCGGTGCATACGCCTATCCAAGGCATCAGGACGATGCTGAGATCTGCGATGATGCGCCCGTTGATCTGACGCACCTGGTCAAAAACGGAATGCTTACCTGGGACATTCCCACGGGTGTGTGGCGCATCTTCTTTTACGCGCGCTCCCGCGAGGGCGGCAACCGCGATTATATCGACGTGATCGATCCGGAGAGCGTAGACGTGCTCATCAAAGCGGTGTACGAGCCGCATTGGGAGCACTACAAGCAGTATTTCGGAAACACCTTCGTTGGCTTTTTCTCGGACGAACCGGGCTTTAAAAACCAATACCGCGCCAAAAACCGAATTGACAAGGGCAGGTACGAAATGACGGTTGGCAGAGTGGGACTGGCGATGCCCTGGAACGACGAGGTGCGCGAGCGTATGGAAGGCGCGCTTGGATACGACCCGCTCCCCCATCTGTATCTTCTTTGGTATGATGACGAGAGCGGCAACGCACGCGCCGACCTCCGCTCCGCCTACATGGATGCAGTCACCGAAATGTACCGCTTGCACTTTTGCAAAAGACTTGGTGACTGGTGCCGCGCGCACGGCGTGGAATACATCGGTCACGTGATCGAGGACAACGGGACCCACGCAAGAATGAGCTACGGTGCGGGACATTATTTCCGCTCGCTTGACGGGCAGGATATGTCGGGCATTGACATCGTACTTCATCAAGTGCTTCCCGGGATGTCCGATACCACGCACACGGCGGACGTCTCAACCGGCGTGGCAAAGGGTCCCTTCTTCCACTACACGCTGGCAAAGCTCGGCGCTTCCATGGCGCATCTGCATCCCCACATGAAAAAAAGAGCCATGTGCGAGGTCTTCGGCGCGTACGGCCGGGCTGAGGGCACCCCTTTGATGAAATGGTTGATCGACTTTTTACTGGTGCGCGGCATTAATCATTTTGTTCCCCATGCCTTTTCCCCCTCCTTTCCCGACAAGGATTCTCCCCCGCACTTCGGTTGCGGCGGGAACGACCCTTGCTTTGAGGGATTTTCCGCCTTGATGCGCTATGTCAACCGTGCTGCACACCTGCTTTACGGTGGAAAACACGTCGCCAACGCCGCACTCCTTTATCACGCAGAGGCAGAATGGGCAAGCAAAACGGACGAATCTATGCCCGTGGACGCCGTCGGTCGCGTGCTTTTGGACGCGCATATCGACTATGACATCGTTCCTATGGATTATTTGAAAACCGCTACGGTAGAAAGCAAAAGGCTTAAAATCGCGGACGAAAGCTTCGACGTGCTTCTTATTCCCACGGCGACGCACCTCCCCACTTCCTTCTATCCCACGCTGTGCCGTCTGATCGGCGCGGGGCTCCCCGTGCGCTTTATCGATTCGCTTCCCAAAAACGCAGAAGAGCGCTTTGAGGTGCTTCCGCTCGCCTCCCTTCCCACCTTCATGCGTGAAAACGGATACTGCGACGTCACCGTGCCCGCAGGATTTTCAAAGCTTCGCATTTACCACACGCGGAAAAGCACGCACGACGTGTTTATGCTGTTTAACGAGGACGTTGCCATCCGCGCCAACACAAGGCTGAAGCTTCCCGTAAGCGGAGATTACGTCATTGCCAACGCACTGACCGAGGACTACCGCGCCGCGCAAACGGAAAACGGCGAGGTCGAGGTCGACCTTATTCCGGGCGAATCCGTGATCCTGATCTTCGGCGCACACGCCACGCTTCCGCCCAAGCAAGCACTGCGTAAGACCGAGGCACTGCACCCCCGATTCACGCTTTCCCTTTACGACGTGCGCGAGCCGCAGAGCGTGCGATACCGGGAAACGCACGATGAATTCTTTAACGTGACCGCCTCCGATCGGTTTCCCGACTTTTCCGGAAAGATGCAGTACACCTTTACGTTTTCTGCCGAGGAAGCTACGGGTGCGATCTTGGACCTTGGCACGGTAGGTGAGGTGGCAGAGCTTTGTTTGAACGGCGAGGAGCTGGGCATTCGCATTTGCGCGCCGTATACCTTTGACGTATCAAAAGCATTACGCACAGGCATTAACACGGCAACGGTAACGGTTTCCAATTCTCTCGTCCATCTCCACAAGGATCCACTCTCCTGTTTTCTGGCAATTCCGCCCTCGGGCCTTCTTGGAGATATTACCCTGAATTATTTAGATTAAAAAAAGCAGGCATCCGCCGTGTATCATACACGGGCAGGATGTCTGCTTTTCCGTTTACTTTTTAAAACCGAAAAGCCCCTTCTTTTCCACCGTTTCCTCGGCTACGTCAAGGAGTGTATAGCCCATTCCCTCCACCGTTTTTTGAAGGGCATCACGGTCAAGCGAACGCTCGCTTTCGATCTCCGTTTTCTTTTCCTTGTGCGACGAGGTCACCTTTTTGACCTTAAAATCGCGGCGAATCGCGTCGTTCATATGTGCCTCACACATCGGACACATCATCCCGTCGATCTTCAAAACTGTTTTTACCATGGCTTTTCTCCTCATTCCTTTATTTTTTCAAAGCGTGGGCGCCAAACACCGTCCACCAAAACAGGCTCCTCCCACATCGAAGCGGGGCGCGCCCAGTATCCCG
>JAZNEQ010000043.1:0-3882 GCA_045588715.1 Eubacteriales bacterium | reverse complement strand
GCTCATAGATCCCGGTTGCAGAGGAAAGGAAGGCGAGCCAAAGCACGTCAACCAAAGCACCGCTGATGACTCCCGCCAGTGCCCCCTTATAGGTAAATCTGCGCCAAAAGAGCGAAAGGATCACAACGGGACCGAACGCCGAGCCAAAGCCTGCCCAAGCGTTTTCCACAAGGTTCATGATCGCCTGTGCCCCGTCACCCTTGCTGCTTGCGATAAAGTACGCGACAACGGCGACGATCAAAACGACACCACGTCCCACCCACAAAACCTCTTTATCCGAAGCCTGCTTGCGAATGAGAGGCTTGTAGATATCGGAGGTAAAGGAAGAGGAGGCAACAAGAAGCTGGCTGTCCGCCGTCGACATCGAAGCCGCAATGATCGCGGAAAGAAGGATACCCGCAATAAAGGGATGGAAGAGTATTCTCGAAAGCTCAATAAATACCATGCTTTGCTGACCGCCGGCAAGAAGCTCCTCGCCAACCAGCATTCTGCCGAAGTACGCGATCAAAATCACCGCACCGAGAGAGAGCACGACCCATGCAATGGCAACCGTTGCTGATTTCTTGACCATCGAAGCCTTTTTGATCGCCATAAAGCGAACAAGGATATGCGGCATGCCAAAATATCCAAGCCCCCATGCAAGTCCGTTTGCGATCTCCTTGGGAGATGCGGAGAAGATGTTTGTTACAAATTGATATTTTGTTCCGTCGACCTCGACGATGTTGGAAAGAAGAGAGGTATCAAGGTCCTTGGTGATCACAATAATGATCGGAACCGCAAGAACGGCAATAAGCATAAGGATCCCCTGGAAGAAGTCGGTCCAGCACACCGCCTTGTATCCACCAAGGAAGGTATACGCGATCAATATTGCCGCAAATATGATCATTGCAGTACCCTTCTCAATATTAAACAGAGAGGTAAACACGTTTGCGCCCGCAACAAAGGCGGAAGCGACGTAAACGGTAAAGCAAACGAGAAATACGATCGCGCAAACGACCTGGAGCGTTTTACTCTTTGTAACGAAACGGTTGGAAAGATACTGCGGCAGTGTGATCGCGTCACCCGCCGCCTGAGAGAAGCGACGCAGCCTGCGCGCCACAAGGATCCAGTTGAGCGCCGTACCGATGGCAAGACCGATTCCGATCCAAGCCTGTCCGAGACCGAACGCAAGGATACTTCCGGGAAGCCCCATCAGCAACCATGCACTCATGTCCGATGCCTGCGCGCTCATTGCGGTGACCCAAGGCCCCATGGATCTGCCGCCAAGGAAGTAATCCTTATCCGAGGTGCTCTTTGATCTCAGGAAAAAAAGCACTCCGATCGCAAGCACCGCCACAAAATAAATTACAAGTGCCAAAAGTTCAAAATTCAAAATTGATAACCTCACTTTCTTTTGGACTAAAAAAAGAATATCTCATTGTACCACAGTTTTTAAAAAAATGCAACCGTTATTTTACTTTTTTACAATTTATGTCATGTTTTGATCTGTTTATTCCGCACACGCGTTCATCAAGCCGTTATACTCCTTTAAAAAGTCCTCGGCTGTTTTTTGCATGCGGACCGAAACGTGAGTTTCGTCACGGAAGCCAAAAAGGATAGAAAGATTCCCAAAATACTTATCAATGATCTGCACCCGTACTCGAAGAGTACGCTCCTCCGGCCAGTCGGCGCTGACCGCGCAATCATAATAATTTCCGGGGACGAAGGTAGCCCCTACCCTGTCGGCATAGCCCTCCTCCGGAAACTTTTGAAAAACGTTATGCCCAAAGCCCAGACAAAGCGACTTTTCACCCTGTGCATTCTCATAACGGAATACGGCACCCTCCTCCCCGCGATCAAGCATAAACCATTTGATCCCCATGGGGTTTTCCTCGGCACGGTAGAGCTTTCCCTTGACCTTGTCGAGCATTGGACTTTCGGTGTTTCCCCCGAGCTTGAAGAGTGTGAGCTTGGAGGTGTATTCTGCCAAGAGGGCGTAGGATGCGCAGTCCTCGGCAAGCGCTCCTCCGCTCATATGGTCAAAAATGCAATCGTAAAAGGCATCGACGATGGGCGTGTAGGTAATGGGATTGCCTTGGTTATCGGAATTGATGACGAACACAAGATCATGGCTTGGATCGCAGATTGCAAGCTGGATCCCCATTCCAAACATCGCAAAGCACCCCTTGTCAAGTCCCCAAAACTGATATCCGTAGCCAAATCCGCTGGGCCATACAAAACCGTAGGGATTGTTGCAAACCTCGGGCGAGGTTGCCTTTTTGAGATATTCTTCATTCAAATATCTCTTTCCGTTCCACGTACCGCCGTTCAGAACAAAGCGCGCAAACAGCAAGAGATCCCACGCCGTACACATCACACCCGAATCCCCCCAGGAATGTCCGCCGGGCGCTTGCAAGCAATAGGAATCCTCGCTAAATCCGATCTCACGGAGCACCTTATCCTTTAAGTATTCTAAAAATGGCTTTCCTGTCAATCTTTCTACGATCACACCAAGCATGTAAGAGGCAGAGCTATCGTAATCAAAGAGCGTATTCGGGTATTTTTCCTGCATTCGTCGCTCCAGATAAATGGAGGCTCTGTCACCGTTGTTAAACGAAAACCACCCCTCGCTCTCCATAATTCCCGATTCCATACGAAGCATTTCACGCACGGTCGCGCTTGAGGCCTTTTTGGAAACGCCCTCCCTCATCAATTCGGGAAAAAACTTGGAAAACGGATCGTCAAGGGATAAAAGACCGTCCTGCTCGCAAAAACCGATCGCAACGGATACAAAGCTTTTGGAAACCGAGTACATGCGGTGTTTAAAATTCTTGTGAAAGGGAGCGTAATACGCCTCAGTAAATACAGAATTCCCTCTCGCCATGATCACGGCATGCGTAGAAAGACCTCTTTTTTCCAGCTTTTGATAAAACCTTAAAACGTCGGCAGAGGAGATTCCTGCCGCCTCGGGTGTATAGTAGTTCATGTGCTGTCCTCCTTTTCCGGTTGCCATACAGTATATCATAAGAATTCGTAAGCCGTCAATAGTTAAAAATTCAAAAACCTCTTTACTTTGTAAAAAAACTGTGTTAGAATAAAAGTGTAAAAACAAATACGCGCTTTTTCAAACGCAAAAAACTTACAAAGGAGAAAAATCAATGTATACGATCTACGTCGTTTTTAAATGTCTTCCCGACAAGAGAGAAGCTTTTGTCCAAAGAGTAAAGGCAGAGGGGATCCTTGACGCCATTCTCAGAGAAGACGGCTGCATACGCTACGACTATTATTTTTCTGAAGCGAACGCCAACGAGCTTTTATTGGTAGAGGCATGGGAAAGCAAGCAGCACCAGCAGGTACATATCGAGCAGCCTCACATGGCAGCTCTTCGCGCTCTCAAGGGCAACTACGTAGAAAGCACTACACTCAAGGAATTCAAGGTCATCGATGAACGTTAAAAAGCCGTTTTGGAGGTGCTATGCCTGTGTCTTTTACAAAAGTAACGGATGAGATCTACCGTTTGGATATTCCATTCGACCATCTCTATACTTCGGTCTTTCTCATATTGGGAGAAACACCTCTTCTCGTAGACAGCGCCACAACCTATGCCGACGTGCACGAGCGCATTCTTCCCGCGCTCCGCGCGATGGGAATCGATTGCGGAAGGCTCCTTATCACCCACCGCCACGGGGACCATAACGGCGGCACCGCCTTTCTCCTCCCCGCGCTTCCCTCCCTCTCCCCTCTGCACCTTGGTGACGGTGAGCGCTTCGGCGACGTTACGGCAATTCGTCTCGGCGGTCATACCGAGGATTCGATGGGATATTACGACACGCGCACAGGCACGCTTTTGTGCGGAGATGCCCTCCAGTTTTACGGTGTCGGGAAATACGGTTGCAGCATTGT
>JAZNEQ010000042.1:0-28511 GCA_045588715.1 Eubacteriales bacterium | reverse complement strand
TGTACGCTGCCTTCATGGTGTGCCCGTTGGCATAGGTCATTCCCTTAAGGCGTCCGCTTCCGTTCTTGTAGGTGTACCGGATCAGCGATTCGTCCTTGCCCTCAATACCGATGGATTCAAGGTTGTGGAACGCGTTGTAACGAAGGGCATACTTCATGCCGTCGCCGCGAGCGATCTCGGTCATGTTGTCAAAGGTGTCGTAAGCGTAAGAAACGTGGGCGATCTCGGCGCCGTCGGCGTTCTTACTTGTGACCTTGGTGGTTCTGCCCGCATTATCGTACTCATACGCCGTCTTGTTCCCACAGCGGTCGGTCACTTCCTTGTTGCGGGAGGTGAGGGGATCTACCTCATACGTGGTCTTGTTGCCTCTTGCATCGGTCTCGGTGACAAGGTCATTTCCGTTCTCGGCAAACCCAAACGAACGGTAAACCGTTCCAAACTCGCCATCTGTAAAGGTTGTTTCGGTCAGGGTGTTGCCGTAGGCGTCCTTTATTTCCTCAAAGCCGTTTGCTTCCTCGACGTCGGCGGTTGCGGAGGGTGTTGCATTCTCCCCGTCGCTGTCAAGCTCAACGACAAAATCCGTTGCCGAAAGTGCGGTTTCCTTTGTCACGCGCACAAGGGAGAGGTGATCGAAATACGCGCATCCCGTGTGGTATGCGTAATCGCAATACACGCGGATATATTCTACGGTGCGGTATTGGCTCTTGGAAAACTCGACAAAGGCATATTGCCAATCCCCGTGCAACGTCGTAAAGTCTGCGGTATATTCCTCGGTTCCGTATTCCTCATAGGTGCTGTCGTTGTATTTGATCGCGGCGCGCAGTCTGAATGCGGGTGTTTCCTCGGTCTCATTACCGCTTGCACAAGTGTCCGTTGCCTTTGCCCAGCCCGAGAGACGGAAGGTTTCACGCGTGTCTCTTGCGGTATGCACGGGGACCTGTTGGGAGGCGCTTGCCGCCCCTTGCGCGTCTCCCTGCAAAAGAAGCGAGTGCCCCATGTGAAGGGATTCCTCCACTGATACGGAAGGCGTTGCTTCCGCTTGCGTCCATTGGACGGAGGCGGTATCTTCAAAGTCCCCGTTGGTCAACAAATTGTACGCATTGGCATAGGTGCCGTTTTCCAGTTGGGCAGCATTTGCCAGCGCCTCGCCTTTTCCCTGCAAAAGGATCTGTACCGTAACGCTCCCCTCGCATTCCGTTTTGAAGGGGAGAATCAGACGGGTGTATTCGGCGTCCTTTCGGTAGATCCGCTCACCGGTGGCGATGGGATTTTGGTTGCTGTCACAAACGCGAAGGAAAACGCCCTTGTCATCATCTCCCTCAAAGTCTTCGGTCACGCGCACGTATGCGGAAAAGGTGTATTCGCCGGCGGGCAACGGAACGGTCGTTTGCTGAATGCCGTTGGGCTCCGATTGGGCGTTTCCTGTATTCAAGGAGCACGCACGGGTGCCGTATTTTACGTCCTTTTCTGTTGTGATGATAAAATACGAAAATCCTTTAGAATCGGGATTTGTTTTTGTCCATGCGTCAAAGCGTTCCATACTGTGGCAGGCAAGGAGGTTGTTGGCGATAGTTTCCGTGTCGCGGGAGGAATACGTGGAAAAAAGCTCGCCGTCCTGATCAAAGGTGTAGGTGGTGATGACGGGATCAATGCTTGAAGCCTCATCATCTGCCTCACGCTCGGTAACGACCGTTTTGAACGGTGTGTAGGAAAATTGAGTTGTTTTTCCGAGGACGTCGCCCTTTCCGTATTCGTTTATGCCTGTAAGACGCTCTTCATCATAGGTGTATGCGACCTTATATACGGAATTTCCGGCCGCGTCCTCCAAAGAGATCGCAATCGGCACTGCGTCCAGATAGGTGACGGAGGCGTGCGATCCTTCGGGATAAGAGATGCCAGTCAAAAGCCCGTTTGTGTAGCTGTAATCCACGTGTGTTGTATCGGGGGCGATAATGCTTGTAAGATAGCCCGCTTCGTCATAGGTAAAGGAAAAGACGCGACCGACGCTGTCGGTGACCGTGGAGATGCGACCGTCGGTGTATTCCACAAGCGTTCGGTTTTGCTCTGCTTGACGGATCTCAACAAGCCTTCCCGCAACGTCGAAGAAATAGGTGGCATCGTTTTTGACCAGGCTCCACTCCACGGGGTCCCAGATCATCTCTCCGCTCTCATCCTTGAAAATGTTGTAATAATAGTTACCGTCTTCGTAGAATTTTTCGTCGAAGGCTTCCAGTACGTATTTCGTTCCGTTTTCGTCGACGTGGATGTATTTTTCATCTCCGCTGTCCTCATCCATCACGGATACCATGCTTTGCATGAGGTCAAGATAAAAGCCAAGCCCCAATTTCATACGGGAGTAGTCGGCTACCGAAATGCCGAATTCGTCATTTCCCGTATAGGCGATTCCGGAAAAAATGCTGTGGAACCGATGGTTCAGGGAAAGGGGCATACGCAAGCCTTGCCATGAAAAATCCTCCAAGGTAAGCGAAAGATCACCGTGAAGGAGATCTACCGTGCTACTTCCGATATTTCCAAGGTCGTGCTGCTTTGTTGGGGTTGAGGATGCTTGGTAGGGAGGAGTTTCATAGGTGATGGAAATGGCGGGGGGACCGCTATAACCGTCCTTTTCAAAAAGCGTAATGAAATTCTCCGGGCTTTGCGTTTCGTCAAGGAGCTTCAGTGCAAAATAGCAGGAAGGGACGTTCTGCCTTGCAATGCGCTCTATGAGATCGGTGACGTCGAATACGTATTCGACCCCGTCCTCCAAGGAAGAAAGGGGAGATGGGAGGATTTGCGCCGTACCAAGAAGATTTTCTTCGCTGATGGGGGCGGTTTCAAGCGCATCAAAGCCTTCCGTCAGCTCATAAATGCCGAGCAGCGGGGCGGGAGAAGCGCAACAGGACTCTGCCTGCGGAAGCTTCAATTCTGCCTTTTTGATGCGTATATTGTGGGGAAGCGTAGGAGTTGTGAACTTAAGATAAGTTCTTGTGACGTAAGGTCCGAAAGAAATGGGAAGCACGGGAGAAATACCGTCTGTAATCGTAAGAGAATAAGGCTCGTAATAGGCAGCCTCGTTTTTGAAACGGAAGTAGTAGGTTTCTCCAAAGGACAAAAGGGCGGTGATGGTGCCTGTGGCGTCGAAGGATTCATAATCCGCATAGGAGGCAATGAGGTTTTCCGCGCTGTCGTAAAGGTGACACGAGAAATAGGGGCAAATTGAGAAGTGGAAGGTGTACGTGGAGTCCTCGCCGTTTGGATGAAGCGCCGAAGAATTGGCAACAAAGCGATACCAAACGTCGCAATTGTAGGAAATCGTTCCGCTGTGGGTTGCATTGACGGGAATTTCCATAGCGCCGACCTTAGAGTCCGCGAGCTTGGAGCCCTCGTTTGTAATACCGACCGTGTGGAGGTAGCTTCCCCCAATCTGTCCGTTTTCATAGAGATAGGTAGAGAAGTGATCGTAGCCTGAAAAGACTGCCGTTTTTAAAGAGTTTTTCATCATTTTTTTCCTTTCTGATTTTGTTTTTTTAGTGTGTAAGGGCTTGCGTAGCCCGTGGGGTGGGTGTTGCCTTATGGGGGTTACGTAAGTGCCATTCCGAGCAAAAAGGCAACAAGGGTTGTCGTGATGGCGGTGACGGCTGCGGTGATGATTCGACTGAGATGCATTCCGGGCTGCGCCTCAATGGTTTCGATCTTTTTCTCATGCCGTGACAGATGGGCGTTGGTGTGCTTCAATTCGTTTGTCAGCATAATGAGCGATTCGTTCATGCTGCGTATCTCTTTTTGCACGGATTTCAGATGCTGCAGCTCTGTCTCTACTGCCTTGAATTGCTGCGTGTGCCGCTCCAGGATGATTTTCATTTCTTCCATTTTGGTCTCTCCTTTCTTGAGTTTTCACAAGCGATCGCGATGTGTTGACATCAGTATACCGATTTTGGGCTGTTCAGTCAACTAAGTCAATTGTGGAAGATATAGTTAATAATAAAGAAAAAACTTAGACATATTGATAATAATTATAACAGATATTGACATAACCAAAAAAGTGTGGTAGAATGGAGAAAACAAGACAAAAAGAAAGGGGATTTGTTATGAGTACGTTTCGTGAGGCACAGCTTGCGGCTGTGAAGGAAAGATTGATCGACATATTTCAAAAAAAACAGGAGGAGGCGATCCAAAACAAAAAAAGACCGCCCACGGTCTATTCTCTTTATCAGGAGCTTCAAAACAAGCATACCGATTTGGGAATCAGTTATTCAACGTTTCGCAACACCTTAAGTCCCTCTGCCAAGGGCTCCGTAGATACAACCACCGTGCTTGCACTGTGCTATCTTTGGAAGATCGATACCTCCTTTGTGTTTTCTCCCTGCACAAATGAAAAAAAGCGGATGCCGCCGCTGGAGGAAATGATCTCCTCCAACGAGGGACACTTTGTCGCTTTGGACGATCCCGCATATTGCGGAGAGTTTTTTGGATATATGCATTCGCAAAACACCAATCACACAAAGCACGTTGCAAAATTCAAGCTTGATATTTGCCACAAGGATGGATATACGGATGCGACCTTGTATTACCGCGGTCCTTCGGGAGGGACGCGGGTCTTCCATGGCCGACCTATGCTGGCGCTTAGAAAAAACGTTGTTTTTATTATCTTTACCATGGAGGACGGAAACTTTTTTATTTTCCAATACAACTATAAAAAATACGGTTCCAGCCGTCTTTATTTCCGCCGCGGATTTGTATTAACGACCTCCTCTACCACGGGGAATCCCATGGTAGAAGGCTTTGTCCTCTTTGCTCGCGAGCTTCCAAAATCAAAGGAAAAGTACGTTGATGGGCTTTTGCCTCTTGCCGATTCGGAATTTTATATTTCGAAGAGCGTTTACGAAAAATTGATCGACGGGGACGATTTGTTAAGCGCGTTTGACAAGCGCTTGTCCTTTTTGTTTACCTCCGATGCGGACACGGTATATCAGGTCAGCGAAAATCAAATATACGAAACCTTGAAAAAGCAATCCTACGGAGACGTTTCGACAGAGGAGGTTACCAAAGCCTTGAACCTACTCAAGGATCACTCAATCGCACCCACACGGATCCAATACGGCAACAGACCCGAAACGGCAGCATTTGCCGCAAAATATCTTCAGCAGATATCCAACTGTGAGGAAGAGACGGTCGACTAAAAAATAAATGTGTCATAAAGTTTTCCATAACCACCTTGTTGAAAAAATAAAAGATTATGGAAAAACTTGTGGATTATGCGGAAAACTTGCATGTTAAGCGCTTTATTCGCTTATTTTCGACCTTTTATGCGCATATGTAAGAAAATGGAAGATGATGGGGCTATGGAAAACTCAAATTGCCCGATACACGGCGTTAAATCTTTTTTAAAACTATTGATTTTCTATTCAAAATCCGTTATAATGGTATCGAAAAACACGTCATGCGGAAAGGAAAGCGCTTTTTCTTTTTCGCAATGAGAAAGGAGCGACCCCTGATGAATATTTCGCAAATGGAAGAGCTGGTAAAGGAGGCAACACGCGATGCGGATCTGCACCTGTCCGAAATCCCGTCGATCGATTTGTATCTGGATCAGATCACCAGCCTTGTAACCGACAAAAAGCGTGAGGCGTCAAAGCTTTTTGAGGATCGCGTTTTGACCAAAACCATGATCAATAACTATTCCAAGGACGGGCTTCTTTCTCCCATTAAGGGAAAAAAGTACAGTAAGGAGCATATTCTACAAATGCTTCTTGTTTACGATATGAAGAACACGCTCTCCATTGGCGAGATCAAGCGCATTTTGCAAAACCTTTACGGGCACGAGTCGTACGATGCCAAGCAGCTGGAGGAGATCTATGCGAGGTATCTGTCTCTTAAGGAGACCTTGCGTGCGCATTTGTGTGGGCAGGTCGATTCGTTTGTCTCAAAATCCAATCTCAATATTGAAAACGAGGGTGATTTTTTCACCCTGCTCCTGTCGCTGTCTGCCATGTCCTCGTATTTGAAAAATACGGTCCAGATCCTTCTGTCCGCGCACTATCCCGAGTTGATCAATGAAAAGGAAAGGGAAGAGCAAGAAAAGCAGGAAAAAAAGGAGGAAAAGGAAGAGGTCAAGCGCCAAAAGGCAGAACAAAAAGCAGAGGCAAAGCGCCAAAAAAGCGCGGAAAAGGACAAAAAAGAAAAGGGCCGCGAGGCAGATGAAGGCGGCGCGGAGACACGGGGGGAAGCATGATCGATCTACACGAGGTCAGTACGCAAGCGTTGGCATATTTGGGGGACTGTGTGCTTGAGATGCAGGTAAGAGAGCATCTTGTAAAATCAGGGCTGTCTACCTCGGGGCATTTAAATGAGGCGGCACTTTCCTTTGTGCGTGCCTCGGCACAGGCAGAGGCAATGAAAAAGCTCCTTCCCGTTTTGAGCGAGGAGGAGGAAGCGTATTTTCGCCGTGGCAGGAATCTCGGACATTCGAGTGTTCCCAAGCATGCGACCGTCAGCGATTACCGCACGGCAACGGGAATGGAGGCGCTGTTTGGATTTTTGCATCTTTCGGGACGAGAGGCGCGTATCAGAGAGCTGTTTAAGATTGCGTATCTCAACACTGAATTTGATAAAAACATATAATAAAAGGAGAATTTAAAATGAACAATCCCAAGATTAAAATTACGGTAAGAGATTTTGGTGAGATCACCGCGGAGCTTTATCCCGATAAGGCTCCCTTGACTGTTGAAAACTTTCTTTCCTTGATCGAGTCAGGCTTTTTCTCAGGTCTTATCTTCCATCGTGTCATCAGCGGCTTTATGATCCAGGGCGGCGGATATGACGAAAGCTTTGCCGATAAGGATGCCAAGTCTATCAAGGGCGAATTTGCCTCCAACGGATTCCCCCAAAACGACCTGGCACATACCCGCGGCGTGCTTTCCATGGCACGCACCAGCGTTCCCGATTCCGCGTCCTCGCAATTTTTTATCATGCACAAGGACGCGCCCTATCTTGACCGCCAGTACGCAGGCTTTGGTAAGGTCGTGGAGGGAATTGAGGTCGTGGATAAGATCGCGGCGGTTCCTACGGGACGCAGAGGCTGGTTTGACGACGTACCCCGCACGCCCGTGGTCATCGAAAAGATGGAAGTGATCAGCAAATAAAACGAATCGGTACTTTGATTCTTAACGCTTGCCCGTAAAACGGCAGAATAAGAAAGGATACAAACATGAATAAAAAACTGTTGAAATTGCTCAGCCGCGATTCGCGCACGCCGCCCGCTGACCTTGCCGTGATGCTTGGTGTGAGCGAGGAGGAGGTCCGCCGCGAAATTTTGGACCTCGAACGCACGGGAGTGATCCGCGGATACAAGGCGGTGATCGACTGGGATCGCCTCGACAGCGCATACGTTTCGGCGATCATCGAATTAAAGGTAACCCCCAAGGCAGGGCTTGGCTTTGAAGACGTTGCCGCAAGAGTGATGAAATATCCCGAGGTAGAATCGGTTTATCTGATGTCGGGCGTGTATGATCTGAACGTGGTGGTAAAGGGGAAGACCTTCCAGGAGGTTGCCATGTTTGTGGCAAAGGAGCTTTCCACGATCGAATCGGTGACCTCAACCGCAACGCATTTCGTGCTTCGCCGTTATAAGGATCTCGACGTGGAATTGTTAGGGGACGGCAAGGATGAAAGAGGGAGTTACCTGTTGTGATGGATTACACAAAGATACTTTCCCCAACGGTGCTGGAAATTAAGCCCTCCGGCATTCGCAAATACTTTGACATTGCCGAGCGCATGGACGACGTGATCTCCCTTGGTGTGGGAGAGCCCGATTTCCAAACGCCCTGGAGTATCCGCAAGGCGGGGATCACCTCTTTGGAAAGCGGAAAAACACGCTACACCTCCAACAGTGGTCTTGAATCTCTTCGCGCGGAGATCTGCAATTACGTTGAAAGAAAATACGGTGTGCAATACGAAGCCAAGGGAGAGGTGCTTGTCACCGTTGGGGGCTCGGAGGCGATCGATTCCTGCATCCGTGCCATTGCTTGCCCCGGTGATGAGATCATTATTCCTCAACCGAGCTACGTTTGCTATGAGCCCATTGCACGCCTGTGCGGCTGTGTGCCGGTAATTATTGAAACGAAGGCAGAAAACGATTTTAAGGTTACACCGAAGGAGCTTTTGGCGGCGATCACACCGCGCACCAAGGCACTCATTCTGCCCTATCCCTGCAACCCCACGGGCGCTATTATGGAAAGACGCGATCTTGAAGCACTTGCCGACGTATTGCGTGACACCAACGTGTTTGTGATCTCAGATGAGATCTATGCGGAATTGACCTTTGGGACCGCTCCCCACGTTTCGATCGCGTCGATCGATGGAATGAAAGAGAGAACCGTGCTGATCAACGGCTTTTCCAAAACCTTTTCTATGACGGGTTGGCGACTTGGGTATGCCTGCGGTCCTGCGCCCGTGATCAAGCAGATCACAAAGATCCACCAATTTGCCATTATGTGTGCCCCCACGACCTCGCAGTACGCGGCGATCGAAGCCTTGCGCAACGGAGACGAGGCGGTCGACGCAATGCGCGAGGAATACGATATGCGCCGCAGACTGATCGTGGACGGATTTAATAAGATCGGGCTTGTTTGCCGCGAGCCGAAGGGGGCGTTTTACGCATTTCCTTCGATTCGTTCTACCGGCATGACCTCGGATGAGTTTTGTGAAAAGCTCCTTTATGCCGAGCGTGTGGCGCTGGTTCCGGGAACCGCGTTCGGACTTGGCGGGGAAGGCTTTGTCCGCGCGTCCTACTGCTATTCCACCGACCATATCCGCGAGGCGCTTCGCCGCGTGGAATGCTTTGTGAAAAATCTTTAAAAATAACTTTGCTTGACGGGAGGTGCCGCTTTGGAAAATATTCCTGCGCTTTTGACATCCTTAGGCGGCGTCACAATTAATACAAGGGAGCTGTGGGAGAAGTACAGAAGGGAAGAGGTGCTGGAGCTTTGCACCCGTTACGTTTACGGTGTCAGAGATATCGAAAGGCCTGCAGATCTGTATTTTAACGTAGAGGATACGTCCGTTGTATACGGAATGAGACGTAAGGCGGTCAGAGCAGGCTTTGGCGCATTCAGCTTTCCGTTTCAACTCTATCTGCCCCGGCACGTCTCTTCTCCTGTCCCTGCATTTATTTACGTCATGCACGAAAATCTTGAAAACACGTTTGCGTTTGACGAAAACGGAAATATGCACTCTGCCGCCACCGAGAGTGACCTTCCCCTCAAGGTTCTTACCGATCGCGGCTATGCGGTGGCGGTGATGCCCACAAGAGATATCTATCGCGAATGGACGACACATTCGGATTTTAAGGTAGGTGTCTTTGCCGAGGTGGGAAACAAAGATCGAAGCAAGTATTCCTGGGCATCGATCTCTGCCTGGGCATGGGGCGTCAGCAGGGTTTTGGATTATCTCGAGACAGATCCCGAGATCAACGCGCAAAGGGTCGCATCGGTCGGACATTCCCGAAGCGGAAAGGCAGCTCTCTGGGCGGCGGCGACCGACGAGCGTATCTTCCTTGCCATCCCCAATAATTCGGGTTGCATGGGGGCGGCGATCCTTCGCGGAAAAAAAGGAGAGCACGCAAAGAATATCAATATATCCGACTGGTTTTGTGAAAAATTCAAGGAGTACAACGATTGCGAGGAGCTTTTACCGATGGATCAGCACATGGTGCTTTCCCTTGTCGCTCCGCGCTATCTCTACGTGACCGACTCTATTCTCGACGAGTGGGCAGACCCCGATGCCGAGCTTTTGGCGGCAAGGCTGGCAAGCCCCGTATGGGAGCTTTACGGTAAAAAGGGGCTTGTGATGGAGGAGGAACGTCCGATTTTGAACAAAACGTATCAGCGGGGTTCCATTGCCTTCCACGTCAAGGAGGGAGATCACAGCCAAACAAATTTCGACTGGGAAGCGATCGTCCGTTATTTTGATTTTATCAAATAAATTGAGATTCTCTTATCATCGTTTTAAATGAAAGAATACTTGAATATCAGAATGAAATCGAAAGGAAGATATTATGAAAACTCTTACGTTGGAACAGCATCGCAGACGCATTGAAAATATCAGAAATGCGGAGAAGGACAATAAAAAATATTTTAAACGCCACAGAGTTCAGGAATATATGCCGGGACAGGCAACTTACAATCTCGGTGATTATCCTGCCGCATTTTCGATGGCGCCTACCGAATATGACTACGAAATGCTGAAGGATCTCTCGGAAAACGGCGTGGAGCTGATCCAGATCCATGAGGAGTGGAACGATGGAATCCGACATTTGGGAGCGGATAAATTTACCGCTCACGATCCCGAGGGCTTGCAAAAATTTGTGGATCTTTGTCATTCCTTTGGAATTAAGATCATTCCGTACATTTCGACAGGCTATTTTCAGGTGACCGATCCCGATTTCGACGAGAAATTTGCCAGAGGAAAGCATGATCTGATCTCAGAGCACTTTCATTACAGAAAATGCTGGGCAGGAAGTCCCGAGTGGCGCAATTATCTGTTGCCCCGAACGTTTGCCGTGTTGGATCAATACGGCTTTGACGGGATCTATAACGACTGGGGATATGACGGTGCGTGGATGGCACGGGACAAGGCAGTGGAAAAAGGAATCGATCCTGATACGCTGTCCGTATACGATATGCCCTACGATCCTGATCTTGAAGACCTTCTTTCTGCGGTCTATACCGAGGTAAAACGGCGCGGCGGCGTTTATAAGCTCCATTGTGACCGGAATAATCAACCGCCTTGTAAGGATAAGGTGTACGATTATTTATGGATCGGAGAATGTGTAAACGACAACTCCTACGGTATTGGTAAATCCTATGATGGGTACGTGGTTCCCTGTCAGCATGCCGAATTTTCTGCAGGCAAAGCACAGGAGTATTACGCAAAGGTCATTCCTTTCATGCAATTTCCGCTTTTAAAGCGGGGACGCCCGCTGACGGGGTGCGGCATCAACGAGGACGTTCCGTTTACAAAAACAGGCGACTATTATCACCTGATGAAGATCGGGGAGTATTTAAAGAAGCATCCGCAGGGACCCTATACCTATAGTCTTTGGTCATCGATTCCCGATGACGTGGAGGACTATCCCAGATGGTGTCATTATCTTTCGTTGTATCGACCGATGGTTACGCAAAACAGCGTGGTGTATATCGAGCTGAGAGAATGTGCGGATATTTTGTCCCCGTTACCGGAGCACGTTTACGCCTCGATGTTTGTCAACGAGGAGAAATACATGGTCGTATCCAATCTGACGGATGCGGATTATAAGCTACGGCTGCGCACGCGCTGGACCGACCGCGAGAATCAGACGGCGGGCGACACCTTTGTAATCAAGCCGGGTACGATATTGTTTTTGGTGGAAGAGCAGTAAACGATTTGTTTTTTGAATACTGTCAAAAATAACGCAATCAAAAAACAGCATACAAGGTCGGAAAAATCCAACCTCGTATGCTGTTTTTTAGTTCCATTCCACAACGTCACCGTCGTGCAGGAATGTGATGGGGAAGGGGTATTGCTTTTCTTTGGCAAGAAGCGCCGTTTGCTCGATTTTTTGTGGAGGGCAGAAATGGTTGATCCGCACGTCTCTTGCATGGCAAGTATCCAGATAAGGTGCGAGCTGCTCGGGGGCGAAGTGCGCCATCTCGCAAACGAACAGATCCAATTCTGTTTCGCCGAGAATCGCGGGAACGTCGTTCTCCTCAAGATTGTGGGAAAGGTCGCCCGAAAAGAGGAGCTTTTTTCCTTCTGCCTCAATGAAGATCGCATAGCTTGCTTCGGGGAGGCAGTGCTTGGTTGGAAGGTAGGTGGCGCGCAATACGCCGTCGTCATATACAACGCCCGCGTGTGCTTGATACAGCTTTAAACGCTCCCTTGAAAAAGGCAATTGATCCATCGATTCAATACATTCAACGAGCTTGTCTCCAAGCTTGTCGTTGGTTAAGAATATATCGAGGGAGGACGTTTTGAAAAACCAATTGCAGGCACTAAGAAAGTGTAAAAGCCCTGCGGTGTGGTCGCTGTGAGCGTGCGTGGTAAAGAGCGCGGCAATGCGCTCCGCACCGCTTTTTTCAAGAAGAAGCCCTTGCTGTCGCAGACAGTCCAGAAGGGGTGCCCCCGCATCAATGATGTAAACGCGCCCGCCAACCTCAATCATTGCCGAGGAGCAGTGACGGTCGGGATCGGGGATCCCTGCCGACGTGCCAAGAAAGGTGATTTTCATGGAGGGCACCTCCCGAGGTATTACTTTTGATATTTTTTAAGATACTCTGCGCTGATTTTAAGGCTTTCGAAGGGCGTGCCCTTGAAGTTGGCATCCTGCTCAACAACGTAATGCTTCACACCGATCTTTTCTGCCGTTTCCATAATGCCATCCCAATAAAGGGTACCGTTGCCGATCTCGGTCATGGTAAATTCGGGGGCGGTTGCTTTTACGATTCTGGGGGCAGAGAGATCCTTAAGATGGAGAATGTCGATGCGTCCTGCCAAGCGCTCCATCCATTCACGGACGTCGGCACCGCCTGCGGCGACCCAACAGGTATCAAGAACAAAGGAGATGTTCTTAGGATCAAATTCTTTTTCAAAGATCTGCATGGGGGTGATGCTTCCGTCGATGGGCTCAAACTCGTAGTTGTGGTTGTGAAAGGTCAGCTTAAAGCCTTCCTTGGCGTACATTTCTGCGGCTTTGTTATAGGTATCAATAAACTTTGAAAGCTCCTTTACGCCCGCTCTTGCCTCATGAGGAATGCCGCCGATACCAAGATTGGTGGTGCCCCACATACGGTGCTTTTCCATCGTTTCCTCGGGATGATCGACGATATCGTTCAGGGAACAGTGGTTTCCAATGACACGGATACCGTTTTTGGCAAGAAGCTCGCCGAAAAGCCTTGCGTCAAAGGTGTGCCCTGCCAACTGCGTCTCGGTGTATCCGAGCTCGCGCAGACGGCGGAAGGAGAGATCCGCAAATTCGGGATCCTTGATAAAATCGCGAACGGTAAACATTTGAAGTCCAAGAGTTTTAAACATGGGAGAATCCTCCTTTATTTTTTGTTTGTTCAATTGCAATTATATAAGAGGGGACACTTTTTGTCAAGGGTAAAAGTTTAATCCGTTAAAAAACTGTCCGCAAAGGCGGTGGCAAGCTTGTCGCATCTTTCGTTATAGGGGTGGCCGTGATGTCCCCTGACCCACACGAAGGTGACCTTGTGTGTATCAAGAAGAGATAAAAGCTGCTCCCACAGATCGGAGTTGAGCGCAGGAGAGCGGTCGCTCTTCCGCCAGCCGTTGGCACGCCATGAACGCGCCCATCCCTTTTCAATTGCATCTACCAGATATTTGGAATCCGAGGTCAGCGTGACCTCGCAGGGCTCTTTTAAGGCACCGAGCGCGCGAATGGCGCCGAGCAGCTCCATGCGGTTGTTGGTGGTGAGCGCTTCGCCGCCCGAAAGCTCCTTTTCCTTGCTTCCGAATACGAGGATGGCACCCCAACCGCCGCGCCCGGGGTTTTTGCGGCAGGCGCCGTCTGTATAAATATCAACGTGCTTCATATCGTTCCTCCGTTTGTAACTGCTTTTATTATACAATGCCAAGGCGATTTTTGCAAGCATTTACGAAAGAAAGTTTTTTATTGACAAAGAAAAGCGTGTGTGCTAAAATAAACTCAACGAAGAAAAACGGGAGGTGCCAAATGAAGCGCTTTTGGAAAAAGACCAATCGCGGCTTGTGGTTGGGTGGAATTTTAATTTTGATCCTGATTGCGTTTATTGTAATCAAGGAGATACAGCTAAGGACCGAGGCCCCTGTCATCGCGGAGCGGGCACGTGAGGCTGCGGTCTCGCTTATAAAGCTCAACCTTTCCCCAAAAGATGCAAAGCTCTCTTCTCCCTTGTCCGAGGGATCGGTAAAGGAAAAAAGGGAACAACTGGAGACATATTTAGGCGCGTTTTGGGATGCTGATCCGCCCTCTTCGTCCCTCTATTACATGTATATGGGGGCAAACGACGTGCGCCTTGGCTTTGAGGAGCTGCTTTTAAAGGATGTGTCAACGATTTTTTACGACGTTGACGTAGAGATCCCCGATAGTGCAATTGAGGTAAAAGCCAACGGTCCCGATTATGCGCTGGTTTATTTTGAGCTCAACCGTGTGTCTGCTACCTTTGCGGGAGACGGGGAACAGCTCTTTTGTGGGACTTACGATTGGGAATCTATGGCAAAGAGCGGTGACAGTGAGGTCTTCCTTGGAAATTATCGCGGATACGCGACGATGGAGATGCACCGTGTGCGCGGTGAGTGGCGCGTGTGCGGGATCTCGATGTATCTCAATTTGTACGGAAAAACGGCAACGGAGCTTGCGGGAGGTGGAAAATGAAAGACGGAGAGGTTGTTTTGCGCCTTACAAACGTAAGCAAGGCTTTTGGCAAACGACGTGTTCTGAAAAACATCTCGTTTGAAGCCTATGCGGGCGAGGTGTTTGGTTTTGTAGGACCCAACGGCGCGGGAAAGACCACCACCATCAAGCTCCTGACCGGGCTTTTGTCCCTTGACGAGGGCGAGATCCTTGTAATGGGGCATGATATGAGAACGGATTTTGAGGGCGCAATGGCGCACGTGGGGGGGATCGTTGAAAACCCCGAGTTTTACGGCTATATGACAGGTCTTGCCAACTTAAAAACCTACGCCTCCGTGCACGGGATCGACGACGGGCGTATCTGGGAATTGGTACGCCTTGTCGGTATGGAAGCCCGCATTCGCGACAAGGTGTCGAAATATTCACTTGGAATGCGTCAGCGTTTGGGGGTTGCAATGGCGCTTTTGCACCGTCCGCGGCTGTTGGTGCTGGATGAGCCGACCAACGGGCTTGACCCCACGGGAATCAAAGCGCTTCGCGAGATCTTGGTACGTCTGGCGCACGAGGAAGGGGTTGCTGTTTTTGTTTCCAGCCACTTGATGAGTGAGATGGAAATGATGTGCGACCGCGTGGGTGTGATCGTAAACGGAACGCTTGAAAGTGTAAGAGCGATCGGAGAGCTTGTTTCGGTAACGGCAGAGGATACGGTGCAATATACGCTTTCCGTAGACGATCCCGTACGTGCCCTGGAGGTGCTGCGGGACGTGGCGGGTGTGCTGGAATGCAAAGGGGATGACAGTGCGCGTGCGGTTCACGTGACCTTTGCCGAAAGTGACGGCGAGGAGCGCCTTGCCGCCGTGAATCGCGCTTTGATTTTGGGAGGTGTCGGTATATTTACCGTTACCAAGCAGGAAAAGCGCAGGCTTGAGGACGTATATATCGAAATGACAGGGGAAGGAGGCGGACGTATTGACTAAGGTGCTTCGTTTGATGGGCAACGAGTGGAGAAAGGAGTTTTCCAAGGTCGCCACTTGGTGTATGCTCATTTTGCTTGCGGTGCTTACGGTGCTTTTCGCTTTTCTTGAGAATATAACGGGACTTTCGGATCTTCTGATGCTCGAACAGCCGTTTGAGGAATTTTGCCGCGATGAGATCGCCTGGTACGAGCAGATGCTTGCGGAGGGCAAGGATGACGATGAGTCGCTGTCCTATTACCAAACAGAGCTTGAGGCATATCGCATCATGCTGGAGACGGAAATGGACTATGACGATTGGAGATATGAGCAGGATCTTGCGCGTAAGGCGGTAGAAGAGCGATTTGCGGGAAATGAAGCGGCGGCAGACGAATGGATGGACGTGATCCGCTCCAACGACACGGGGAAATATTTTTCGATGATGAAGAAAACGTACGAAGCAACGTACGCAGGTGACCCCGAGCGGCTTGCCGTCTACACGGAGGCTATGGACTTTTGCATTGCCGAGGGCGTGGTTCCGAGCAACGTTGCAGATTGGCGATATATACAGATCGGTACGTTTGTTCAAAACAGCGAGATCGTTTTGATTCAAGAACGCCTGAAGGCATCGGGGGGCGCTTGGAGTGAGAAGACGTTGGAGGATGCAAGAAATCTGGCGGCTGTGGCAAAATACCGCCTTGACAACAGCGTTCGTATCAATCCGGCAGACAGCTTTCCCAAGTACGGCGACGTAATGATGTACGAAGGGAGCGATTTTTTCTACGGGGAGAAGGAAACAAGCAAATTCTGGGACGTTGCGGCAAGCTCCTCGTCCTTGCTGGTGTTTGTCAGCGTTTTTTCGATCGTCATTGCGGGAACGACGGTCGCGGCCGAGTTTTCCTCGGGAAGCATTAAGTTTTTGTTGATCTGTCCCGCCAAACGGTGGAAGATCCTTTTTTCCAAGTATGCAACCACGCTTTTGATCATGCTGGGGATGACGGCGCTTGTAGGCGTTCTTTCTCTTGCCTCGGCGGTGTGCTTCGGGCTTGGGGATGCGTTCTTGCCCGCCGTTTATGCCGCAAACGGCGAGGTGTATACAATGTCTCCTTATTTTCTTTTGCTGCGGGAATACGGGTATGAGCTGGTTCGAACCGTTGTAATGCTGACCATGGCATTTGCCATTTCTACCTTGACGCGCAAATCGGCAATGGCGATTGGGATCACAGTGCTCTCAAGCATTCTGGGCGGTACCTTTTCATCGATCCTTCAACTGTTGGGGATCGATGCGGGAAGATATCTGCTGTTTTCCAATCTCGAGCTCAAGGCGATCGTCGAGGGAGCATCCGTATATCCGCACCAGTCGGTCGTAACGGCGGTCATCGTGATCCTTTTGCATATGGCGGTATTTCTTCTTGTGGCGCACGATGCGTTCGTGCGGCGCGAGGTATAGTCTGCTGTCGGATCGCAAAAGGCAAAAAGATCGCATGACCTAAAAAGCAAATATACGTATCAAAGGGGGTGTCTCAAATGCGTTTTGCATTTTGCCGACACCCCCGTGGTTTTTGCTTTGCGTCTTGACACCGTCACTGAAAATTTACGGGAATCAGTAAAGAGGCAAAATAATGAAGCTTTCCCCAAAAGAGTTCTTGAAAAGATGAGACTTGACGTAGCAAATCTTGGTTGAAAATCTTGACAACGTAAAAAGGGTATGGTATAATTCAAAGATGAGATCATTAAGCGAGAGAGGGGGAGGATATATGGCAAAAATCAAATGGCGCGGCGGAGCTATGCTGTCGCCTGTGCCGCCTACCATGGTCACCTGCTCGCACGAGGGATGCGACAACGTTTTTACCGTTGCGTGGACGGGGATCACCAATACGATCCCACCAAAAACCTATATTTCGGTTCGCCCTTCAAGGCATTCCCATAAGATGATTTTGGAAAGCGGAGAATTTGCCATCAATCTGACAACGACCGAGCTGGTCAGAGCTGCCGATTTTTGCGGTGTGCACACGGGTGCGAAAATTGACAAATTCGAACGATGTCACCTGGAAAAAGAAGAAGCAAGCGAGCTCTCCTGCCCGATTCTCGCGGCAAGTCCTCTGGTGTTGGAATGCAAGGTGGCAGACGTCATTCCCTTGGGATCGCACGATATGTTTCTTGCCGACATCGTGGCGATCGACGTGGACGAGTCACTGATCGACGCGGCAGGAAAATTACACCTGGAGCGCGCGCAGCTTGTGGCTTATGCGCACGGCGATTATTTTGAGCTTGGTCGCCGCATTGGCGGGTTTGGCTTTTCCGTCGCAAAAAAGAAAAAGCCGCAGGGGAGAAAAAAATAAAAAGATCCCCCATACACGAAAAAAACACGGCATATGCCGCCCGGGAGGTTATACGATGCAGCTTTATAATTCACTCAGCAGAACCAAAGAAGAATTTGTACCGCACGAGGCGGGCAAGGTGAGTATGTACACCTGCGGCCCTACGGTTTACCATTTTGCGCACATCGGAAATTTGCGCACCTACATTATGGAGGACATTCTGGACCGTTATCTTCGCTATTCGGGATATGAGGTCACCCGCGTGATGAATATCACCGACGTGGGACACCTGACGTCCGATGCCGATACGGGCGAGGATAAGATGCTCAAGGGCGCGAAGAGAGAAAAGAAAACGGTGATGGAGATCGCACAGTTCTACACCGATAAATTTTTTGAGGATTGCGGTGAGCTCAATATCCGCCGTCCCGAGGTGGTAGAGCCCGCGACCGCATGTGTAGATGAGTTTATCCGCGTTATTTCCGCTTTGATCGAGAAGGGGTATGCCTACGAGGCGGGCGGAAACATTTATTTCGACACCTCCAAGCTGGAGCAGTACTATGCGTTCCACAATTTTGAGGAGGAGGATCTTGCCGTTGGCGTGCGCGAGGGCGTTGAGGCGGACGGAAACAAGAGAAACAAGGCAGACTTTGTCCTTTGGTTTACCAAGTCCAAGTTTGACGATCAGGAGCTGAAGTGGGAAAGCCCCTGGGGTGTTGGTTACCCTGGATGGCACATCGAATGCTCCTGCATCTCCATGAAGAATTTGGGCGAATATCTTGACATCCACTGCGGCGGTATCGACAACGCCTTCCCCCATCATACCAACGAGATCGCGCAGTCCGAGGCTTATCTTGGGCATAAGTGGTGCAAATATTGGATGCACGTCCTCCATTTGAACACCAATTCGGGAAAGATGAGCAAGTCCAAGGGCGAATTTTTGACGGTATCGCTGCTCAAGGAGAAGGGATATGATCCTATGATGTATCGCTTCTTCTGCCTGCAGTCGCACTATCGCAAGTCCTTGGTGTTCTCTTGGGAAAACATGGATAATGCACGCATTGCCTACAATAAGCTCATCGCGCGTATCGCACAGCTCAAGGCGGACGGCGAGGTGGATGCTGTGGCGTTTGACGAATTGCGCGCTTCCTTCGTCAAGGCGCTTGATAACGATCTGAATACCTCCTTGGCAATTACCGCGCTTTACGATGTGCTCAAGGCAAAGACCAACGATGCGACCAAGCTTGCCTTGATTCGGGATTTTGATACCGTTTTGTCGCTTTCTCTTATCGAGCACGCCGAGGCACTTTTGAAAGAGGAAGAAGAGAAAAAAGAAGCAGAGGAAAAGGCCCTGGCAGATGCCGCGGCGGCAGATCCCTTTGTTGCGGAGATTCTGCAGCTCATCGAGGAGAGGCGCGCTGCCAAAAAGGCAAAGAATTTTGCCGAGGCAGACCGCATCAGAGATTATCTTTCCTCCAAGGGTGTGACATTGATCGACACCAAGGACGGAACAACCTATAAGATCGATTGATGGATTCTATGACGGCTTTCTTTAACAAATACAAAAGCGCGATCCTCTATCTTGCCTTCGGCGTAGGTACTACGTTGTTGGATTGGGGAGTGTCCTTTCTTTTGTACTATTTTTGGGGAGATGCGATCGCTGCCGACCGTTGGCTTGTCCACGTTGTCGACGTTATTGCATGGTTGTTTGCGGTAACGTTTGCTTACGTCACCAATCGGATATGGGTGTTTGAAAGCCGTCGGACAGGCTTCCTTCCCGTTATGGGGGAAATTTTCACCTTTGCAGGTGGACGTGTTTTGACGCTTGTCCTGCAGGAGCTTTTGATGGCGGTCTTCTTTACCTGGCTTGGCTGGAATGAGTATGCCGTTAAGATCTTTGCCGCCGTTTGGGTGGTAATCCTCAATTATTTTATCAGCAAGCTTCTGGTGTTTCGAAAAAATACAAAGCAATAAAAAATCGGGGCGGCGCAATGGATGTTGTCCTAGCGGAGAATTAACACTTTGATAAAAGTGCAAGCATCGTATTTGACCGGTCAAACGCAAATGGGCTAAGCCCAAACCCTTATACAAACAGAAAGAGAGAACAAATCAGTTCAACCCGAAATGTCCTCTCTTTTTCTGTTGGTTTAATGAAATCGTTGCATAGCAACGATGAAATCTTCACTTCGTTCAGATGAAATCCAAGGACAAGCCCTTGGATGAAATCAAATCCGTCCGAGATTCACCCTGCGAAGCAGGATTTCATCGCGAACGCGATTTCATCCACCGCAGGTGGATTTTACCCGTCGAAGACGGATTTGACTGCGTGATACTCCGTTAAGAGTATCACGCCAAAACCGCCCCATATTTTGAGCATACGGAGGATTTGTTATTATGAAGATTATGATCGTTCGCCACGGGGACCCCGATTATGCCATTGACGGGCTGACCGAAAAAGGGAAAAGAGAGGCAGAGCTTTTGTCCGATCGCTTGATTCGGGAAAAGGATGCAAAATTTTACTGCTCGGTCCTCGGCAGGGCGCGCTTGACGGTGGCACCGACCCTCCAAAAGCTTGGAGTGGAGGCGGAATACTGTGACTGGCTTCGTGAATTCAGCTACGAACGGATCACTTCTCCCGACGGGAACAGAGAGCACCTTGCATGGGATCTTCTGCCCGCGTGGATGCGCGATTTTCCGGCGTTGTATCTTCCGAATGAATGGAAGAACGTACCCATGATCCGCGATTCGGGGATCCCGCGGGCATACGACAACGTAACCGCATCCCTTGACCGTTTGCTGGAAATACACGGGTACGTAAGGGAAGGGAACGTTTACCGCGTTGAGCGTTCCAATCACGATACGTTGATCTTCGTTTGCCATTTTGGCTTGGGGGCGGTTCTTTTGTCGCATCTTATGAATTGCTCCCCGTACTCTCTTTGGGAGAATACCGTAATGCTCCCCACCTCGGTGACGACGCTGTATACCGAGGAGCGTGAGGCGGGGCTTGCGGCTTTCCGTTGCACGGGGATGGGAGACGTGTCTCACCTCTATGCAAAGGGCGAGGAGCCTGCCTTCTCGGGGCGTTTTTGCGAGTGCTTTGAGGATGAAACGCGGCATTGATCCCTTTGACTGATACGTAAAAAAGTTTGAGCGGTGTTTTGCTTTTGTGCCTTTGCACAGAAAACAAAACACCGCTTTTCTATGTGAGTACTGTTTATAAGTGTTCCCTGATCTCAATTAGATGTGTCCTCTTGTATTGACGGAAATAATGCGCGCAAACGATAAAGAGGACAGTCGACGTAATGATCCACGTGATGGGATAGGAGATATAAAGCATGGAGAGACGGAAGACTGTATTTTCCACCGTGTCCTCCTTGGGAAGCCACTGAAATACGGTAAAGATCCATACGATGCGCAAAACGCAGGAGCCTATGAGAGAAATGATCATTGCGCTAAAGGATTTTCCGAGCGCACGGAGCGTGGAGCTGCCGATATCCATGATGCCGCACAGAAAATACGTGGAGCAAAGGACCATAAGGCGCACGCCGCCAAACTCAATGACCTTGGAGTTCCCCGGTGAATAGAGCCCGAGAAGGAAGTCACCGCCAAGCTGCATGGCGATCCCCATTGTCAGTCCTGTGGCGATGGCGACGAAAATGCTGTAGAGTACAGACTTTTTCATTCGCTTGTACTGTCCTGCCCCCATGTTTTGGGCAACAAAGGTCATTGCTGTGTGGGAAAGCGTATTTTGCGCCGCGTAAACGTAGGCGTCAAGATTTGCTGCCGACGTATTTGCAGCCACGACCGCGGGACCGAAGGAGTTGATCGAGGATTGGATCAGTACGTTTGAGATGGAAAAAAGTGCGCTTTGAAGCCCTGCGGGAAGCCCTATGAAGATCATACGCTTGAATTTTTTAAAATCAAGCTTTAGAAGCGAGAGGCGAAGCTTGCAGGGGCCGTTCATGCGCATCATATAAATTACGATCAGGATGCAGGATATCCATTGCGAAAGCGCGGTGGCAGCACCGACTCCCATCGCGCCCCAACGCAATACAAGTACGGCAAAAAGATTAAATATGACGTTTACTACGCCTGCCACAGAAAGAAAGATCAAGGGGCGCACCGTGTCTCCCTTGGAGCGCAGAATGGATGCGCAATAGTTGTAAAGCATATTTGCGGGCATGCCGCAGAAATATGCGGTGATGTATTTGGTTGCCTCGGGAAGGACAGATCCGTCTGTTCCCATAAGTATTAAAAGCGGACGCGTTGTCAAAAAGCCGAGGAGCGTTACGACGGCGCCCACGCCAAGTGCCACGATGACAGCGGTATGAACGGTTTTTTGAACCCCCTCGTCATCGCGGGCACCGATATCGTGCGCAACACAAATGCCCGCACCTACGGAAAGACCCAAAAAAACGTTGACGAACAGAGTGATCAAGGAGGAACAGGAGCCGACGGCGGCAAGTGCGCGCTCACATTCTTCGGGGGTGTCACCGCCCCAGTTTCCAACGACGACGGTATCCGCGGTGTTAAAAAGGAGCTGCAATACCGACGTTAACATCAAGGGCAATGCAAACAAAAGGATCTGCGGAATGAGGGGACCTTGCGTGAGATCCTTCTTCTTTTTCAAGGTTGACATTTCAATGCCTCCGTTAAAATCTTGCACTTTTTAAGCGTTGGAAAAAGCGGCTTTGCATGCGACGTATATATCATAGCACAAACGAAACCCAATTTCAAGATAGGAAAGAGTTTTTTCGGAGAGGATCCAAAATAATCTTCCATAAAGCACTCCTTCTTTTTTGTAGAATCCACCACTCTGTATTGACAAATGAATATTATTATAGTATAATTATAAATATATAATCATGAGGATTTTGCGCCCGTAAGGAGGAAATGGAACGATGGAGCCTAAAAAAAACAGGATCCTTGCCGTAGTAGGTCCTACCGCCGGCGGGAAGACCGCCCTTTCCATTGTCCTTGCAAAAAAGCTTAACGGTGAGATCGTTTCCTGTGATTCGATGCAGGTTTATCGCGGAATGGACGTGGGGACAGCAAAGCCGACCGAAGAGGAAAAGGATGGCATCGTGCATCATCTGATCGATGTTGCCGATGCGCACACGCCCTTTTCCGCGGGGGAATACGTAACGCTTGCCAAGCGCGCGGCAGAGGATATCCTTTCCCGCGGTCGTCTGCCTGTTTTTTGCGGCGGGACAGGGTTGTATCTCGACAGCCTTTTGCGTGGTGGCTTTGAGGAAACGGAGAGCGATCCCTTGGTGCGGCGTCGGTTGGAGATGTTTTTTGAGGAAAACGGTAGCCGTGCGCTCCATGAAAGATTGAGAGCTGTCGACCCCGAAAGTGCCGATGCGATCCATGAGAACAACGTCAAGCGCGTGATCCGTGCCCTGGAGATCTACGAGAGCTCGGGAATGACCAAGACCGAGGCGGATCGCAAGACAAGGGCTTTTGAATCTCCCTTTGACGCTACGGTCATCGGCTTGTTTTATCCGACAAGAGAGATTCTTTATTCCAGGATCGAGGCACGCGTGGACGCGATGCTTGAGGGGGGATTGGTCGAGGAGACACGGCGGCTTGAGGAGCAGGGGGTGTTTCTCTCTAATACCACGGCGGCACAGGCGATCGGATACAAGGAGATCCTTCCGTATTTGCGCGGTGAGGAATCCTTGGAATGCTCGCGTGAGCGGCTCATCCGTGCTACACGCCATTATGCGAAAAGACAGTTGACCTGGTTTGGCGCCAAGGATTACGTCAGACGAATCGATATGGAAAACGGTGGCGTCGTACGTCCGATGGCGGATGTGGCGCAAGAGGCTTTGAACGTTTGGAGCAGGAAAGAAAAATAACGAAAAAGGAAAGGAGAGGGGCTCGATGACACGCACCGAATTTTTTAAAAAGTACTGTCTTAAGGCAGCAGTGGTGCTTGCAATGCTTGCCGTTCTTGTTTACCTTTTTTCTCATGCATTGGGGCTGACGAAAAGCAGTCTTCATACCACCCCCGTGCGTATGATCTCCGACCGCCGGATCACCTCTGCCACCGCATATCTCTTTCGGGACGAGCGTGTGCTTTATGCCAATGCAAGGGGCCTTGTCGATCCCCTTGCTCCCAACGGCTCCAAGGTGGGAAAAAACGTAGCGGTTGCCCGTTTTTACCCGAAGAACGCGACGGAGGAAGAGATCGCAACTCTTCAAAATGCGATCGATAAGGAAAACCGATATATTGAAATTCTCGAAAAAAGCGTATCCGTGGCCAAGGAGCCCGTTTCCCATGCAAACGGATATCGCGAGCAGGCGAACCTTGAATATATGGAGCTTCGCAATGCGATTGCGGGAGGGCGCTTTTTCGATCTTGCCACTATGGAAGAGGATTTCCTCATACAGTTGAACCGCTATATGCTCCTTTCAGGAAAGGATGCAACGCTTTCCGAGGTGCTTACGACAGTGCGTGAGGAAAAGAACGCACGGCTTGGCAGCGAATATACCGAGATTAAAAACGAAGACGACGAGGAGGAAAGGACCTCGGGTACCTTTTACGACCGAAGCTTTGTTGACGGTTACGAGAGCGTATTTTCAGCCGCCCGACTTTCGGAATTGACACTTGAGGAATTTGACGAAATGAAAGCTTCTCCCGCAAAGCTCCAAAGCGGAACCGTTGTCGGGAAGATGATCTACGGGTATTCATGGCATCTGGCAATGAACCTAAAACCGGAAACGGCGCTTTTGTTTGAAGAGGGGCGGAGTTATACGCTCACCTTTCCCGAAAATGCGGATGCTGCCATTACCTTTTCTCTGGAGCGGCGCGTTGACGGCGAAAGCGCTTCTCTTTTGATCTTCTCCACAAGTGACACGCCGGCGGGATTTGACTATCACCGTGTGCAAAACGTAGAGATTACGGTAGATCACGTGGACGGATACTACGTTCCCGAATCCGCGCTTGTCATGGAAAGGACCGAGAGGGGCGAGGAGGAAGGCGTTTACGTTTTTGAAAACAGCTTGATACGATTTCGCCGCATTGAGGTTTTGTACCGCGGTGACGGATATTGCATCGTTTTGCCTCCCGAGCTTTCCGAAATTACCGAGCTGACCGATAACGATATTCTTGTAACGTCGGGCAAAAATTTGTACGACGGAAAGGGGTACTGATGAACGATCTGTCTTATATGGATCAAAACGTAAAAAGCATCAGAGAGCGCATCCGCGCGGCTGCAACGCGTGCGGGTGGGCGTGATGTTACGCTGGTCGCCGCGATCAAATATACCGATGCGGACCACGTCAATTACTTGCATCGCGTGCTGGGGGTTGACGACGTTGGAGAAAATCGCGTGCAGCAGCTCATAGAGCGCTGGGAAGCTTTGGATCGCGAGGGGCTTCGCGTTCATTTCATAGGAAAGCTGCAAAGCAACAAGGTCAAGTATATCATAGACAAGGTCGTTATGATCCACTCCTTGGACAGTGAAAGCCTTGCTGCCGAAATTGAAAAGCAGGCGGCAAAAAAAGACATTGAGATGGACGTTTTGGTGGAGATCAACAGTGGGGAGGAGGAAAGCAAAAGCGGTCTTTCCCCCAATGCGGCAGCGGATTTTTGTTTGGGACTTTCCAAATATCCGCACGTCAAATTGCGCGGTTTTATGACAATGGCGCCAAAATGCGAAAAAAAAGAGGATTATCGAAAATATTTTCAAGAAACTTCGCAATTATGTCTTGACATTTGGCAAAAAAAACTTCATAATATAGGTAGGCCTATTTTGTCGATGGGAATGTCGGAAAGCTTCGAGATTGCCATTGAAGAGGGGGCGGACATCGTACGCGTTGGGCGTGCGTTGTTCGAACCGTAAATACGCAAGTGGAAAACAGAAAACAAATGAATGAAATATATTTTGGAGGAACAAAATGAATCTGTTGAAAAAATTTGTCCGCAACGACAATGCCGATTTCGAAGAGGATTACGACGAGGGCTACGTAATGCCCGACGACATCCGTATGGAAATGCCCGATACCGATGCTGCCGACGGTGTATCTTCTTTGGATAGCCCCAGCCGCAAGGAGCCCGAGATCCAGCCTGTTTCCGCGGAGAAGGTATCGCTGAAGCTCCTTCAGCCCAAGAGCCATATCGAGGCGACCAAGATCGCAGATAAGCTCAAGGAGGGATGCATTGTCCTTTTGGATATCAGCCATCTTTCCAAGGATCAGGCACACCGCCTCGTTGACTTTTTGGCAGGCGTTGCGTACGTGCTTGGCGGTGAGATGATCAAGACCAACAAGAGCACGATCGTAGTTTCTCCTGCGGGTGTTGATATTTCCGGTTTTGCTCCCGATCTTGGGGAGAGTGCTCCTGCAGCCGAGGCTGTCGAGGAGGTTGAGGAGACAGAAGAGATTGCAGAGGAAGAGGCTTCCGAGGAATAATAAAACGTCGGACAGGGCTGTTGCAATGTGAGATTGCGGCAGCCCTGTGGAATTCATTTTCTCTTTTTTTGAGGAAGGGAGGAACATAGTGGCGGTTGCTGTTTATTTGATAAAAAACACCGCGATCATTTTGATCACGGTTTTAGAGCTGGCAATGTTTGCGCGTGCCATCTTCTCCTGGTTTGATCAAACGGGCGAGAGTGGGATCTCAACGTTCCTTTATACGATTACCGAGCCTGTGATCTTTCCCGTTCGAAGCCTTTGCGAGCGGATGCACTGGTTTGAAGGACTTCCCATCGATATCCCGTTTACGATCACGTGGCTCGCTTTGATGGTTCTGCAGATCCTTTTGGAGACGTTTCTCTGATGGCTTACGGACAGCATTCCGAAGCGGAGCTTTTGGAGGCAAGGCTCTGTGACGCGATTGAAAAATGCCGAAAGGGAGTAGTGGCACAGCTTTCCTTTTTGACCCCGGGGGAACGTATACGTGCGGAGCGTTTGCTTCGTTCTTTTGGAGTGTACGGGCAAGCATGGTTTTTCGGGGGCTATCCGGGCGCCGAGCGCGTCTGCCTCTTTTTGTTGCCCGAGTACCTTACGGAAATGCTTTCCGCCCCTCCTGCCGAATGCTCCCATGCGGAATTGGAGGCTTTGCTTTGCGAAGAGCTGGAGGCGGCGGTGGTGGCAGTCCGTATCAATGGAAGCGGATTTCGAAAGCTGACGCACAGAGATTTTCTCGGTGCTGTTTTGGGACTTGGGATCCAGCGTGACGCGCTGGGCGATCTTGCTGTACAGGATGACGCTACAGCGGTGCTTTTTTGTTCCCGTACAATTTCAAATCTTTTGAAAACAGATCTTATAAAGGTGGGCTCCGATACGGTAAAATGTACGGACTATGCTCCCGACGAAAGCTTTACCGACGGGCGGCATTACACACGTATCAACGATACCGTAGCATCGGAACGGCTTGACTGTGTGGTAGCGGCGCTTTGTAATTTGTCGCGCGATGCGGCACAGAGGGCGATCCGTGCGGGTCTTGTCGAGGTGGATTACGAGGTGGCAGAAAAAAATGATCTGCTGCTGGCTCCTCCCACAACCGTCTCCGTGCGCGGACACGGAAAATTTATTTTGCGAGCTTTCGCGGGCGAAACGAGAAAGGGTAGACTTCGCTTGCAGGCAGATAAGCTGATATGACATGGCGTGAAAGCGCTTTTTGATTTTTTGGAGGACGTTGATTTATGGAAGAAATACGCGGGAAACGCTTTGGAGAGGAGCGTGCGCTTTACGGACGTCGCGGGATCCGACTGACCGAGTGCGCCTTTCAAGGACCTGAGGATGGAGAGAGCGCGCTAAAGGAGTTATGTGAGCTTCTGCTTGAAAAGTGCCTCTTTGATCTGCGTTATCCTATGTGGCACACGGAGGACGTAAAGGCGCTTGCGTGTGAGATGACCGAGAACTGCCGTGCGCCGCTTTGGTACGGCACCAACGTCTTTTTGCAGGATTCGAATTTGCACGGAACCAAGGCGATTCGTGAGTGCTCCGACGTGTGTCTTACGGGTTGTCACGTGGTATCGGAGGAATTTGCGTGGTTTTCGCGTGGCGTACATATTCAAAAAAGCCGTATCGAGGGGGCGTATTTTATGCTGCGCTGCGAGGACGTGACCCTGAGAGACGCTGAACTCTTTGGAAAATATTCCTTGCAGTACGTAAAAAACGCAACCATCGAGGATTGTATTCTTGATACCAAGGATTCGCTTTGGCACGCAAAGGGGGTTACGGTAAGAAATTCGGTATTGAAGGGAGAATATCTTGCCTGGTATTCGGAGGACGTGACCCTGATCGGATGTAAAATTTACGGCACGCAACCTTTTTGTTACTGCAAAAATCTGCGTCTTGTAGATTGCGAGATGCACGAATGTGACCTTTCGTTTGAAAAAAGCGAGGTGGAGGCAAAGCTTCTTTCTCCTATTGTCAGCATTAAAAATCCTCTTGCGGGTAAGATCGAGGTTCCCGCGGTGGGAGAGATCATTATGGACGATCCCGAGGCGCGTGGGCAGATCGTTTTGATCTGAATCTAAAAAAACGCATTTCCGTATTAGTTGATGTCCGCGAACGCAGGTTTTACTAAATAGTAGATATATGCACTTATGGTGAGCGATATAAATCGTCTGTCATAAGTGCTTTTGCGTTACTTTGGGCAAGTTGCTTCCCAATGGTTACGGTGAAGTTTTTGCTGTCGCAAAAGTGAAGTTACTTTGCAGTGAAGTTTGCTACTTTGCTTTGCAAAGCAGCAAGTGAAGTTAAGTTTGCCCCTCACTTTGCCGAAGGCAAAACTTCACGATCCGCAGGATAACCAAACGGGACTCGAACCAACGAGCCTCTCGACGATCAATTTCCGCGCCTTTTTGCGTGGCTCGGACCCAAAAGTCCACACTT
>JAZNEQ010000041.1:0-9195 GCA_045588715.1 Eubacteriales bacterium | reverse complement strand
CATGATTAAAGAAGAAGGTGAAGCTGCTGTACTTGAAGTAGGTGTACATGGTGTTCATCCGGAATTAATCAGATTACTTGGTCGTATGAGATTTAGAACAAGCTATGGTCAGAACGCATTGAAGCATTCTATCGAAGTTGCTCAGTTATCAGGATTGTTAGCAGCTGAGATGGGACTTGATGTTCGTATGGCTAAGAGAGCCGGTTTATTGCATGATATCGGTAAGTCCATTAATCATGAAGTAGAAGGTTCCCATATCCAGGTTGGTGTTGAACTTTGTAGAAAGTACAAAGAATCACAGCTTGTGATTAATGCTGTAGAATCTCATCATGGCGATGTAGAGCCAACATCCTTGATTGCATGCATCGTACAGGCTGCAGATACTATCTCCGCAGCAAGACCGGGCGCAAGACGTGAGACATTGGAAGCATATACCAGTCGTCTTCGCCAGTTAGAAGAAATCACAAACAATTTCAAAGGTGTTGATAAGTCTTTTGCTATTCAGGCAGGACGAGAGATTCGTGTAATGGTAGTTCCGGAACAGATTAACGACGCTGACATGGTATTACTTGCTCGTGATATTTCAAAACAGATTGAAGCTGAATTGGAATATCCGGGTGTTTGTGCCGCAACCGCCCCGGCAAGATGTGCCGCTATTCCCGCCGCCGCGATCATAACGCCAAAGCCGTTCGCCTTTGCGTTTTTTGCAAACGCCGCCGCCTCGGCAGGGGTGCGATGTGCAGAATATACGTGCACCTCGTAGGGAATGTCAAAGGACACAAGCGTGTCGATTGCCTTTCGGACAACGGGAAGGTCACTGGCACTTCCCATCAGAATTCCGACTTTTTTCATGGTTTGTCTCTCCTTTTCCTTGCCGAAAAAAATAAGGGCGCACTTCTCCCACTAAAAAATGAAAGGTGCGCCCAGACGGTCGGCTTTAATACAGATTTCTGTTCCACTGTGGTGTCCCACAATTATCCGTCAGTCGCAGAAATCCTAACAATTGATATTATAACATAGCCTGCCCCGTTTGTCAAGTAAAGCACTTTCAAAAAAAGCGATCTTTTTCAAAAAAAAATCAGAAATATTGAACAAAACAAAAAGCAATGTATGAACTTTTTGTAAACACTCCAAAACTCTATTGACTTTAGTTTGATAAAGTGGTAGAATCTTGGATATTATTCACAAAAAACGCGTACCGAAAAAGCTTCGGCGCGCCGAAAGGAAAAGAGAAATGGCACATACACATTCAAAGTCGGCAAAAAGGCTTTTTGACGTTATTTTACGCCTTGAGACAAAGGAAGAATGCATCGCTTTTTTTGAGGATCTTTGCACCGTGCGCGAACTGGAGGATATGGCACAGCGCCTGGATGCGGCATTCCTTTTGGACAGCGGAATGAATTATCAGGATATTTCCGAAAGCGTAGGGATCAGCACGGCAACGATCAGCCGTGTCAGCAAATGTCTGAAATACGGAAGCGGATACAAAACAGCCATCGAAAAAGACAAAAATGCGGAGGACAAGATATGAACATCGGTTCCGGCGTACTGAAAAAGGAAGAGCAGGTCACACTCTCCCTCTGTGAGCTTTACAGTGCTTACGGTTATGCGCATTACAAAATGAGCAAATTTGAGGAATACGACCTTTACGTGCGAAACAAAAGTTTTCTTCTTTCCGACCGTGTCATCACCTTTACCGACACCAACGGAAAGCTGATGGCACTCAAGCCCGACGTTACGCTCTCCATCGTCAAAAACAGCGAGGACAAAAAGGATTCCGTGCAAAAGCTGTACTATAATGAAAGCGTCTACCGCATTTCCGACAGCACACACGCATGGCGCGAGATCTCACAAACGGGACTGGAATGTCTCGGCGACGTTGATGAATACCGTCTTTCCGAGGTTCTTTCATTGGCGGGAAAGAGTCTTTCTCTCATCTCCCCCGATTACGTTCTCGACGTTTCCCATCTGGGACTTCTTTCCCTTGCGATGTCTCGTGCGGGAGTATGCGTGGAAGATGAAGCGGCGCTTCTTGAATATGTTGCCCAAAAGAACCTTCACGATGCAAAAGCACTTTTACGCGAACGCGGTATTCTCGCTTCCTCCGCACCGCTCCTCGCCCTCTGTTCTCTTGCGGGAAAAAAGGAGGAGGTGCTTCCCATTCTTTCTTCCCTTTATTCCGATGAGGAATGGACACGCGAGGTCGGGCATTTGGAAGCCGTTCTCTCTCCCCTCCCCTCAGACCGTCTGCGCATCGATTTTTCGGTCATCCACGACCTTTCTTATTACAACGGTATCGTTTTTCAAGGCTTTGTCATGGGAGTTCCCGAAAGAGTTCTCTCGGGCGGGCAGTACGACAGGCTGATGAAAAAGCTTGGCAAGAGTTCAAATGCCGTCGGCTTTGCCGTTTATCCCGAGCGACTTGATATTCTCGCCACGCAAAGGGATTACGACGTGGACGCACTCTTGCTTTATTCCGACGGCACAGACGTTTGCGTTCTTTCACGCACGGTGGAAATGCTTGTCGCGGCGGGCGAACGCGTCACGGCGCAAAAGAGCGTCCCCGAAAAGCTCAGATACAAAAAGCTGCTCAAACTTACGGAAAGCGGGGTGATCCTCCTTGAAGAAAATGCTTAATATCGCGCTTCCCAAGGGAAGACTTGGCGAGCGTGTTTACGCCATGTTTGAAAAAGCAGGATTTGAATGTCCCGCACTTTTAGAAAACAGCAGAAAGCTGATTTTTGAAAATGAAGAATGCGGCGTCCGTTACTTTTGGGTCAAGCCCTCCGACGTCGGCATCTACGTAGAACGTGGCGCGGCTGACATTGGGGTCGCGGGCAAGGATATTCTGCTTGAATACCGCCCCGACGTTTACGAGCTTCTCGACCTTAATACAGGAAAATGCCGCATGGCGGTTGCCGCTCCCGTAGGATTTCGCGACGATCCCGCACGCACCCTCCGGGTCGCCACCAAATTTACGAATATCGCGCAAAGCTACTATGCATCAAAGGGCAGAGACATCGACATGATCCACCTCAACGGATCGATCGAGATCGCCCCGATCTTAGGGCTTTCCGACGTCATCGTCGATATTGTGGAAACCGGAACGACCCTCAAGGAAAACAATTTGGAGGTCATCGAAACGGTGGTTCCCATCAGCGCGCGTCTCATCGCCAATCGCGCAAGCTGGAAATTCAAGACAACACAAATACAACTGCTGTGCGATCATATCGCCGCACAGCTTGAGACGGAGGAAGAAAAGAAATGATCCGCATATACAAATACGGCGAAGTTGCAAATGAAGAGATCTTTGCACGTGTCACTCCTACCGTGAACGTAGAGGAGATCGTTGCCGATATCCTTGCAAACGTCAGATCCCGTGGGGACGCGGCACTTTACGAATACTGTGAAAAATTCGATCATGCAACGCTTTCCTCGCTCTCGGTCAGTGAGGAAGAGATCGAGGAAGCATTTGTCTCGGTCGATCCCAAATTTTTGGAGATCCTTCGCGCCGCTGCCGAAAACATCCGCGCCTTTCACGAGCGTCAAGTGCGCAACAGCTTCATTCTGAACGATCGCGACGGTATCGTCATCGGTCAAAAGGTCATTCCCGTGGACCGTGCGGGGCTTTACGTTCCCGGCGGAACGGCAGCCTACCCCTCCACGGTACTTATGGATTCCATCCCCGCAAAGATCGCGGGCTGCCGCGAGGTCGTCATGGTAACGCCTCCCTCAAAGGACGGAAAGATCAATCCCGTGATCCTTGCAGCCGCAAAGATCGCAGGCGTTGACCGTATTTTCAAGCTGGGGGGCGCCCAGGCGATCGCCGCTTTGGCATACGGAACCGAATCGATCCCCAAGGTCGACAAGATCGTAGGTCCCGGAAACGCATTCGTCGCCGAAGCAAAAAAGCAGGTATACGGCACCGTTTCCATTGATATGATCGCAGGTCCCAGTGAGATCCTCATTGTTGGCGATGCGCTTTCCGATCCCCGTCACCTTGCCGCCGACCTTCTCTCTCAGGCAGAGCACGACAAGCTTGCCTCCGCGGTGCTCGTCACCGACTCCGAGGCTCTGGCAAAAGCAGTGCAGGCAGAGCTCGAGCGTCAGATCCCCCTCCTTCCCAGAGAGGAGATCGCGCGCGCATCCATCGACAACAACGGAAAGATCATCGTTGCCCCCACACTCAAGTGCGCCATCGAGATTGCAAACGAGATCGCACCCGAGCATTTGGAGCTTTGCGTAGACAACCCCTTCGATTATCTTGACAGCATCCGCCATGCAGGCTCGATCTTTATGGGCCGCAACTGTCCCGAAGCACTCGGCGATTATTTTGCGGGTCCCAACCATACGCTCCCCACAAGCGGCACCGCGCGCTTCTCAAGCCCCTTGTCTGTTGACGATTTTGTCAAAAAGACCCAGTACACCTATTACACAAAGGAGGCACTCTCGCGCGTTGCCAAGGACGTTGCCTTTTTTGCCGAGCAGGAAGGACTTAGCGCCCACGCAAGAAGCGCCACCGTACGCTTGGAGGAAGATCAATGAGCCGCTTTTTCAGCAAAAAATACGCATCTCTGATTCCGTACGTCCCCGGAGAACAGCCGAAGGATCAAAAATATATCAAGCTCAATACCAATGAGTCCCCCTTCCCTCCCTCAGAAGCAGTCGCGCAAGCGGTACGCGATGCCGCCGCAAAAACACATCTTTACTCAGATCCCGAATGTCGGGAGCTGGTGCGCACATGGTGCGAGGTGATGGGCAGTACTCCCGATAAGGTACTGTTCACCAATGGATCTGACGAGATCCTCAACTTTGCCTTCATGGCATTTTGTGACGACGAGCATCCCGCCGTTTTTCCCAATATTACCTACGGATTTTACTCGGTATTTGCCGAGATCAATAACGTTCCCTATTCCGAGATCCCCTTGCGTGACGACTTCACAGTTAACGTAGAGGACTACGTTGGAATCTCCAAAAATATTTTTCTCGCCAACCCCAATGCCCCCACAGGTATTGCGTTGCCTCTTTGTGAAATTGAACGAATCGTCGCCTCCAATCCTAACAATATCGTTCTCATCGACGAGGCATACGTGGATTTTGGCGGAGAAAGCGCCGCTTCTCTGACCGATCGGTATGACAACCTGATCGTAACGGGAACCTTTTCCAAGTCCCGCTCTATGGCAGGAGCACGCCTCGGCTTCGGCATTGCCTCCCCCGCACTCATCCGTGACCTTTCGGCGATCAAATATTCCACAAACCCCTACAACGTCAATGCAATGACACAGGCGGCAGGAATTGCGACTCTGAAGGAAAACGAACAAATTATAAAAAATTGCAACACCGTAATGAATACCCGCGAATATACCGTGCGGGAGCTTTCACGACTCGGTTTTACCATGACCGACTCGCGCGCCAACTTTATTTTTGCAAAACATCCCGCTGTATCGGGCGAGGTGATCTATACGGCATTGCGCCAAAGGGGCATCCTTGTCCGCCATTTTTCAAAACCGGAGATCGCCGAATACAATCGCATCACAGTAGGTGCAAAAAGCGAAATGGAAGCACTGATCGCGGCACTCGAGGAAATTCTTGCCTCTTTGGGCAGATAAACAGAAAGGATATTTATGAGAACTTTTGAAATCGTCCGCAAAACAGCGGAAACAGATATCACACTCTCCCTCTGCCTTGACGGAACGGGAAAAAGTGAGATCAAGAGCGGTTGCGGCTTTCTTGATCACATGCTCACCCTTTTTGCAAAGCACGGCAGCTTTGACCTGACCGTAAGCTGCAAGGGAGATACCGAGGTAGACGATCACCACACGGTAGAGGACATCGGCATCGCGCTCGGTACCGCCTTTGCGGGGGCACTCGGAGAAAAACGCGGTATTTGCCGCTACGGAAGCATGATCCTGCCAATGGATGAAGCGCTCATCCTCACGGCGGTCGATCTTTCGGGTAGAGCATACCTCTCCTTCGATGCGGACATTCCCGCAAAAAAGGTAGGCACCTTCGATACCGAACTTGCAGAAGAATTCTGGCTTGCGTTTACAAGAAACGCAGCCTGCACCCTGCATATCAAGCAGCTTGCAGGGAGTAACTCCCATCACATCATTGAAGGAATGTTCAAGTCCTCGGCAAGAGCCTTAAAAGCAGCCGTTGCGATCGATCTCGCAGCCAAGGACGAGATCCCCTCGTCCAAGGGGGTGCTTTGATGATCGCGATCGTTGACTACGGTGTGGGAAATCTCTTTTCCCTTACCTCCTCCTTTGCCGCCATCGGCGTCAAGGCAGTGGCAACCAGCGACCCTGAGGAGATACAACGCGCCGAGCGCATCATCCTTCCCGGCGTCGGTGCCTTTGGCGATGCGGCAAAAAAGCTGCGTGACACGGGGCTTGACCGCGTGGTCTGCGAGGAAGCCAAAAACGGAAAGCCCCTCATGGGCATCTGCCTTGGAATGCAACTTCTTTTCGAGCGCGGATTTGAGTACGGCGAGCACGAGGGCTTGGGGCTGATCCGCGGCAGCGTCCGCCCCATCGCAGACGTGATTCCAAAGGACCTTAAAATTCCGCACATCGGATGGAACGCGCTCCGCCTCACACGTCCGTCTCCCCTGCTTTCCAACGTCAAGGATGGCGACTTCGTATACTTCGTCCATTCCTACTATGCGACCGAGTGTGACCCCGCTGTCATCGCAACCGCGGAGTACGGCGTGCCCCTGACCGCCGCCGTAGCATCGGGGAACGTCATGGGCTGCCAGTTCCACCCCGAAAAAAGCGGCGACGTGGGGCTTAACATCCTACGTGCCTTTGCCGAAATGGAGGTCCCAGCATGAATATTTTCCCCGCAATCGACCTGTACGAAAAAAAAGCAGTTCGTCTCTTTAAGGGCGATTACGCGCAAATGACCGTTTACAGCGAGGATCCCCCCTCTCTTGGCAAGGCCTTTGCCGAGGCGGGTGCTTCCTTTGTCCACGTCGTAGATCTGGAGGGTGCCAAAGACGGCACCACCCCCAACCTTGACGTAGTGCTTGCCATTAAAAAAGCCGCAGGGCTGTTTTGTGAGGTAGGCGGCGGTGTGCGCAATATGGACGTGGTAGACCGATATCTTGAGGCGGGCATCGACCGCGTGATCCTTGGCACTGCGGCTGTCACGGATGAAGCGTTTCTCATTACGGCAGTGAAAAAGTACGGCGAGCGCATTGCCGTCGGAATCGATCTTCGCGACGGATACGTCGCCATCAAGGGATGGACTGAAAAGACCGCTTTCACCGCAGACGCTTTTTTTGCAAAAATGCAAATGCTCGGTGTTTCCACGGTCATCTGCACCGACGTCTCACGCGACGGTGCCATGATGGGCACCAACCGCGCCCTGTACCGCGAGCTGGGTGAAAAATACCGCATGAATATCATCGCCTCCGGCGGTGTCTCCTCTCTTTCCGACGTCAAGGCGCTTGCCGATATGGGGCTTTACGGTGCAATCATCGGAAAGGCATACTACACGGGAGACGTGGATCTAAAAAAAGCGATCGAGGTAGCAAAACAATGATCACAAAAAGAATTATCCCCTGCCTTGACGTGCGTGACGGACGCGTAGTCAAAGGCGTTAACTTTGAAGGGCTTCACGATGTCTCCTCCCCCATTGAACTTGCCAAGTACTACAGCGCGGCGGGTGCCGATGAATTGGTGTTTTACGACATCACCGCCTCGGCGGAGGGGCGCCGCCTCTTTACCGATATCCTCACGCAAACGGCGCGTAACGTCTTTATCCCCTTAACCGTTGGCGGAGGCATCAACACTCTTTCGGATTTTGAAAGAGTACTTTCCTCGGGTGCGGATAAGGTCAGCGTCAATTCGGGCGCTATTAAAGATCCAAACTTGATTTACGAGGCGGCAAAACGCTACGGCGATCAGTGCGTGGTGCTCTCTGCCGACGTCAAGCGGGTCGACGGCGTCTTCCGCGTCTTTGCCAAAGGCGGCAGAGTTGATACGGGTATGGAAGCCATCGAATGGATCAAAAAATGCGTTTCGATGGGCGCAGGCGAAGTCGTTGTCAACTCCATCGACACCGACGGTGTCAAGGGCGGGTTCGACCTTACATTGCTGCGCGCGGTGTGCGATGCCGTCAAGGTTCCCGTCATCGCCTCGGGCGGCGCGGGTTGCATTGAGGATTTTATCACGCTGTTTCACACTCTCCCCGGGGTGGATGCGGGGCTTGCCGCCTCCATCTTCCACTTTGGCGAGGTACGCATTTCGGATCTGAAAGAAAAAATGAGGGCTGCGGGTATTTCCGCACGTCTTTGATACCCAACAGAAAGGAACGTTCTTATGCTCAACATCGACGAATTAAAATTTGACAAAGACGGGCTCATCCCCGCCATCGTAACCGATGCCAAAACCAAAGAGGTCTTAACGCTGGCTTATATGAACCGCGAAAGCCTCGCTATCACCATGGAAAAGGGGCTGACCTGTTTCTGGAGCCGCTCGCGGCAAGAGCTTTGGCTCAAAGGCGAGACCAGCGGCAACTACCAGCACGTCGTTTCCATCACCGCCGACTGCGACCGTGACGCATTGGTCGTCATGGTCGAAAAGGAGGGACCCGCCTGCCACACGGGGGCAAACTCCTGCTTTAACGACACGGTCTATGAAAGCGAAGAGCGCCACGCCTTTTCGCTCGAGGGACTTATGAAGCTGATCGAGGGACGAAAGACAGACAAAAAAGAGGGCTCCTACACCACCTATCTTTTTGAAAAGGGGCTTGACAAGATCCTCAAAAAGGTTGGCGAGGAATCCACCGAGGTCATCATCGCCGCAAAGGCAGAGGACAAAAAAGAAACGGTCTACGAGATCGCAGATCTTGCCTATCACGTGATGGTGCTGATGATCGAAGCGGGAATCAGCCTTGAGGATATCCACGACGAGCTTGCCTCTCGCCACGTGGTGGACCATAAGGTCAAGCAAGAGAAAATGACAAAATAAAATATTACAAAGCATCCCCCCGAGCGCCAATGATGAACAAGTCCGTTAAAAACGGACAATAGACAAAAACCCCCTTGATGTGGTAGAATTAAAGTACCATATCAAGGGGGTAATTGTATGCCGAGAAAGTATCAACACACACAAGAACTATTGCCGCAGATAAAAGAAATGTTAGCCCAAGGGATGACACAAAGGCAAATAGAAGATAAACTCGGATTAA
>JAZNEQ010000040.1:0-3589 GCA_045588715.1 Eubacteriales bacterium | reverse complement strand
GATTGTAATGCTTTCAAGGCTTGTGCAACCCTGGAACACAGATGACCCAATGCCCGTCACAGACTTCCCGTTGTAGGTAGCGGGAATGGTCACCTCAGTGCCCGTAAAGGAGTACTTGTCAAAATCTGTCACGGTATACGTACCGTCTGCATTTTCTTCAAAGCTGAAATACTCTATCGTCATGGCGTTGTTGTCCTCACTGCCGCTCGATTCCTCCTCGCCTCCGCTCGATTCCTCCTCGCCTCCTCCGTCAACCTCAGGCGTGGGGAGATACGGGGTTTCAAGCTCACCGTATGAGGGATCTCCCGCAGGAGGCGTTACGCCGCCCTTGTTTTGATTGAAAATACCAATGCCCACGGCAGTGCCGATCACAAGCAACAAAAGTGCCGTAAGAATGGCGTATTTAGTGCCCTTTTTCTGTTCCTTTGGTATTGCGGTTTTCTTTTGCCCGTTTTTTGCAGGGGTTGGTTTCTTTTTGATCGGCTTTGGCGCACTCGGCACGGGGCGTTTTTCCTTGGCGGGTGTCGCCGTTGCCTCCTCCTTAAAAATTGCCGCAAAGCGCTCTCCGAGCGTTGCGATCAAATGCACGTTTTCCGCGTGTCCTTGGCAATTTTTCAGCTCCTGCGGTAACAAAGACGGTTCAAATTCATTTCTGAAAATGGGGATGATGGTCTTGTCCGTACCGCGGGAGAAATTGTAAAATCTCCACCACTCGTTATGCACCCACTTGGATTCCAACGCATCCCGCGAGGAGCAAAGCACCAAAAGCACCTTTGCCGTTTTTAAGGCGTGGTAGATATACGGCTCGTAATCGTTTCCCGTAATGGTATTGAGCGATTGCGGGCTGAAAAACACCTCGTAATCCCGTGAAAATCTGTTATAGATCTCATAACCGAGATTGCGGTCGGTCGTTCCCGAATCCTTAAAGCAGATAAAGATATCATACCCCTTCGGGAATTCCTTTTTGACCTTGGCATACTTTGTCTTATAGACCTCGACCAATTCGGCAAGGCGCTCGTAATTCTCCGCGTTGCCGCTTGCCATTCCGTATTCCATTGCCTTTTGGTAGCTTTGGGATTTGCTGTAATGCTCGGGGTTGATCTCCCAAAAGGAGGGGATGGCTTCATCCAGATCGTTTTGGTAAAAGATCACGTATTGCTCGCACAAAAAGCGCCCCCAATAGGCCTCCTCTAAAGAAGACCCCTCGGGATTTTCGCGGATCATTTTGTCATATCTTCTACGTGCAAGGTCAAACTTTGCCTCTTGCCGCTCGTTGACCGCATATTGGAGATTGACAAACAAGGGGTCATCCATAAAGCTTGCGCGATAGCGATTGCCGCAAAACGCACACTTGATTTGGGTTCCCTCCTTGACCCCCTCCGAGGAGCTACAGGTCGGACATTGGAACACCAATCTGCTTATTTCACTCAACTTGTCACCTTCATTCAAAAAAACTACACTGTTGTACACAGCATTTTGTTTATTATAGCACGCCTCTCCCTTGTTGTCAAGGTTTGCTGAAAAGCCTTTTCCAACGCATATGCTGAAAAGCCTTTTCCAACGCATACCGCAAAAAAGCCAACGCGGCAAACGATTCGCTCTAAAAAAAGCCAAAACACAGAAATATTCGCTCTAAAAAAAGCCAAAACGGCGAAATATTCGCTATAAAAATAACCAATCGATGTTGACAAAGTACTTTTGGATGTGTATAATAAGGGCAGAAGATATATACGCAGAGCGGAGGTCACCATGTATTTAAAACGAAAGATAGACACCTATCTTACAGAGTGGAAAAGCGATCCCCAAAGAAAGCCTTTGATTGTAAAGGGCTGTCGCCAAATCGGCAAAACCGAATCGATCCTGCACTTTGCCGATGCCAACTATGAAAGCACTGTGGAGATCAATTTTGTAAGAGACGAAAAGTATAAAAAGATCATCGTTGACGGCTATGACGTTGACAGCATTGTAAAAAACATTTCGAGGATCGATCCTTCAAAAAAATTCATCCCACAAAAAACCCTGGTCTTTTTTGACGAAATCACCGAATTTCCCGAAATTGCTACCGCCCTCAAATTTTTCAGGATTGACGGGCGGTTTGACGTAATATGCTCGGGGTCGATGCTGGGAGTAAATTACAAGCGGATCGAAAGCAACAGTGTAGGGAACAAAACGGACTACACAATGTATTCGATGGATTTTGAGGAATTTTTATGGGCGAAGGGCTACGGCGAGGATACGGTAACGGATATGCTTGCCCATATGACAGAGATGCGTCCCTTCAACGAACTGGAAATGGATATTTACCACACGCTCTTCCTTGATTATTCCATTCTCGGCGGCATGCCTGCTGTCGTAAAGGAGTATATCGCAAAAGGAACCTTTGAGGGCTCCCTGGAAACACAGCGGCAATTGATTGCCGACTACAAGGAGGACATTCGAAAATATGCCGAGGGGTTGGATCAAGCAAGGGTGATCAACGTATTCAACAGCGTTGCCCCACAGCTTGCCAAGAAAAACAAAAAATTCCAAATTTCAAAAATAACCTCGGGAGCACGCTTTCGGGATTACAGAGGGTGTGCCGAATGGCTCTTTGATGCCGGCATCGTTAACGTATGCTACTGTCTTCATTTTCCCGAGCTTCCTCTGAACGGCAACTGTGATACCGACAAATTTAAGCTTTATTTTGCCGATACCGGGTTGCTTGTCTCCTTGCTTGACGAGGAGGCGGGCGACGATCTCCGCGCCAACAGAAACATGGGGGTCTACAAGGGCGCGCTTTATGAAAACATCGTGGGAGAGGCATTGGTCAAATCCGGGTATCCCTTGTACTATTACAAACGCGAGGATTCTACGCTCGAAGAGGATTTTTTCATCAGAAGCGCAAAATCACTCATCCCCGTAGAGGTAAAATCCAAAAACGGAAAAACAAAATCTTTGCGCACGTTGATCGACTCCGACAAATATCCCGACGTTCGTTACGGCTTTAAATTTTCACACGATAACGTCGGATACGGCGATCAAATTTATAATTTCCCTTATTTCTGCGCATTTTTGCTAAAACGCTTTATGAAAGCCTTTACCGAATAACCCGCCGCGGCTTTCCCCAAGATCATTAAGCTAAAAACACACAAAGTCCACGCCGTTGTCATCCTTGAGCAAGGTGTTTTTTCTCGGAATTCTTCGTGCCTCTTGAGAATGCCATCGAGAAAAACACCGCCGTGAAGGATCTGGGCGGGTGAGTTTTATTTATTCGGCACGTTCCCCTGCTTTTTCCCCCTCCCTTCCCCTCTTTTTTCGGTCAAACGATTGACAAACGCGCTTCCCTTATGCTACAATATTATGAATGTATTTTTTTACGTGATTTTTATCAACGAAAGGACAGTTTGTTATGAAATGGACGTCGCTTAACGACCTGCGCGAGAAATATCTTGCGTTTTTTGAATCCAAGGACCATTTGCGCTTACCCTCTTATCCGCTGGTCCCCATCAACGACAAATCTCTTCTTCTCATCAACTCGGGTATGGCACCCATGAAGAAGTTCTTTACGGGCGAGGAGGAGCCGCCGCGCCGCCGCGTGACGACCTGCCAG
>JAZNEQ010000039.1:0-20006 GCA_045588715.1 Eubacteriales bacterium | reverse complement strand
CGAAACGATAACGCCCATCAAAAGCGGCTGCTGGGTGGTCGCCCAGCCGATAAAGCTGCTGACGTAGCCGACAAGTCCCCCAATGTAAGGGGCGCAGAACACCGACAAAAGCCCTCCCGTCAAGAGCGTGACGAAGGGGGTTACGAGAATATCCACCTTGGTTTTTTTAGAAACCAACATGCCCACCTCAGCGGCAGCGATCGCGATCAACAGCACAGCCAAGGGACCTCCCGCGCCGCCGTTTGCGTTGGCAAGATGTCCGACCGCCGCCGAGGTGTAGATCACCAAGGGGTCAGCCTTGAGGGAGGCGGCAATGGCGACCGCCATCACCGCGCCCGAAACCGCCTGGGCGCCCTTGCCGACGGTGGCAAGCACCTCAAGACCGGGAATCAGTCCCAGCGTTCCCATGATCGTGCCGATGAGGAGCGAGGCAAAAAGACCCAGCGCCATGGCACTCATGGCATCGATAAAATAGCGTTTTGCGTATTTTTTGAAAACTTCTTTCATTAGGTATCCCCTCCGAGGGTGAATTTGGATTTCAGCCGTCCTTTTAGAGAACAACGCCGAGCGGCTTGTTTTTTATAGATCGCTTATTTGAGCTTTCTTGGGGTGTCGATAAGTCCTGCCATATAGTCAAGAGAAATATTATAGTATTTTGCCAAGGCAACCATACGCTCAAAAGGAATGGCCCTTTTGCCGTTTTCGTACTGTGCGTAGTAGGATTGACTTGTGCCTATTATTTTTGCAATTTCTTCTTGACTTTTATCGGCATCTTCTCTAAGATCCTTTAGTCTTCGGTATATACTCATTTTTTACCCCCTCTTGCTTTTTGAAAATTATAGCACAAATGAACTAAAAAGGGTTGACTTTAGTCCGCATATGAACTATAATATGTTTGAATCATTTTTAACCCATTACGAAGGAGAGAAAATATGAAAGAAACACTTGAAAAACTATGGGATGAATACCTTTCGGATGAATGTGCTGTGATTGATACGGATGAGGAACGAAAGCTTACAAAAAAGACTTTAGAGCTACACGAAAAAGTAAACGGTTTACTTAACAAGGAGCAAGAAGAGGCAGTGGAAAAATATGTTGACGTATTGTGCGATATGGAAGCTCTTTTTGTGAAAAAGGCGTTTTTCAAAGGCTGTGAATTTGCGGTTTCATTTCTCCTTGAGACCGGAAATTTTGGAGGATAAAACCTTTCTGCTCGGCTTGAAAAAATATGCTTACAGTCTTTCATTAAACCAAGTAACTGTATCAACGCCGTTCCTTTTTGTTTTTTGAAAATGCAGACAAGTATTTTTTATTTTCTCTTGAAAACGCGTCCCCTGTGTGATACAATGGGAATATATCAGCAAGTGGAAACCGATCAGGGAGGATCTTTTTATGAAATACTTTTTTCTTCGCTTTCCCGGGGGAAAATTCAAGGCGGTGACACTTTCTTACGACGACGGTGTCAAGGACGATATTCGCTTTTCCGAGATCCTCGGTGCCCACGGCATGAAGGCGACCTTTAATATCAACAGTGCCTACATCGGAAACGAGGGAAAGCTTACCGCCCGGGAGATCCAAAAATACCTTTTGGACCCGGGACATGAGCTCGCCGTGCACGGCGAGCGGCATATGGCACCCGGCATCGTGACCCCTGCGCGCGGGATGATGGACGTGCTCAACTGCCGTTTGTCTCTTGAAAATACCTTTGGGCGCATTGTGCGCGGTATGGCGTATCCCGATACGGGAGTTACCAAAATGCACAACGGAAACGACTACGCCACCGTTCGTTCCTACCTTGAAAGCGCGGGCATTGTATATTCCAGGTCGCTGGGGGGCGACAACAACACCTTCCGTTTGCCCGAGGATTTTCTCTGCTGGGTGCCTACGGCAAAGCATACGAATCCCAAGCTTTTTGAGTGGTGTGACGAATTTCTTGCCATCGATCCCCAAAAGCTATATATCACAAGCACTTATCCGCGCCTCTTTTACCTTTGGGGGCACAGCTTCGAGTTCCCACGGGACAACAACTGGGACGTCATCGAGCGCTTTTGCGAAAAAATGGGCGGCAGAGAAGACACGTGGTACGCGACCAACATCGAGATTTGGGAATACGTTCACGCCTTCCGTTCTCTTGTCATGAGTGCGGACTGCAACCGCATCTACAACCCCACGCTCCATACCGTTTGGCTGACGGCAGATGAGAAGGACTACTGCATTTCTCCCGGCGAAACGCTGGTACTTGCAAATTGATACCTGCCCTACGACGTAATATTTCCGAGCCGATTTTGCGGTGGAAACAATGATAAAAGTAAGCCGAGGCAGCGCCACGCTCTCCAATTAAGGGAGCGTGTGGGCGCTGTCTTTTTTTTTGCGCTTTTCTCGACGGATCAGAAAAAGGATCCTTTCTTGCGAGCCGATTCTTTAAAAAACGGCAAAAAACGCCCCTCGCATACCGAACAAAAAGGGGATTTATGACCGGGAATTTAGGTTATTTTGCACAAACAAGGAACTTATCTATTGACTTGTAAAATGAATAGTGCTATAATTTAATATGATACATAAAATCGGGTATTGTACGCTTGTTAAAAAAGGAGAAGTCTTAATGACAAATGCTGCTGCGGTGATCCTGTGTGCCGGAAAAGGAACACGGATGAAGGATGATTCCAAAAATAAGGTTTGCTTTGACTGTGCGGGAATTCCTGTCATCAAGCGAATTATCGACAATATGAAAATGGGCGGCGTGAGCCGCTTTGTGATCGTGATCGGGCACCAGGCATACAGCGTTATGGATTGCCTGGACGGTGTGGACGGCGTGATCTATGCCTATCAGAAGGAGCAAAAGGGCACGGGACATGCGGCGCTTTGCGGTTTGAAGGCGTTGCAGACCGTGGGCTTTCGCGGGCAGGTGATCGTTTCGATGGGAGACAAGATCATTGCTCCCGACGTGATCCGCGGACTTTTAGAGACCGCCGACGGAACGAATGCGGTGTTTGGCGTTCAACCGATCGCATTGAATTATAACGGCGGGCGTGTCGTTGTTAAAAACGGAAAGCCCTTTGGGATCGTTGAGTTTGCAGATGCCTCCTTGATGGCGCTTGCCAACGTAGAGCCCGAGGGATATTCCGAATATCTGGCAAGCCTGCGCCTCAATCCCCAAAAGGCGGAAAAGGTGATCCGCCGCGCGTTTTCCCAAAAGCCGCAGGGAACAAAGGAGCTTTGCGGAGAATGCTTTACCGCCGCCGAGATCCTTGCCACACCGTATGCCAATGCGGGGCTTTATTGCTTTGATCTTGACGAGGCGATCGAGGCGATCGCCCAAATCGGCTCCAACAATGCGCAAAACGAGGTGTATCTGACGGATACGCTCGAGCATTTCTCTCTTCGAGACCGCGCCAAGGTTTATGAGATCGGCGCGAGAGAGAATATGCTGACCTACAGCACCAAGGCAGAATTGCGCGACATCAGCAGATATTTTATGCGCAGCGCGTCTCAATTGATCGGAGATATTGAAAACGGGTCTCTTGACGGTACGTTTTGCGATCTTTACCGTGAAAATTACGAAACGGAAAAGCGCCGTTACGTCTCCCTCTTGCACCGTTTTGTTGAAAAGTACGGCGACCGAAAGGTCGTGATCACCCGCTCGCCCGGGCGTGTCAATCTCATCGGGCGTCACATCGACCACCGCGGCGGCAGCATCAACGCCATGGCAGTGGATTCGGATACCGTATTCGTCGCCGCCACGCGCGAGGATGACGTGATCAATATTTCCAATCTTGACCCTGTGTATGAGGATCGCAGCTTTTCCATTTCCCAAACGCTCTCTCTCGGACAAACGGATACCTGGTTGAATTACCTTTCCTCTCCGCGGGTCGTTCAAGCCCTGGAGGAGAGCCGCGGAGACTGGGCGAATTACGTCAAGTCGTCGGTGCTGAGGGCGCAAATAGAGTTTCCCGCACCGATTTGCGGAATGGATATGGTAGCAAGTGGAACCATCCCCGCGGCAGCGGGACTGTCCTCCTCCTCCAGCATTGTGGTTGCGGTGATGGAGGCGATCGTTGCCTTGAATTCTCTTAACATTACCAACCGCGAGTTCATCGATCTTTGCGGCGAGGGAGAATGGTTTGTCGGTTCTCGCGGCGGCGCGGGGGATCACTCCGCTATGAAGTGCGGTATGAGGGATTCGATCGTAAATCTTTCCTTTAAGCCCTTTTCGGTAGGAGAGAGCGCACGCTTTTCCGACCGTTACGCCGTTGTGGTGGCTGACAGCATGATCAAGGCGAAAAAAACGGGAAATGCCAAGGACGTGTTCAATGCCAAGATCGCGGCGTACGAGTTTGCGTTTATGCTTCTTAAGCGCGCGTATCCGCAGAGGGATCTGCGCGAATTCCGGGATCTTGCCGAGATCCGTCCTTATTCCGAGGTTTATAAAATGCTCAAATCGATCCCCGAGACCATCACACGCGGTGGGATCAAGGCGCTCCTTCCCGAATACAAGGACCGCATCGAGCAGATCTTTTCCTCGCACGCAGAGCCCAGCGTTTACGAATTGCGCGGCGTTGCACTGTTCGGCATTTCGGAGTGCGCAAGATCCAAGCGTCTGATCCCTGCCCTGAAGGAAGAAAATTACAGCTTGATCGGTGAGATGATGAAGATCAGCCACAACGGTGACCGCTTTGACGGGGAGCGAATTACGGACGAACTCCTTGATAGGCTTGCAGAGGAGAACGCAGATTTCGCTCTGCAAAGCGGTGCTTACGGTTGCTCGCTTCCTCAAATCGACGAGGTGTGCGATATGCTCAACCAAACCGAGGGCGTGCTTGGCAGCCAGATCGCGGGCGCGGGGCTTGGCGGATGCATCATTGCGCTGGTGGAAAAGAAGCATGCCGAAAACGTCATTGCGCTTTTGGATGAAAAATATTACAAGAAGAACGGATATAAGTGCTCTGCGAGCGTTTATTCCGCCTCCAACGGCTCTTCCGTTCTCTTTTAAAAATCTGCTTTCGTAAGAAACGTAGTTGCAAGGAGTGAAACAAACGATCATGAGTGTGGAAGCTTTTCAAAAAAAGGTGTGGCTTGCGACCCCTACGATGCACGGCGACGAAATGAAATACGTGACCGAGGCATACGAAACGAACTGGATGAGTACGGTGGGGGCAAATATCAACGAGGTAGAGCGGATCGCGGCGGAGTGCTCCGAAATGAAATATGCGGTGGCGCTCTCCTGTTGCACCGCGGCGCTTCATCTTGCGGTAAAGCATGCAGGCGAAACGCTTTACGGCCGTCCCGCCATCAGCCACGGCGCCTTGGAGGAAAGACGTGTATTTTGCTCGGACATGACCTTTGACGCGACCTTGAATCCCGTGGTCTACGAGGGAGGTATCCCCGTATTTATCGACACCGATGCCGACACGTGGAACATGGACCCCGAAGCGCTGGAGCGCGCGTTTGCGCTCTATCCCGACGTAAAGCTGGTCGTTTCTGCCGAGCTGTACGGTTTCCCCGGACGCATGGATCTCATTCGCGAGATCTGCGACCGCCATGGAGCGCTTTTGATCGAGGATGCCGCCGAGGCAATGGGGGCAACGCTTCAAAAAAAGCAATGCGGCTCGTTTGGCGATTATTCGGCGGTGAGCTACAACGGAAATAAGATCATTACGGGCTCTTCGGGCGGTTGCTTGCTGACCAACGATCTTGAGGTTGCAAACAAGGCGCGCAAGTGGTCCACGCAGGCAAGAGAGAACGCGCCCTGGTATCAGCACGAGGAGGTTGGCTATAACTACCGCATGAGCAACGTGATTGCGGGTGTGGTTCGCGGGCAGTACCCCTATCTTGGCGAGCATATCGCACAGAAAAAGGCGATTTATGAAAGATACCGCCAAGGATTTTGCGATCTTCCCGTTACCATGAATCCGTACGATCCTTCGATCATGGAGCCCAATTTCTGGCTGTCCTGTCTTTTGATCGACCGCGAGGCGATGTGTCGGCAGGTCAGAGACGACTCCCATGCCCTGTACGTCAAGGAGGCAGGAAAGACCTGTCCTACCGAGATCCTTGAAGCCCTTGCCGCGCACAACGCGGAGGGGCGTCCGATCTGGAAGCCGATGCACATGCAGCCGATGTACCGCATGCATGAGTTCATCACGAAGAGCGGCTCGGCACGGGCAAAGACCAACGCCTATATTGCGGGCGGCGTCACGGACGTCGGCGCGGATATCTTTGAGCGCGGACTTTGTCTGCCGTCGGATAACAAAATGACCCCCGAGGAGCAGGACCGCGTGATCGAGATCGTCAGAGAGTGTTTTGTATAAAACGGTTTTATCAACATCTTTTGTGAGAGGTTACATATGTACGCACACTTTTTTAAACGTTTTTTTGACTTTATGCTTTCCCTCATTGCGCTGGCGATTTTGTCACCCATTCTTTTAATTTTGATCATCGTGGGAGCTATCGCGATGCGCGGCAATCCCTTTTTCACCCAGCTTCGCCCGGGAAAGAAGGGGAAGGACGGAAAGGAACGCATTTTCAGACTGATCAAATTCAGAACCATGTCAAACGCAAAGGATAAGGAGGGCAACCTGCTCCCCGACGACGTGCGCTTGAATAAGTACGGCAAATTTTTAAGAAGCACCTCCCTTGACGAGCTCCCCGAGCTGATCAACATCCTTAAGGGCGACATGGCGATCGTGGGACCGAGGCCGCTATTGGTGGAGTATCTTCCTTACTACACCGAGACCGAACAAAAAAGACACACCATTCGTCCGGGTCTTACCGGTTGGGCGCAGGTCAACGGAAGAAATTCGTTGGATTGGGATAGCCGACTTGCAAAGGACGTGGAGTACGTCGAACATGTCTCGCTGTTTTTTGATATCAAAATTTTGTTTTTGACGGTAAAAAAAGTGTTGTCACACAGCGACGTTTCCGAAAACACACGCGAAACGGAAGGGAATTTGGCACAAATCAGAAAAGAAGCGATGCTTTCAAATATGGCACCGAAGGAGTAAACGTATGAATATTTTGATTTTAAGCGCAGGTACAAGAAACAAGATCGTTCAGTATTTTAAGAGAACCGTTGGAAATGAGGGAAAGGTCATTGCAACCGATATGCAGCTGATCGCTCCGGCAATTTACGAAGCGGATGGCTTTTATCAGGTTCCGAGAATTACCGATCCGGGGTATATGGATCTTATCTTTGACATTTGTAAAAAAGAACATATTAACGCGGTTCTTACACTCATTGATCCCGAGCTTTCTTTGCTTGCAAAATATAAAGATAAATTCGAGGATCTGGGAGTTACCGTCATCGGTTCCTCCTATGAGCTGTGCGAAAGAGCGCTGGACAAAATGCAGATGTATCAATGGCTTTCTGCGCACAATTACAAGTGTGCGAGAAGCTATGACGATAAAGCACGTTTTTACGAGGATCTTGAAGCGGGACTGATCGATTTTCCTGTTTTTGTAAAGCCGATCCGCGGAAGCGCCTCCATCTCGATCAACCGCGTTTCGGACAAAGAGACCTTGGAATTTTTGTGGAGCCGTGGCGAAGGACTGATGATTCAGGAATTTTTAAAGGGGCAGGAAATGGGTGCCGATTGTTACATCGATATGATCTCCAATCGCCTGGTATCGGTTTTTATTAAGAAAAAGCTGTTGATGAGAGCGGGGGAGACGGACAAGGCGGTTTCCTTTAAGGACGACAAGCTGTTTGCCTTGATCGAAAGATTTGTTGCCGAGAGCGGATGGTCCGGACAGATCGATATCGACATTTTTGAAATAGACGGCGAGTATTATATTTCCGAGGTAAACCCCCGCTTTGGCGGTGGCTATCCCCATGCTTATGAGAGTGGCTGCGACCATATGAAGCTGATCCAAAACAATATTCACGGAATCGAAAATCCCGTTAATATCGGGAAATATGACGAAGGCGTTTATATGATGAAGTACAACGAGGTCAAGATACAGCGCGATATTTAAGCTCGCGTTTTGACCCTTAAAGAAAATGCCGCAAGAACGGCGGAACGGAGATAAAAATGAAGGTCCTTCTTCTGACCATTGGAAATTTGTCAAATATCAATCAGCATGAGATATATTCTGATCTGCTGCGATGTTTTCGAGACAACGGTCATTCCGTGTATGCAGTCAGTGCCAATGAAAAAAGATCCGGCAAGGAGACCGAATTCAAGGTAGAAGACGGAATCCATATGTTGCGCGTTAAAATCGGAAATATAACGAAGTGCGGTTTTATTGAAAAGGGAATCTCCACGCTGATGGTTGAGGCACAGTTTAAAAGCGCAATCAAAAAATTTTTGGGAGACGTGAAATTTGATCTCGTTTTATATTCAACTCCCCCGATCACGCTGTGCAGCGTTGTGGAATATGTGAAAAAACGGGATGGCGCGCATACGTATCTTATGCTTAAAGATATCTTCCCGCAAAATGCAATTGATATCGGCGTTTTATCAAAGCGCGGCTGGAAGGGGATCCTTTATAAGTTCTTCCGCAAAAAGGAGAAGGCGCTTTATCGTATTTCGGATACGATTGGGTGTATGTCAGATGCAAACGTAGAATACGTTTTAAAAAACAATCCGGAGGTAGACCCTTCCAAGGTGGGGCTGTGCCCGAATTGCATCGAGGTGCAAGATCTTGTCCTTGAGGAGGAAGCCTCTGTTGCGATGAGAAAGAAGTATGATATCCCCACGGATAAGCGTGTGTACGTTTACGGTGGAAATCTCGGAAAACCGCAAGGGATCCCGTTTATCATCGAGTGTCTTAAAACGCAGATGAAAAATGAAAATTCGTTTTTCCTGATCGTGGGAGACGGCGCGGAATACGAAAAGCTGGAAGCGTTCTTTTCTACGGAAGCGCCCCAGAATATGAAGCTTATGAAGAGCTTGCCCAAGGAAGATTACGACCGCATGGTTGCCGCATGCGACGTTGGAATGATCTTTCTGGATTATCGTTTCACCATTCCAAACTATCCCAGCCGTATGCTTGCCTATATGCAGGCGGGGCTTCCTGTCCTTGCCTGTACCGATACCAATACGGATATAGGGAGTACGATCGTTGACGGCGGTTATGGTTGGAAGTGCTACAGCAACTCTCCCGAAAGCTTTTCCGAGGTGGTACAGACGATCGATGCGCTGCCTTCTTTGGAGAGCGAGCGAGAAAACAGCTTAAAGGTGCTGTATGAAAAATTTGACGTTTCGCGCGCGTATCGGTTGATCGTTGAGCGCTGTGAATAAGCGTGCTTTTGATAGGGAGTCGTTATGGATAAAATCAGGATTTTACTTTCGCAGGTCTACATACGCCTTTTTGGCAAAAAGGTTCGCCTTGTAAACGACGAACGTTTTAATAAAACACTGTTTCTTTTAAGAACGGGAAAACGGGCAAATCTCAATTCTCCCAAAACCTTTAACGAAAACGTGCTTTCGAGAAAGGTGTTTTGCGATGAGTATGCTCTTTCCGTGTATACGGACAAGTACGAAGTGCGAAAATACGTTGCCGATAAAATTGGAGAGGAATATATTGTTCCTCTGATCGGTGCATGGGAGAAAACCGACGAGATCGATTTTGATGTTTTACCCGATCGGTTTGTTTTAAAGGCAACGCACGGCTCCGGTTGGAACGTGGTTGTGAATGACAAAAATACCTTAGATACTCAAAAAGCAATAAAGTTTCTTAACACCTCATTGCGTAGTAACTACTACCACAAGAGCCGTGAGAAGAATTATAAAAATATTCCTCCAAGGATCTTGTGTGAGCAGTTTATTAGCCCCAAAAGCTCCAAGGGGCTGATCGATTTTAAATCCTATTGCTTCTTTGGAAAGGCAAGGTTTTTTGAAATTACCTATTGCGAAAACGGCGTACAGCACCAGACCCTGTTTTATCCCGATCTTTCCCCGGTAGGTATGAAAAACGGACATCGGGAGGTTGCGGTGGATGATGATTGGTTGAGGTATAAGGAGCAGATCATCGCCCTGGCAGAAGCCTTGGCATCGCCGTTTGAATTCGTGCGTTCCGATTTTTATATCGCAGACGACAAAATTTATTTTTCAGAATTGACGTTTCATTCCGGGGGCGGGATCAGACCGATCCTTCCCGTATCGGTAGATTATGACATGGGTAAGTTTTTTGAGAAATCGGAGACAGAAAAATGAAGGTTTGCATACTCAGCCATTGCTTTTATCCCTCTAAAAAACGCGGCGGTCCTACGGTAAGCGTTACAAATATGGTAAAAGCACTTTCCGAAAAGATCGATCTTTCGGTCGTGACGGTGGCGTTCGATAAGGGCTCCAATGAACCGTACCGGGAGGTCTCTCTTGGCAAAAACAGAATTTTCGGAGCGGATGTTTACTATCTTTCCGAAAATACTCCCGCAGCATTCTATGGCACACTTGAGGAGATTTCTCCCGATGTGATCTACGTAAGCAGTCTTTTTAGCCGACAGTACAGTTTGCCCGCATTACGGTATGCGTCAAAGCACAAAAACGTAAGACTTATTATTGCTCCGCGCGGAGAGCTCATGCCATCTGCGCTTTCAAGGAAAAAGGCGATCAAGACTGCCTTTCTTATGATGGTGGGACAGAAAATAAAAAAGAATGCCGAGTTTCACGTGACCTCTGATGAGGAGGCCGCGGCTTTGAAGAAAATATACAAGAAGAATTTTGTGTGGCAGATCAAAAATCTTCCCAGTATGATTTCCGCATCCGATCGAAGAGACAAGGAGGCGGGAGAGGCGCGGATTTTGACGGTTGGACGCATCCACCCCATCAAAAACGTGGACTACGCGCTTGAATGTCTTGCCACTATTACGGGAGACGTAACCTTTGACATTTACGGCCCCGAGGAGGACGCGGAATACGTTGCACGTTGCAAGCAGATCGCAAGAGATCTTCCCCCCAACGTCAAGGTCAATTTCAAGGGGATTGTCGACCACGACACCGTTGGAACACTTTTAAAGAATTACCACGTTTTCCTTGCTCCCACGCAGAGTGAAAATTACGGTCACTCTATCATCGAGGCATTGCTTGCAGGGGTTCCCGCGGTCATTAGCAACAACACACCGTGGCACGATTTGGAGGAAAACCGTGCGGGATTTGATATTTCGCTTGATAGCAAAGAAAAATTCACCGAAGCCTTGCAAAAGCTGATCGATATGGATAAAGACACCTATCATACGTGGCAAGCCTTTGCAAGCGGCTATATCTCCTCGCGCTTGGCTGTTGAGGAGACGGTTGAAAAATATCTTGAAATGTTTACAAAAGAGAAGTGAAGAAAATGAAGATTCTTTATATAGGAACGGTCAGCGAAAATTCAGAGTATGAAAAAATTTTAGCGCAGAGCCGTGTAAAGGCTTCGTCGGCGCCCCATGTTTTTGAAACGACCTTTGCAAAGGGTTTGATGGAAAATGGGATAGAAGAAAATGACATTACATTTCTTTCTTTTCCAATGATCGCTGCTTTTCCGGGGAGTAGAATACTTTTTTGGGGAGCACGTAAGCAAACGCTGCTGGATAAATACGCGTTGACGTGGATCCCTACCGTCAACGTGCAAGGCCTCAAAATGCTCTCTCAAAGAAGCGCCTCAAAAAAGCCGATTCGGCATTGGCTTAAAAAATATGCGGACGTTGAGGATAAATGCGTTTTGATCTACTCCATTTATGAGCCGATTGCGAAAAACGTTATTTCTCTTTGTAAAAAATACAATTGCAAGTGCTATGCCTTTGTTCCCGATCTTCCAAAGCATATGTATTTGAGTAAACGCGGGCTCAAGGGATTGCTTGCCGCAAGATACGTAAAGAATGCCGTAAAAATTCAAGGCGAATTTGACGGATACGTTTATCTGACCGAGGCAATGCGCCAAGAGGTCTCGCCGCAAAAGCCCTACGTTGTCGTAGAGGGGATCGCGGACGAGGGGATCAGACACGTGTCGGCTGGGGAACGCAAAAAGAACGTCCTTATGTATGCGGGGGCATTGTCCAAGCGGTACGGATTTCCTAATCTTATTTCTGCGTTTTCTGCGTTGGAGGGAGATTATGAGCTTCATATCTACGGGTATGGAGATTATGTCTCTGAATTGGAGGAGCATTGCAAGCAGGATCCTCGCATCAAGTATTTTGGAAGGGTAGGAAGAGACGAAATTTTAGTAAAGGAGAAGGAGGCTTCTCTTTTGGTGAACGTACGCAACGCCGACGATGAATTTACAAAATATTCCTTCCCCTCCAAAACAATGGAATATATGCTTTCCGGAACGCCTCTTCTGACTACCGAGCTACCCGGAATTCCTGCCGAATATTTTGATTATTGTATCAGCCTAAAAAATAATGATCCCGATGAGATCAAGCGGGCGATCGAAGCATTTTTTGCATTGGAAGAAGAGGAAAGGACGCATATAGGAACGCGGGCGGCAGAGTTTATCGCCTTACAAAAAAATCAAAGGGTCCAGGCAAAGCGCGTTTTGGACTTTATTAAAAATGAGCTTTGAACAATGGGAGATGCTTGAAATTTTTGTTACACAAATGTACGGAGCAAGAGAACTTGAATCGCACGGTGGTTTTGATCATTTCCTAAAAAGCGCGCCCTTTAAATTGAAATACGATTGGAGATCATAAAGATGTCAAAGAAAAAGATGCTGTTTTTTCATCATTGCGGGACGGTTGGTGGTGCAGGGATCAGTGGCTTGAATTTTTTAAATAGTGTTCCCAAAGAGCAATACGATGTTACGGTGTATTGCGTATCCAATCCTGACAATATGGTAAATATTTTTCGTGACAATGGGTATCGTGTAATCGAGGGCGGGGCATCTCCCGCATCCTTTGCACACTGCGTGGGGAGCTCCAGACAGGCGTTTTCTCCTAAAGCCATCGCCAATTATATGACGGTCAACCGCGCTAAAAAAGCTGCTGAACGTGTCATCGCACAGGAAAAGCCAGACGTTGTGGTTGCCAATTCCATGACGTTGTTCTGGATAGGAAGGCTTGCCAAAAAGTACAATGCGGAAACGATCTGCTTTTTCAGAGAGACCTATATTCACGGTTTGCTCGGTGCCCGCACAAACTACATTAAAAAAAATCTTTCCAAATATTTTGATAAGATCTCCTTTATCAGCAATTACGAATTAATGCAAAGCGAGCGCATCCAAAGCCAAAAGGTGACGATTTATAACATGATCCGCGAGGAGGGGTACGATCGCTATACCAAGTCCGAGGCAAGGGAGCTGCTCTCTCTTGACAGAGATGCGTTTTACGTATTGTTTGTGGGCGGTGTCAGCAAGCTTAAGGGAACCTTGGTTCTCCTTCGTGCCATGGCAAAAATTTCGGATAAAAATATAAAGCTTTTGATGGTTGGTGCCACGTATGAACAGATGAAGAAAAATGCATATCCTACAGACCTCAAAAGGAGACTTAAGGGGATATTCGTTAAAAATTACAACAAACAATGCCTTGAGGTGATCGATAAAAACGGTTTGCGTGATAAAATTGTATTTTTTGAGAGCCAAAGCGATATAGCCCCCTTTTACAAGGCGTCCGATCTTTTGGCATTCCCCATGACGGCACCGCATCAAGCACGTCCGCTTTTTGAGGCGGGATATGCGAAGATTCCCGTTGTGATCACCGATTTTGAGAATATCAAAGAGGTAGTCGACGAAAATAGCGGATATCTGTTTACAAACGGGGATCATATCATGCTTGCCGAAAAGATAGAGCACGTCAAAAATCATTATGAGGATACAAAAGCGCGTGTTGATCTCAACTACCAAAACACCATGAAGCGGCATTCGCCCGACGTGTATCGAGAACAGATAGAGAAACTATTGGAAGGTAAAATAGGGAATGACTATAAAGATAGATGAGCTTTGTACCCAACTGATCGTTATAATATCGACGGTTATGCTGTCGCTTTGTGGGTTGTTTGGAATTGAGACCATGAAGTATTGCATATACGCAATCGTTGTGCTCTCATTTTTGAAATTGCTCTACATAAGGATCACGCCTTTTCAGCTGATCGCCTTTGCTTGCTTGTTTTTGTCGTCTATGTTCATCCTTGCGTTACACGGTGGTTCTCTGTCAAGCTTGATCGTTTCCCTATCATCTGTTATCTTCGCAATTTCGATTTTTGCAAAAGGTGTCGATGAAGCCACCTGGAAATTGATAAAGCTTTGTACCTACGTTGTGGCTGTCGCATTTATTTTATACATGATTTTTGCTCCCGCCTGGACCGATTACGATCAGTTGTCGTTGTATTTTGAAAACCCCAATATGACGGGGATCGCCTTGTGTGCTCCTGCCATGATGCTTGTGCTGATGCTTTATGAATCCAAACGTATATTGGCCAAGGGAATCAATCTGATACTTTTGGCGGTGCTGGCTTTTATGATATACACAACGCAAAACCGAAGCTCGTTTTTCTCTCTCCTTTTTTTGCTGGTGATTGCGCTCCTTATGGCGCTGCAAAGGAAAGAAAGGCGAATTGCTTCTCCCGTCTTTTTTGGATTGCTTAAGCTGACACCGATTTTTGTAATGTTTGTGTATATCGGGATGTTTTTGGTGCTTCCCGATGGGATTGAGGTGTTAGGAAAACCATTGTTTTCCGGAAGAGAAGGCTCGTGGTTGATTGCATTAAAGGACGTCCTTACCGATCCACTTGCCTACCACGCCTTTGAAGAGGGAACCTTAAACCTCTTTTTAGAGGGAGCGGCTCGCTACGGAATCCTTTCCATGTTCGCTTACTTTGGTATTTTAATAAGCTTTGGAAAGCGAAAAAACGAGTTAAAGAAAATGAGTTCCTTGCATTATTTGGCTTACGTGGCATTCCACTGCTGTCTGTTCCAGCAGTCCTTTGAATCAACGCTGTTTACAGGAAGCTACACAGTTTACGTATGGTCCTATCTCTTGCTTGGCGTTGCATCCATGCGGTTTTTTATACCGCATGAATCGGGAGAATTGGAGGAAACATGAAGATCACTTTTTTTTCCAGCGTTTTAAATCATCATCAGCTTTCCTTTTGTGAGGAACTTTATGCGATGCCCGATATTGAATTTTTCTTTGTGCAAATGATCGATTTGACCGAGGAGAGACGAAAACAAGGCTTTGCTTCTTACGATAAGCCGTACGTGGTGTACGCAAAAAAAGACCCTCAAGAAGCGCGGCGCCTGTGCTTGGAAAGCGACGTAGTGATCGCAGGTGTGATCGATCAGGCGTGGGCGAACGAACGTGCGGCTCTCGGAAAACTTACCTTTGTCTACCGAGAACGTTTTTTAAAAGAGGTTCGTGGGATATTGAGTCCGGCATTTTGGAAAAACGGATACCGCAATTATTATAAATTCCGTAATCAAGAGCTATATTTTCTTTGTGCCAGCGCGTACACCGCGCAAGACACGCGCATCATTTTTCCAAGACCCGATAAAAAGTTCAAATGGGGATATTTTCCGGTTATGAATGCGTACAGAAATTTTGATGAGGTGCTTACCTCCAAAACACCCAATACCATTCTTTGGACAGGCAGATTTTTGGATTGGAAGAACCCCGAAACTTGCATCAAGCTTGCACGGCGGCTGAAGAAGGAGGGGCTTGACTTTTCTCTTTCTGTGGTCGGCCTTGGAGAAATGCAACCCGTGCTCGAAAAAATGATAGCCGAATACGAACTTAACGATTGTGTCAAGATCCTTGGGCAAATGTCGCCTGAGGGGGTAAAGCAAAAAATGAAGGAGAGCGAGATCTTCCTTACGACCTCTGGCCGTAAAGAGGGCTGGGGCGCCGTTCTTAACGAGGCAATGAGCGAAGGTTGTGCCTGCATTGCGTCAAGACAAGCGGGCAGCACAAACTTTTTGATCCGTGACGGGGAAAACGGCTACGCTTTCAATTACAAGGATATGGACCGCCTGTTTGAATGCACAAAAACGCTTTTACTCAATTCTCAAAAAAGACGGGATATCCAAAAAAATGCGTTTTCTACTATAAACGAGGAGTGGAACATTAAAACGGCGAGTGGGCGCCTTGTGGAGTTTTGCAGAAGCAAGCTTGCAGGTAGTGCACCCGTGGAGTATGCATCGGGACCGTTGAGTATAAGCAAATGACGGTTTGATCTGAATAAGTAAAAAGTATAGGAGGAACTATGTATTTTCATCATCACAATATTGGAAAAATGCTTTTTAAATCCCCAAAAATGTTTTGGTATTTCATTCCAAAGGCAGGGGCACGGGTTACTTACGCAAAAATTAAAAAGAAAAAGCTACGCAGTAAATATTATGCGGGGCAGTTGGTGAAAACGCAGGATGAGGCAAACGTCTTGTTGACCGAAGCTTTGCTGTCGGGAAAACCATTTATGTTTGGCAGACATGGAAGCAACGAGTTGCGCTGCGCCGGATGCGGAATGATGGTGAAAAGAGGGATTCTCAAGGAAACGAACGAGTCTGATCTCAAAACTGCTTGTTTCCAAAGCGGGCTTTATCCCAATACCACAGATACGATGGTTCGCTTTCATGATCTGCTTGTAATGGCAAGCGAACAAACGGATATGTACGGTACCTTTCGCATGATTTGGGAGGACTACTATATCAAGCAGTTTATGCGCCGTGACGTTGTCCTTACCCACTTGAATATGCTTGATTTCTGGCGCTATGAAAAGCCGTTTACAAGTGCTCTGAAGGGGAAAAAGGTGTTGGTCGTTCATCCCTTGGCAGAGCAAATAGAGGGGCAATACAAAAAGCGCGAGCTTTTGTTTGAAAACCCCGAGGTGCTTCCCGAATTTGAGCTGCATACCTTAAAGGCGATTCAAACGGTTGCAGGTGAGACGGATGATCGCGCAAAGAGCTGGTTCGACGGTCTTGATTATATGTATAACGAGGCAATGAAGATTGATTTTGACGTTGCCATCCTTGGGTGCGGTGCCTATGGAATGCCTTTGGCAGGGATGCTGAAGAAGGCAGGGAAATCTGTTATTTACATGGGCGGCGTCACGCAAATGCTGTTTGGTATCAGAGGAGGAAGATGGGATAGCGATCCCGTTGCAAGCAAGCTTTATAACGAGCACTGGGTGTCTCCCGCGGCGGCAAGCGTTCCCAAAAAATCCTCGGAGGTTGAAGATGGGTGCTATTGGTAAGGAAAAATATCTTTGGATATCAAACGTTCTTCCTATGAGCATCGTGGATCGGTTGGGACTTTCAGTTGCCGGTAAAAAAATGGAGCTTTCCTTGCTTCGCGGATTTGAAGGCTTGATTGACTGCGACGTTTTGAGCGTATCGGCACAAGGAAGAGCCGAAAGTGAAGCGTTGGGATTTGATTTGTGGGAAAACAAAAAGTATGCTCATATTCCTGCAATTTGCGGTTTTTCCCCAAGCAGCGGCAAAAAATTTAAAAAAAAGATTTTAAGATTTCTTACCGAATGGTGCGAAAAAAATGCGGAGGCTAAAAAAAGTGTAATTGTCGTCAATTCTCCGCTCCATATTTGCCGCCCCTTGGTAAAGCTTCAAAAAAAGTATTCTTTAAAGCTGTTTTCTATCACCGTGGATTTCCCGCGACTTGAAAAAAGCAAAAACATAAAGCAAGCAGTATTGAATTTTTACAGAAAATGCGTATTTCAAGCGGGACATCGGACGTTGCGCGCCTTCAACGGACTGATTGGAGTAAATGCCAACGTAAAGCGCGCGTTGGGTCTGTCCATTCCGTTTCATAAAATGCTTATAGGAATCGACGCGCTTCCCGAGGAGGCTGCAACATCATCCTCTGCCATTCTCCCCTACAAGGTGGCGTTTGCTGGAACGTTGATTGACTACAACGGAATTGAGCCTTTAATGGACGCCATAACGTCACTGGATACAAAGCTTTTTGAATTACATATTTACGGGTACGGTCCGCTGCAATCCAAGGTGGAGGATTATTGCCGTGTGCATGAAAACATCTGCTTTCACGGACAGGTCCCCAATTCCGAAATTTTGAACGTTTTGTCGACGATGGATATCCTTGTAAATCCGAGAGTAGTTTCGATCGATATTTCGGATTACACTTTCCCATCTAAGATCGTGGAGTATATTTCCACGGGAAAGCCTGTCGTCACCACCCGTTTTTCGGCTATGCCTCCCGAATACGAGGACTTTGTTTTTGCAATCGATCAAGCAACGGAAAAAGCGCTTGCAGAAAAGCTGACGGAAATTACAGAGCTGCCCACAGAGGAGCTTGCTCGCCGCTCTCGTGCGGGAAGGACATTTGTGGAAAAGCAGCATTCATACAGCAATATTTGTGCAGGTATAATTGAGTTTGTCAAAAACACGGCTTAAAATTTGCGTTGCAATACGGTGGCGCGGTGTGTTGATATGTGTGCCCAAAATTCAAACAGGAGTTTACAACGAAAATCAAAATGGAGTCAAGGACAAGAAATACGGTTAGAAATATGTCGGTGGCTTTACTGATGCAAGGCGTGGCGATACTTTTGTCTTTTGTTTGCAGGACAATTTTTGCTCGCTTGCTTGCCGCGGAATATTTGGGACTTAGCGGTCTGTTTTCCAATATTATTTCAGTATTGTCACTGTCGGAGCTTGGTATAGGAAGTGTCATTATCATTCATCTATATAAGCCCATTGCTGAAAATGATGAAGAACAGATCAGCAAGCTGATGAATTTTTACCGTAAGGCGTACAATCTGATTGGAATTTTTGTAATCGCGTGCGGTGTCGTGCTTTTGCCGTTTTTAAAGTATCTTGTAAAAAGCGATACCGAGATCCCTTATCTTGGGCTGTATTTTATTTTGTTCGTTTTGCAGTCCGCATCCAGTTATTTCTTTGCCTACAAGCAATCGCTTTTGACTGCTTCTCAAAGGGAATATATCACCTCTCTTATTCGACAAGGCTTTAACGTCTTGATGAACATATTGCAGATTGTATTTTTGCTGATCACAAGACAATATATTGCTTATCTCCTTGTTGCAATATTTACCAACGTTGCTTCCAACGTCACCGTTTCCGCTATCACGGATCGAAAATTTCGTTTTTTAAAGAAAAATAAAAAAAGCGCGCTGACCAAGGAAGAAACCAAAGGGATGTTGAAAAACGTTTCGTCGATGATGCTTCACAAGGTTGGAAATACGGTGATCAACAGCACAGACAATATTCTGATTTCTGCCATGGTTGGTGTTCTCTATACGGGTCTGTATTCCAACTACCTGTTGATTATGAATGTGGTTACCCAAATCGTTACGATCGGTCTGAATGCAGTGTCGGCAGGAATTGGAGATTTTAATGCCAGAAAAAGTGTGGAGGAACGAACGCAACTGTTCAACGCCATGAGAATATTCAGCTATTGGGTGTTCGGAATGAGCGCTATCTGCTTTTGTTGCTTGTACCAGCCAACCATAGAACTTTGGTTGGGGAGCGAATTTTTGTTGAGCTACGATATCGTTGTCATTATTTCCGTTAACTTTTTCATAAACGGGATCTTACGAATTCCTTCGAGCTTCTGCGACATTAACGGATTGTATTCCAAAACCAAAGTAAAGCCAATTGCGATGGCGCTGATCAATTTGGCTGTTTCCATTCTTGGCTTAAAACTTTGGGGGCTCGTCGGCGTATTTATAGGAACCCTGGTAAGCTACCTTTCGATTGCCATCTGGATGGATCCTTACTATCTTTATAAGTATGCGTTTGAGCGTTCCTCGCATAAATATTTTCTGTCGTTATTTGTCAATGTTTGCTTGGTAGGGGCGATCGGTGCTGTTACCTGGATCGCGACCTCGTGCATTTCCAATTACTTTTGCAAGGTCATGGTTTGCCTTTTGCTCTCCAACGCTCTGTTTCTGCTCTGTTACATTAGGACAGATGGATTCAAGTTCATTTTTCAAAGAGTCAAAGGGCTTGTTAAACGAAGCTGAAAATAAAAAATAAAAATATCTGGGAAGGACAAAACTATGGGACTTTTTACCAACAAAACACTTTTGATCACCGGGGGAACAGGCTCCTTCGGAAACGCGGTACTCAACCGTTTTTTGCGCACCGACATCGGTGAGATCCGTATCTTCTCG
>JAZNEQ010000038.1:0-15243 GCA_045588715.1 Eubacteriales bacterium | reverse complement strand
CGTTTGGTTATCCCATACTATTTCCTTAAAAACCTACAGGGTGACGTCATTGCCATTGCCAATAGCAAGGGTAAGGTGGTAGCAAGCTACACTTATGACGCATGGGGCGTTTGTACCATCGTATCCGACAACACGGGTATGGTCGCAAGAATCGACCCGTTTAGATACCGTTCCTATTATTTCGACGAAGAGATCGGGCTGTATTATCTCCAAAGTAGGTATTATGATCCGGAGACGGGTAGGTTTGTAAATGGGGATGAGGTACTATGTGTGATGCTTGGTTTAGGTACGTTGCAACATAATTTGTTTGTGCATAGTGGAAATAGTCCAATTATCAATGTCGATAGCACAGGATATTGGTGGTTTCAAATTATTACTACGGTGGCCGGATTTATCTTAGATGCTGTGATTACTTGGTTGCTACCGTATGTATTTACTGCCTTTAAAGCAACAAAACTCTTAAAATGGGCAAGGTTTTCTAACTGGTTTAAAAACAAGTTTGATTCGGCGGTCAAAACTCTAGCAAAGGCGATATATAATGGTATGGATTCTATCATGTATAAAATTATGGGGAAAGCTGCAAATGCAGTAACTCGAAGTTTTACCATTTCTAAAATACAACGCTGGGTGGAAAGTATACTAAACTTCTCTTTGGGTTACGGTATTGCATGGATTATAGACAATATTGATAGTGATGGTAAAAGTGGATATATCCGTTTTTAGGAGGGGCAAATGTCTTTTTTTGAAAAAAAACCTATTGCAAGATTGTTTTTTGTCCTCACTTATATTGTTTTTGCTATATGGATTCTTTTTAGGGATTTTGCATGGTTAAACATATTGTTGTCTCTCGTCATGTTATTTGGCGCTTATATTGCTATTGCAAAATCCAAAATCATAAAGGATAAATTTGTTGGAGGAATTAATGATTGTTTATTTGATTTATATAGCATAGTTCTAACTATATATCTTTTTATAGACATGGCTTTTTTATCAAATTTATAAGTTGTGCCTCTGTCAAATAGATAGTGTAGCAAACAAAAAAGAATCCACTCATTCAATAAGATTCTTTTATCCCCCTCTCACTGATATGCGCCTCCAAAAGTGTCTAACTTTTGGGGTGCATATCACAACGCAGAGGGGGATTTTTCTTGACTTTTTTACCCAAAAATGATATACTATATTTAATGTCAACGTCAACACCTATACCTATAACGAGGGCGGTATCAGAACAAGCAAGACCGTTCACGGCGTCAAGCACGAGTACGTGCTTGACGGAACCAAGATCCTCAAGGAGACTTGGGACGGCAACACCCTCATTCCCCTTTACGACAACGAGGACAGCGTATGCGGTATTATCTTATAACGGTAACCAAACGGGACTCGAACCCATGAGCCTCTCGGCGATCAATTTCCGCGCCTTTTTGCGTGGCTCGGTTTGAAAAGTCCTCACTTTCCTTCACCTCGCCTCACCAAAATTCATCGAAAATTGATTTGCCGAGAGGTGCGAAGCAGTTTTGAAAGAGCAAACGGTTAGGAGAAACAAGGAAAAAAGTCGAAGTAATATAATATCGTGTGTCGTAAATTTTGTTTTACAAAATTTACGCAATGCTTAGGGCATTGCTACGAAAATCTAACGATTTTCGCACACGTTTTGAAATATAACTCGTTCTCGCTTGCTTGGAAGCAGCAGACTCGTACAATTTATATTATAAGATATTGCGTGGCTTTTTGACGAAGTTTATCCAAGCGTTTGCCTATCAAAACCTTATTGGTCCGAGCCCATTTAGGCTACCCAACAAAAACGGGACTGCACAGATGCAAAAAATGCACTGTGCAGTCCCGTTTTATAGGGGAATCAAATTAGATTCTGTCCTTGATCTGAAGATCGTAGTGAACGTCGTAAGCCTTTTCCTCGGGAGTGTACTTGCGGAGGGTATTGATCACCTCGCCGTTGTTCCACTTTCTGTCATTGATATCCTCGGTCGTACCCATAACGGTTACGTTGAGCTGTCTGTGACGTGCACGAACGTGGTCCCAGTCAATGAAGTAAACGTGAGCGAACTCACCGCCGTCAAGAACACCGTCCTTGATGGTCATGGTCTCGCTTCTGCCAAAGAATACGCTGCGGAGGTGTCCGTCGGTATTCATGGAGGTGTAGTCACCGGGCTCGTCTACGTATCTGCCGAACTGAGAATGGATGGGACCGGGATGACGGTATTGATGCTCCTCTGCAAAGTCGGGGATCATCTTTCTCATGATGTCAAGCAGGTCGTGCTGGAGATACTCCAGATCAAAGCTGTCGATATCGTGAGAGCACTCCTGGATCATTACGGAGCAGGTAGTGTGGTGAGAAGCGATGGTAACGGTTCCGTTCTTAATGCCCGAAGCCTCTACGATCGCAATGATCTCCTTGGAAACGTCGTGGAAGGTGGGGATCCAACCTCTGGACTGGAGCTCAAGCTCCTTTTGAAATACCTTAAATTCCATGTTTTTATTCTCCTATGTTGTTAATATCCTTTAATTAGTAGCCAACCTTTTCCCAGCATTCAAACGGAGCGGCAAGCTCTTCGGAAATGTATACCTGGGTCTTCTTGGTCTGAAGCATGGTGCTGGGGAGGTAGGGAGTGATCGGACCGTGCGTGCAAAGACGGCTGGTCATTCTCTGCCAGGAGGAGAAGGTTCCGCAGGTAGCAAGTGCATGAACCTCAATTCTCTCCTTCGCGCGCATAACGTCGAGAGGACCGATGGTTGCGGCGCAAGGAGGAACGTTTGCGATATCACCGGACTGACCGAAGGTGCCGTTCAGGGAGTTCTGCATAATGGTCATGGGGTGAAGCTTTACGATCTGTGCGGGCTGGTTGAGCCACTCCTCGATGTCACCGCTGCCGATAAATTCGGGAATGGGATCAACGAATGCCATGTGACCTGCCCATCCGGGAGAGGTGGAAGCGATGTCAGCACCCGTACCGTCGGTGATATCGTCAATGATCTTGGAATAATCCTTGATGTTTGCGTTGGTGGGGAAATGTACGTTTTCCATGGGCATACGAAGCTTTTCGTCGATCTGATAGTACAGATACTTGATCATGGAATGTGCAAAGCCTGCCTCGTAGGTGATGGGGGCAATGTTGCCGTCCTGGTCAGCCCACTCGTCCTCTGCCACCAGGTGAACCTTGGAGCAGTCAACCTTAAAGTAGTTGATCAGCTGTGCCAAGGGAATGTAGGTGTCGGGCTCGGGGTTACCGAGGATCATGGTAAAGCTCTTTCCTGCCTCGCTTGCCGCCTTCAGACGGGTAAACAGGGTGGAAATAAGAACGGGATGGGGATTCATCATCACCTTGACCTCAAATTCGGGATGCCACCAAGCCTCTCTCTTTTCCAGGTCCTTACCGCTGAGGCTGCGAACGTACTCGCAAACCTTCTTGTCCTTAAAAGGAACAAACTCGTGAGGCTGGAAGTCAAACTTTGTTGCGGGATCGGTAATAAAATTACTCATACTTTTCTCCTTTTTATTTGTGTTTTATATTTGATAAAATATCAACCGAAGATCATGTCCCCATAGCATTCGGGACGGTGGAATTTGAAGGGCTCACCGACGATCGGACTCCACGCCATGTAGTGCGGAGGCTGTGAAAGGTCGGCACATTTATAGCAGTTGGCACGCATATGCTTTCCGGGATATACCTCAAACGTCGGGAAGAAGCGGCGGATAAAGTCGTAGGGAACGCGGTAGGTGATCTCCCAAGCGCCCTCCTCTTTTTTGATCTCATAGGAAAAGGGATCCTTTTCGTCCCCGGGCAACAGCCTTACAAGATCCTTGATATTGGTTCCAAACCCGAGGTACATACATCCGTTTGAGTTAAACTCAATATTAAAGTAGCGAAGATCACCCTCCATAGGGGAAAAGAAAAATTCAAGGCAGCTGTCCTCGCAAGGGCTTCCCAAGGGGCCCGTTTCTACGGCGCGAATGATCTTTTCCTCTGTGAAAAGACGTACAAGGATCGCCTCGTCGTCATAGGCGAGCTTGGCATATGCCTTGATCTCATCCGGCGTTTCAAAATACCTGTGATCGATCTCCAGCGCGGGGATCTTGTCCCACCCGGCATCGGTCATTTTCTCGATGGTATAGCTTCTCATCTGACTACCTCGCCGTTCATGATCACGGTGCTGACCTTCATTTTATGATCGGTGAAGACAAAATCTGCACGCTTACCAACGGCGATCTCACCACGGTCAAGAAGCCCTGTAGCGCGGGACGGGTTGTAGGATGCAAACTTAAACACGTCCACCAAGGAAGCACCCGTATGGTTGATCATGTTACGGCACGCGATGTCCAGCGTCAGCTTGGAACCGGCGATCTCACCCGCATGGTCAAAGTTAATATCGTCAACACCGTCGTAGCCCTCGGGGATCGGTCCGTCGCAGGCATATGCATCGGAAATAAGGATCACACGGTCGTCACCCTTGATGCGGCGCACAAGGCGAAGCATATAAGGATCTACGTGGATACCGCGGCTGTCACAGATCAGCTCGGCATAGATCTCGCGGTTATAATTGACCGTCTCGTCCACGCAAACACCGCGGCACTCGGGGTATTTGACACGGTCGCCCGTTGCGTTGGTGTGGTGCGTACCGATCTTCAGCCCGTAGGGCATGAGCGCCTCGATCTCCTGCGGTGAAGCTTCGCTGTGCGCGACGGAAAAGACTGCCTGTGGGTTTCTTTCTCTGACCGCATCGACAAATTCCTTGATATTTTCTCTTTCGGGAGCCAGCGCCCAGACCTTTGCAAGATCCCATGCCTCCTCTACGATCGGCATATAGCGCTCGCGGCTGACAGGACCCTGCCAGGGATTGGACTCGCGCTCACAACCAAACTTGGGATTGAGGTACGGTCCCTCCATGTAAAGACCGCCGATATTGGCACATTCCTTCTTTTTCATCGCCTTTCGCAAAAAGCGGATCTTTTCCACGTACATCTCGGTATTCATGTTGAAATAGAGTGCAGGGAACAGCGTGGTCGTTCCGTGCACCAGATGGTGAAGGCAAGCCTTTTCGGGCTCGTCCTGCAAAAACACCTTTCCGTCGGAATGAGTGTGGATATCCACAAACCCGGGACCTACGTAAAGTCCACCCGCGTCGATCACCTCACAATCCGCAGGGACGGGGAGGAATCTCGCTTCGTTAAAATCAACGATTTTTCCATTCTCAATCAGCAGTGTTGCATCGGGAATAAAGTGATCCCGCATCACAAGAACCGCATTTTTGATCGCTATCATATGTAGTCTCCTTTTTTCGGTACTCACAATGAGGGGGGAAGCACCCACCTTACGTTTATTATACAAAATTGCATCCTAATTGTCAATACAAAATACCGCTTTTTATCTTAAGAACGCGGGTTCAAAGGCGATATCCCTTTTTATTATATACCACTTTAAGGTTTATGTCAAGAATTCCGCCACCGAAATTGTTTCGGTTTTATTTTGAAATAAGCCTTTCCCAACGCTTTGATTTCCTTTTTTGTATTGAAAAAGCAAAAGTTATGTGCTATAATGTGATCAAGTCTTAAAAAGAAAGGAAAAAATGATGGAACAGAGCAAGATTATCCCCACTCCCGAGGACGTCGCACGGGTCAAGGGGCTTGGATTTTTGAGAGATAAAACTACCCCCGATGCCTTCAACGCGCGTGTTATCACCAAAAACGGTAAAGTAACGGCACAAACGCTGGAAACGATCGCGCAGGCAGCCAAGACCTTTGGCAGCGGCGAGGTTGCGCTCACCACGCGCATGACCTTTGAGGTACAGCGCATTCCCTATGCAAAGATCGATGCTTTTTGCGCGTTCCTCGCCCAAAACGACTTGGAAACGGGTGGCACAGGTCCTCGCGTGCGCCCCATCGTATCCTGCAAGGGAACGACCTGTCAATACGGATTGATCGACACCTTTGCGCTTTCCGAAAAAATTCACGAGCGCTTTTACGAGGGCTATCACGCGGTAAAGCTGCCCCACAAATTCAAGATTGCGGTCGGTGGTTGCCCCAATAACTGTGTAAAGCCCGACATCAACGACCTTGGCATCATCGGCGCGCGCGTCCCCGTGTGTGACCCCCACAAATGCCGCACCTGCAAGGTGTGCGCAGTGGCAGCTGCTTGCCCCATCAAAAACGCGCATCTTGAGGATGGAAAAATCACCATTGACGAGAGCACCTGTAACCGTTGCGGCAGATGTATTGGAAAATGCCCCTTCCACGCGGTAAACGAGGAGACGCGCGGCTATCGCGTTTACATCGGTGGTCGCTGGGGAAAGCAGGTTGGTCGCGGACGCCCCCTTTCTCACCTTTGCACAAGCGAGGAGGAGGTGCTTTCCATTGTTGAAAAGTGCATTCTGCTCTTCCGCGACGCGGGAATCGCCGGCGAGAGATTTGCCGATACCGTCTCCCGCATCGGGTTTGAAAACGCCGAAAAGCTCCTGCTTGACGATACCCTTCTTGCAAGAAAAGACGAAATTTTAAAGGATCCTTCATGATCATGCTTCCAAAACGTTTCCGCCGCATCTCTTGCCTTTTGACGGTGCTTCTTCTCTTACCCTTGCTTTTCTCCTGCACTAAACCGCAAGAGACGGATATACAAGATGCATATTATACCTTTGAAGACGATCTTGGAAGCACTGTGACCCTCAAAAAAGCTCCCGCGCGGGTCGCCGTCCTCTTCTCCTCCTTCGCCGACATCTGGAAAAGCGCGGGCGGAACGGTCGCCGTCACCGTTGGGGAAAGCATAGAGCGCGGATTTGCCGATCAGAGCGCCGTCCTTGTCGACGGCGGCGCCGGAAAGACCGTAAACACAGAGGCACTGATCGCCGCGCGTCCCGACCTTGTCATCTGCTCGGGCGACGTGGCGGCACAAGTCACGTGTGCCGAGCTTTTATCGCACTACGGGATCGCAGCCGCCTGCTTCCGTGTAGAATCCTTTGAGGATTATCTGCGTGTACTGAAGATCTGTACCGAGATCACACAAAGGCCCGACCTTTATCAATTCAACGGGCTTGACGTAAAGGCGCGCATAGATACGATGCTTTCTTCCCTGGAAGCGAAAAAGGAGCAAACGAAGATCCTTTTCGTTCGTGCCTCCGCGACGTCCGTCAAGGCAAAATCCTCCCGTGATCATTTCGCCTCCCAAATGCTCTCACAGCTGGGGGCACACAACATAGCGGATGACGCCCCCTTGCTTATTGACGGTCTTGACGGTGAGACGGTTTTAAAAAGCGCTCCCTCCCACGTATTCGTATCGGTCATGGGAAATGAGGATGCCGCACGGAAGGCGCTTGCCTCCAACACCGTTCTCTCCTCCCTGGACGCCACCAAAAACGGACGGTGTCACATCCTTCCCAAGGAGCTGTTTCAGTACAAGCCGAATTCCCGTTGGGATGAAGCTTATCTTTACTTGATCGAACTGCTGTATGAAAACCTTGAAACAAACACTTGATCACCTTCCCTTTCCCGTCCTACTTGCCATACAAGCCCTCCTTTTGTGCCTTTGCTTTTTCCTCTCGCTCTTCTTCGGTGGTGCCCGACTGACACCGATCGAGGTGCTTTCGGGACTGCTTGGAGGCGGCGACGAAACGGTGCGCACCATCGTTTTGGGTCTGCGCCTTCCGCGCGCGCTTGCAGGGCTTCTTGCAGGTGCCGGTCTTGCCCTCTCCGGTGTTCTTCTGCAAAGTGTCACGGGCAATGCGCTGGCAAGCCCCAACGTCATCGGCGTCAACTCAGGGGCGGGACTTTTCGTGATCCTCACGCTTGCCTTTTTTCCAATGCTACAACCGCTTCTCCCCCTTGCCGCCTTTCTCGGTGCCTTTGCCGCCACACTGATCATTTTGCAGCTGTCACGGCGCTTTGGCGGTGCGGCGATCACGGTGGTATTGGCGGGGGTTGCCATGACCGCTCTTTTTAACGCGGGGATCTCCTTTATCACGCTTTTGGATACCGACGTGATATCTTCTTACAATGATTTTTCGATCGGGGGGCTCTCGGGCGTCCTTGTGCATCAATTGCCCCTGCCCGCGCTCTTGATCCTTACCGCTTTTGTACTTTCTCTGCTCCTTTCCCGCCCCCTTGAGGTCCTTCGCCTCGGTGACAGCACTGCCCGTGGGCTTGGGGTCAAGGTTTCCCTTGTACGGACGGTGGCGCTGCTATGTGCCTCGGCTTCTGCCGCGGCGGCAGTCAGCTTTGCTGGGCTTCTCGGCTTTGTCGGTCTTGTAGTCCCCCACGTGGCGCGCGGGCTCGTTGGTGAGCGCATTTGCCGTCTCCTCCCCTCCTCGGTACTTTTGGGAGGCTCGTTGGTGCTTCTTTCCGATCTTGTGGGAAGAACGCTCCTCTCCCCCACTGAAATTCCCGTGGGCATTCTGATGGCGCTGATCGGCGCACCCTTCTTCCTATTCTTGCTGATAAGGAGGCGCCCCGATGCTTGAAATTCTTCATACCGACATCTTCCGCGGCGGTTGCACGGTGCTTGGTGACGTTACCCTTTCTCTTCCACTCAACACCGTAACGGCACTCATAGGACGCAACGGATGCGGAAAATCCACATTGATCTCAGCTCTTACGGGAGAAAGCCGCTACACGGGAAGCATTCTTCTTCATGGAAATGAGCTCTCCTCCCTCTCCGCGCGCGAGCGTGCGGAAACGGTTGCAGTCCTCCCTCAATCTCTCCCCGCTCCTCATATGACCGTGGGGGAGCTTGTGTCTCTCGGTCGCTTTCCCCACCTTTCTCTTACACAAAGAAGAAGCTTGCGGGATACCCAAGCGGTAGAGCAGGCAATGTCCGACGTAGAGATCTCTTCCCTTCGTGAAAGATATCTTGACGAGCTTTCGGGAGGCGAGCGTCAAAAGGCATATCTTGCCATGATCTTAGCGCAAGAAACACCGCTGATCGTTTTGGACGAGCCCACCACTTATATGGATCTTGCCTTTTCTCACCGCTTTATGGAAATGCTGAGCACGATCAAAAGAGAACGCAAAAAAACCGTACTCATCGCCATGCACGATCTTTCCCTCGCCGTTCGCTATGCGGACTGCGTTGCCGTTTTGGACGGTGGGCGACTTTCCCATTTTTCGTCGGTGAAGGAATGTCTTGAAAAGGAAATCATCGAGCGAACCTTTGGCGTACGCCGTGTCAGCGCCGACGGGCATACGCTGTTCGTGGGATAAAAAACTAAAAATGCGCCTCTCCCGGGAAAGAAACCCTCGGGAGAGGCGCATTTTTTATTTCTGCGGCACAGTGTTGATTTTTTTGAGCGGATTCCACCGTCCGCTGAAAAAGTAGAAGGAGAACATGCAAAACAGCACCATATTGTGCGCGATCATGCACGCCCATGCCGAAACAAGTCCCATATCAAGCAATTGTGTACATACAAAGGTCCCCACGATACGCACGCCCCACATGCCCATCAAATTGCAAACCAGCGGCATGAACGTGCGTCCCATTCCCTGCATCATCCCTTCAACAACGATGGTAACACCGTAAAACGGCTCGGAAAGAGCTACCATGCGAAGCACCGTACAGCCAAGCAGGATCACCCCGGTGTCACTTGAAAAGAGCGACATCATCTGCGGCGCAAAAAGGAATAAAAGTCCACCCGAGAGGATCATTAAAAGCACCTCAATGCCTACGATCAAGGAGCCAAGCCCCTCAAGACGAGTGCGATCCTTGGCACCGTACGCATTTCCCGCCAGCGTTGCCGCCGCGGTCTGCATTCCATATCCGGGAATGTAAAAGGCGGATTCCACCGTGTTGGCAATGGTATGTGCCGCCGTTGCCACGCCGCCCAGGGAATTGACCATTGCCGCAAACACAACGTATCCAAGACAGGTGCCAAAGCGTTGCGCCGCGTTTGGAAGAGCAACGCGGAAACAGGAAGAAAGGATCTCTCGGTCGGGGCGGTAAGAGCATCCCTTGGGAGATACCGTAGGATGACGGAAAAACGCCGCCGTAATAACGATTCCCCCCAGCGTGTAGGCGATCGCGCTGGCAATTGCCGCGCCGATCACTCCAAGCCCCATGCCCGGGACCGTAAGCGCAAAGGAGAAGACCGTCACCTCTCTTGCAGGATAGATCATTAAAAAGTTAAGAGCAACGTTGACCAGATTCACGAGCAACCCGACACGCATCGGTGTTTTTGTATCCCCCGCGGCACGCAGGACCGTACCGAAAATACTGCTTGCGGTACGCGCAGGCATTGCAAGATACAAAATAAAGAAGTATTGGGAGGCAAGCGGACGGATCGGTGCCTCCACCTGCATCCAAGTGGGAACCATTCCGCTAAGGCAGAGCGTTAAAACGGTAAAAACACTTCCCACAACCAAAACGGCCAACACCGACTGCGCGCCGGCTCTTTTTGCCGCCATATGATCCTTTGCGCCAACGGAACGGGCAATGTAAGAAAGAAATCCCACACCAACCGCCGAAACGGTACTGAAGATCAGCCAGTTGACCGTAGTCGTCGCTCCTGTTGCGGCGACCGCATCGGTCCCCAAAGAACCTACCATTGCCGTATCGATGTACTGCACCGCAGTTTGAAGAAGCTGCTCCAGCATCGTGGGCCATGCAAGCCCCCATATCACGGGAAGCAGTCCCCACGGAATTTTCCTCCGTTTGGAATTTTGCAAATCATTCATCCAAGATCAAAAAGCCTCCTTTGGTCAAAAATGATTCGGATCCTTGCACGATCTCTCATCACTCTTCATTTGATTCGTTGCAAACCTTTTGTCAGGTAGCAAGTCCCGCAAACTGATTTTGATAAAGCTTTGCATACTCCCCGCCAAGGGATAAAAGCGTATCGTGTGTTCCCGATTCGGCAACGCATCCATCCTTGATCACAACGATCACGTCGGCATCGCGGATGGTAGACAGGCGATGCGCGATGATCAGGGAGGTGCGGTTTTTCATCAGCGCCACCATTGCCTCCTGAATGTGCATTTCGGTGCGGGTATCCACGTTGGAGGTCGCTTCATCCAAAATCAAAATTTTAGGATCGGCAAGCACCGCGCGCGCGATCGCCAGAAGCTGGCGCTGTCCCTGGGATAGATTGGCACCCGCCTGGGTCAATACCGTATCGTAGCCATCCGGCAAAAGATCGATAAACTGATCGGCACGGGCGGCACGGGCGGCGGCGATCATCTCCTCGTCGCCGGCCTCGGGGTGTCCGTATTTGATATTGTTGCGGATGGTGTCTGAAAACAGAACGGTATCCTGCAATACGATGGCGATCATACGGCGAAGCTCTGATTTCGGGATGTGTGTAATATTCAAGCCGTCAATGGCGATGGTACCGCGATCCACCTCATAAAAACGGGTCAGAAGGTTGACGACGGTCGTTTTTCCCGATCCCGTCGCTCCAACGATGGCGATCTTTTGTCCGGGGCGAACCTCAAGGTCCAAGCTCTTGAGCACGGGCTGTCCGGGAACGTATCCAAAATCGATCCCCCGGAAGGTAACGGTTCCCTTCACCGCTTCCGCATCCAAATGCTCCGTGCCCTCGTCGATCTCATCTGCCCGATCCATGATCTCAAAGATCCGCTCCGCACCGGCAAGCGCCGTCAGAATGCTTGCGTACTGATTTGCGATCTGGTTGATGGGATGCGTAAACTTTTTGGAATACTGAAGCATCGCCTGGATGCTTCCCACCGTCACGGTTCCGATCCCACCGAGAACCAACCATGCCCCCGTCGCGGCAATAAGAACGTATTGCAAATTTCCCACAAAGTTCATGATCGGTCCCATGATCGAGCCCCATACCTTTGCCTTGACCGCACAGGCGCGAAGGTCGCTTGACACAGCGGCAAATTTCTCCACCGCTTCCTCCTCCTTGCCAAAGGCAATCACCGTTTTATAGGCGGTGACGGTCTCCTCTACCTGACCGTTGAGCTGACCCAAAAGCCTTTGACGGCGTACAAAATATTTCCGCATCAGCTTGCCAAGCATGGAGGAGATCCCAATCGACAAAGGAATACTTACCATTGCGATCAAGGTCATTTCCCAGCTCAGATACAACATCATGGAAAAAGCGCCCACCAGCGTCAACACACAGGAAAACAGTGTGGTGATAGACTGCGAAATGGCGTTGGAAACGTTTTCAACGTCATTCGTCATTCTTGACATGATATCCCCGTGTCGGTGCGAATCGGTATATCCGATGGGCAAGCGGGATATTTTTTTGAAAAGGTCACTTCGCATCGAGCGCACCGTCATTTGTGAAAGACGCGCCGAAAAAATGCCTTGGAAAAAGGAAAGGAACGCGCTACACACAAAGATCGCCGCCATCAAAAGGAGATAGCCCATAAGCGTCTCCATATCTACGCGGATCCGACCGTTTTCGATTTGAAAGGTGTCAATTGCCTTTGCCTGAAAAAAAGGACCTAACAGATCTGCCGCCGTTACTGCCAGCATGATGATCAAAAGCAGAATGAGGATCATTCGGCTCCTGCCAATATATTTAAGGATGCGCCCAACCGTCGCTCCCGCCGCTTTCGGCTTTTCAACGCTCATACGCGCCGCCATCGGTCCACCGCCTCCGGGACCGCGGCGACCGCCGATGGGAATGATGGGGGGATTTCCCGCATCTCTTTTGGGCTGTTGGTTCATACCGCCGCACCTCCCTTCACGCTTTCCTTCATCTGGGAATTGTAAATTTCACGGTAGCTCTCGCATCGTGACAAAAGCGTATCGTGAGGAGCACAATCCACGATCGTTCCGCCCTCGATCACCGCGATACGGTCGGCATTGCGCACGCTCGCAATACGTTGCGCGATCAAAATGACCGTTGTATCCTTAAGATATTCGCGCAGAGCGCTCTGCAGCCTTGCTTCGGTGGCAAGGTCAAGCGCCGAGGTCGCGTCATCCATGATCAAAATTTCGGGTCTTCTTGTCAAAGCGCGCGCGATCGACATGCGTTGCTTTTGTCCTCCCGAAAGAGATGCCCCCTTTTCTGCAATAAAGGTGTCGTACCCCTCGCGAAAGCTCATAATAAAGTCATCCGCCTGTGCGATCCTTGCCGCCGCCCTCACGTCCTCGTCGCTCGCCCCGGGGTCTCCCCAGCGAATGTTGTTTTTTACGGTATCCGAAAAAAGCTCGCTTTTTTGGAGCACGTAGCCGATCTTATGCCGCAGAGCTCCCAGCTCGTATGCTTTGATCGGCACACCGTCGATCTCGATCTCACCTGCCGTGGCGTCGTAAAAGCGGGGGATCAAATTGACAAGAGAGCTCTTTCCGCATCCCGTGGCACCGATGATGGCAAGAGTTTCGCCTCTCTTTACCTCCAGGTCAATGCCATGGAGCACGTCGGTTTTGGTTTGCGGATAACGGAAGCTTACGTTCTTCATGCGCACGGCAACGTCGGACGCTCCCTTCGTTTGATCACCGCCCACGATCACAGGCTCGGTGTGAAGCACCTCGCGCACACGCTTGGCAGATGCCATCGCGCGTGAAATGGATTGAAACATCATAGTCGCCATCATAATGGAGCCGACCACCTGCGTGACGTAGGTAACCCCTGCCATCACAGTTCCCGTGCTCATGCCCCCAATGCCTGCGTTCAGGTCGATCGCACCGATGTAAAGAAGCGCGATCACGGCGCCGTTTTGCACCACGTGCAAAACGGGAGTAATGATCGCCATCAGCTTCAGCACCCGATAATTGACCGAACAAAGCTCGTCGTTTGCGCGGTCAAAGCGTATATTCTCAAAATCCTCGCACACGTACGCCTTCACGACACGCGCGCCGCTAACGTTTTCCTGCACGACAGAATTTACGTTGTCAAGCTTTTTTTGGATCTCCGAATACATAGGGATCGCGCGGCGAAGCACCAAAAAAATGGTCAGGGCAAGAACGGGAAGCGCGCAAAGAAGGATCACGCCGAAGTTGACGTTCAGTAAAAGCAGCATCACCGTACCGCCTACAAAAAACATGGGAGCGCGTACAAAGTGACGGGTGATCATCTCCACAAATTCCACGATCATCGTCACGTCGTTTGTCATGCGCGTTACCAGTGATCCCGTAGTAAAACGGTCGGTCTGCTCCAAGGAAAGAGACATCACGCGGCGGTATGCGTCGCGGCGCAGATCGTGACCAAAGCTTTGCGCGGCACGCGCCGACGTATACGCGCAAAAGGTGCCGAAAAAACCGCCGACCAGCGTGATCAGAAGCATCAAAGCACCAAAGGTCAAAACGATTTGAAATTGGGTGAACTCCTCGCCGTACAAAAGATGCATGATCCCCCATGCGATCCCACCGCTCTCGCGAATATCGGCAAGTCCCCCTTCCATAATACCAAAATCCACGATGTAAGACATCAAAAACGGAAGGCAAAGATCCGCGATCACCTCAAGCATCATCATGATCGGGGATATGATCGCAAGGAACAAATACGGTTTTATATAAGATCTTAAGCGTCGCTTCAAGGTTATTTCTCCTTTTTGAATGAAAAAAGACGTTGTGTTTTTCGTTTTTTTATTTGATCGCGTATGCTTTTTATTTATTCGGGCAAGATATTCTCACGCATCCGCATTAAAAAGCCAAGCAGCTGCTTGGTTTCCGTTTCATCAAAGCCATTCATCAAAACGGCATCCAATGCCAAAAGCCGTTCCCAAACACGTCTGTTGTGCGCCCGTCCGAGATCGGTCAGGTACACACACACAATCCGCTGATCTGCGGTGTCCTGCACCCGTGTCACCAGCCCCTCGTCCTCCATCCTCTTCAAAACCACGCTCACCGTGGGTGCCTTTAAGTGTGTTTTTTGCACGAGGTAAAGCTGACTGACTCCGTCCTTGTGTGCAAGCTCACGCATGATAAGTCTTGCGCTGTCCTGCGACATCACGCCCTCAAGATCATACGTTTTCATCTGTGCGTGAAAAAGGCGTGAGATCTCATTGACCAGCATTGGCGGCGTAGGGTTTGGGTGTCTTCCCTTTTTTTCCATTTTCTCCCTCTCTCCTTCACATAAAATTAGTTTATCAATAAATCATTTTGGATTATACACGCTTTTCACACCGTTTTCAAGAATATTTTATGAACAAAAAGTAATTTATTGATAAACTAACAATTTCTCGCAATATCCGTAACCAAACGGGATTCGAACCAATGAGGTTTTGAGAGGCAAACGATTGGATTAACTGCGTCAAAAAGACTCGCAATATCTTATATCGCCTTTTTTCCTTGTTTCTCCGAACCGTTTGCTCTCTCAAAACTGCTTCGCACC
>JAZNEQ010000037.1:0-1857 GCA_045588715.1 Eubacteriales bacterium | reverse complement strand
GCGGAGGAGACCGTGGCGGCGGCAGAGAATACCTCCTTTTACGATCCGGGCGCCATGAAGGTATGGTTTGAGGAAAAGGTGCTTCCCAATCTGACGTCCACGCTGCTGATCATCGGCGTGGGGCTTGTGGAGCTCATCCCCGCGATTCGTTCTCTCTTAAAAGCCCGTGGGGCGTTTCAAAAGGCGGCGGATGACGTGGGGGCGTATACCGAGGCAAAGATCGAATACGACGCGCGTGCCGAGGAGCGGGAAAAGAAGTTTTTGGAAAGGCTGGAGGAATACGACCGCCGGATGGAGACGGAACGGGAGAGAACGCGCGAGGCGCTGGAGCACTTTGAAGAGATCGCAAATAGCTATGCAGAAATGTTAAAGGCAAGTGAAGCGCGGCTGGGGGACAGCCTCCACCACGTGGAGCGCGCAGCGGACAAGACCGAGCGAATGATCTACGTTGGTATGGTCAACTCCTGTGAGCTTGTCAAAAACGGCGCGGCACGAAGGATCGCCGAGATCGAGGAAGAGGAGGATGCGAATGAAGACGGAACAGAATGAAAAAGAGAAAAAGCGCCCGTCACTGAAAAAGGAAAGGGCAAAGCTTGCCTTTTTGGTCATTGGCGGCTTTCTTGCCTCGGTGCTGCCGCTGGTGATCCTCCTTCTTTGCAAGTGGGAGGAATACGTTACAAGCGTTCCGGGGGGAGCCATACGGCTCTCCCTGGGGGCGGGGGTCATTGCCGCATTGATCCTTCTTAAGGTGCTTGGGAAGCTGAAGCTCCCGTCGCGCCTGTGTGTGATGGTGATCTGCCTTTGCATGGTGTATTTGTTGGAGGCACTGTTGCAGGATCTCTCCCTCATCTTGTTGGTGGCGACCGCCGGAGAGGCGGCGGACGCGTTTTTGTTCTCGCCCTTTGCAAAGCGCACACGGGAGAGGATCGCCGTCATCAAGCAGGCAGACGCTACGTCGGACAGAGTAGAAGAGCTGCTGAAGACCTATATGAAGGGAGTGTGATACCGTGGAAGAAAAGAATATTGCCGAAAAATTAAAGGATGCGTTTCGATCGAATTTTGGTTACATAGCGGTCGTCCTTGTCTCCTGTGCCTATATCGCCACCTCCTTTTTGACGATCGAGGCAACGGGGAAGAGTGTTCCCCGCATCATTGCGGACGGAGTGCTTGCGTTTATCGTGGGGCTTTTGATGAACCGCATGTTTGAAGCGCAGGGGGTGATCAACGGAGACGCGGACGCACGCGTCATGCGTGCAAACGAGCGGCATGCGCAGATGGTAGAGACGGTGGCTCCAAAGCTGGACGAGCTGGATGCGTGGTGCGAGGTCAAAAATGCGGAGGCGCTGGCAAGGGCAAGACGAACCTACCTCTCACGCAACGGAATGCGCTACAAGGACTATTTTACCGAGGATGGGATGCCGCGCCCGTTCGTGCCGTCGGAGGGGGACAAATGGAAGGAGCGGCGTGCCGATTACGTGCGGCGCATGCACTTTGAGCACGCGCAAAATATCAAGCTCACACGCCTATCTGCCGGGCTGCTGATCAGCGATACGGGAGATGCGAACGACCCGTATTTTCTTGGACGAAGCAAGGCGGAGTACGGCGCCGAGAGTGCCAGGCACGACGTGTGGTCAAAACTGATCCTCGCCGTCCTGTTCGGGTACTACGGGGTGCAGCTGATCGCGGGCTTTTCGGTGGCGAATCTTATTTGGACGGTGTTGCAGCTGACAGTCTTTCTTTTGATGGGCGCCATTAAAATGGAGCAGTCCTATATGTACGTTACCGACGAGTACCGCAGCCGCGTGAATAAAAAAACCGATATTTTACAGATGTTTTGGGCATCGATTGGAAAGGAGA
>JAZNEQ010000036.1:0-7990 GCA_045588715.1 Eubacteriales bacterium | reverse complement strand
GGTCAAATGGCGATTTCTTTGAATTAACACAAGGATAATCAGCAGCATCTTTTTTGTCAACACGTTCCAAAAGGAAAAGCACCCCGACTGGGGTGCTTTTCCTTTTGGAGGCGCCACCCGGATTTGAAATGAAGCGCACCTGCGGTGCACGAAGCGAGTTGCGAAGCAACTCATGAAGCAGGGCTTCGCCCTATGAAGCAGAGCCGAAAATTCGCAAAGCGAATTTGGCTCACGGAGAAGTTAGTGTGCGCTTCGCTTCATGGCGCAGGCGCGCCGCTTCATAGAAGCCGCAAGGCTTCTGCTTCATATTCGCGAAGCGAATGCTTCATTTCGAAAGATGGTGCTTCATTGAAAAAACAATGGTTTTATGCTATGCTTGTTTAGTCAATTAAAACTGCTAAAAACAATAACAAATAATTTTCAAAAGCTTATCCAAACTTAAAACTTCCTTTCGGTATCATGGTGTTACCCGACCGAAAGGGGTTTTTATATAGAATACGAACCGGGGCATATCGTAGGGCGGTTCCTTGGTGCCGCCAAAAAAATCTGCGTAGAAGAGCAAAACTTTTAAAAAATATAATCAAATTTTTCAAGAAAGCATTGACAAACACAATACTTCGTGATATGATGTATATCGTAAGGAGGGGTATTCTATGGACGGTCAATTAAAGAGGGGGCTTTTGGACGTATGTGTTCTTGCCGCCATCAAAAACGAGGAATCGTACGGCTATAAGATCATAAAGGATACAAAGCCGTATATCGAGCTTTCGGAATCTACCCTGTATACCATCCTCAAACGCCTGGAGTCGGCAAATATGCTGACCGTGCGGACGGCGGAGCACAGTGGCAGACTGCGAAAATATTACCGCATCACCGAGGCGGGACTGGGGCGCATTGAGGAGTTCCGTGAGGAATGGAAAGAAATGTTATCCGTGTATCAATTTGTAATCAAGGGGGCAGAGGACAGTGACAAAGCTTAAATTTATTTTGTCGTTACACGATAAGTTGTCGGGACTTCCGCAGGACGACGTGGAAGAACGCTTGAATTTTTACAGCGAGATGATCGAGGATCGGATGGAAGAGGGCGTTTCGGAGGAAGAAGCGGTTGCGGCTGTGGGAAGTGTTGACGAGGTTGCCGCGCAGATCATCTCCGATATTCCGCTTGCTAAGATCGCAAAAGAAAAAATAACCCCAAAAAGAAAGCTGCGGGCTTGGGAGATCGTGCTTTTGGTACTTGGTTCTCCGTTATGGATCGTTTTGATCGCCGCCGCCTTTATCGTGCTTTTGGCGCTTTACGCTGTGCTTTGGTCGGTGATCGGTTCTCTTTGGGCGGTGTTTGGTGCTTTTGCGGGATGTGCTCTTGGCGGCGTTTTGGCAGGTGCCTTGTTTGCAAGCTTTAGCAACGTTCTTGTGGGTCTTGCATTGATCGGTGCGGCATGTGTTTGCGCGGGACTTGCTGTGTTCAGCTTCTTTGGATGCATGGCGGCGACAAAGGGTGGGGCATGGCTTACCAAAAGGATCGCGCTTGGTATTAAAAAATGTTTTGTCGGAAGGGAGAAAAAATAATGAGCAAGGTGGCGAAAATATGGTTGATCATCGGTGCGGCGCTTTTCGCGGCAGGGCTTATTATTTTTGCTGCGGTGATGAGTATATTGGGATGGAATTTTACAAGCCTGTCAACTGTGACGTACGAAACGAACGAATATGAGATCGGCGAGGACTATAAAAATATATCCGTCGTGACCGACACTGCCGACGTTGTACTTGCTCCCTCGGAAACCGGGAAGACCCGGATTGTTTGCGAGGAGGAGGTAAAAATAAAGCATGCGGTGAGTGTTAAGGAGGGTACCCTTTTCATTGAGCGCGTCGACACGAGAAAATGGTACGAACACGTCGGTATCAGTTTTAAAAGCACCAGGATCACCGTGTATATTCCCACGGGTGAGTACGAAAAGCTTTCGATCCGTTCAAGCACGGGAGACGTGTATCTGCCAGGGGGCTTTACGTTTGGCGCCATCGATATTTCCGAAAGCACGGGGGACGTCACTCTAAAAGCTTCGACGACGGAGCTTTTGAAGATCAAAACTACCACGGGAAGCATTCGCCTTGAGAACGCAAGCGCGGGAGCGCTTGATCTGTCAGCCTCAACGGGGAACATCACAGCCAAACAGGTCTCTTGCACGGGCGATGTTTCGGTCAACGTCACCACGGGCAAAGCGTATTTGGAGGACGTTTCTTGCAAAAGCCTTACGTCGAGTGGAAGCACAGGCAGCGTCTTTTTGAAAAGCGTAATTGCCGATAAAAAAATATCGGTGGAAAGAAGTACGGGAAGCATCGGTTTTGATGCAAGCGACGCCGCCGAGCTTTGGGTCAAAACGACCACGGGAAGCGTGAAGGGAACGCTTTTGACTAATAAGGTGTTTTTTGCCAATAGCAGCACGGGGAATATTGACGTTCCAAGGACGACCGAGGGCGGAAAGTGTGAGATCACGACTTCAACGGGCGATATTAAGATCACAATCAAATAATTCCAAGCCTCCCGCAAGACGGATCGGTCGAGCGGGGGGCTTTTGATCGTTCAAAAGACAATTTGTACAAGACTTGATTTCTTTTGCGCCGTGTGTTACAATATTAAACGTAAAGCCTATTATTCTTTGAAAGGAATGTGGAATGATGAAAATGAAGCGAATCGTTGCGCTGCTTTTGTTGCTCTTTTCGTGTGCGGCACTGTGTGTGTTCCCGGTCGCTGCCGAAGGAGAAGAAAAGGAGATCACTCTGCTTTTTACACACGATCTTCACTCGCACCTCTTACCCTCGGTAAATGAATCGGGAGAGGGTGAATATGGCGGCTACGCCCGTCTTATGACGGCGATCAAGGCGCAAAAGGAGATCGATCCCAATGCGATCCTTGTAGACGGCGGCGATTTTTCGATGGGATCGCTTTTCCAAACGGCATATCCCACGGCGGCGATTGAGCTCCGTATGATGGGACGGATGGGTTATGACGTGACCACCTTTGGAAACCATGAATACGATTACCTTGCTTCAGGGCTCAAATCCATGCTCAAGGCTGCGGTGGCGAGTAAGGATGCGCTTCCCGGCATTGTGTGCGGAAACTATCTGCCGCCCGTGGAGGGTGAGAAAGATTACGACGCGGAGCTTTGGGCGGCGTATAACGATTACGGCGTAAAAAAATATGTGATACTGGAGCGCGGAGGCGTTTACTACGCGATCTTTGGTATTTTCGGTGAGGATTCAGACGCTTGCGCGCCCAATTCGGGTATGGTCTTCGAGGATCCCATCGAATCGGCAAAGGAGATCGTTTCGGCGGCTGTCAGCGATTGCGAAAAAACGCACGGTGCACATCCTGTGGTGGTATGTCTTTCCCACAGCGGTACGTCGGACGGCAAGGGCGAGGACTACGAGCTTGCCCGACGGGTCGACGGGATCGACGTAATCGTATCGGGGCATACGCACACAACGATCACGGAGCCGATTGCAGTCAACGGTGCACTGATCGTTTCCGCATCAGAATACGGACGCAACTTGGGCGTTTTAAAGCTGAGATTTGACGGGACGGACGTTTCTCTTGTCGATTATCGGCTGATTGCGATCGATGAAACGGTAGAGGAGGATGCCGAGATCGCAGCCCTTGTAGAGCAGTATAAAAAGCTTGTGGAGAAGGATTATCTTTCAAAATACGGGTATACCTTTGATCAGGTGCTTTTGGAAAATCCCTACGCCTTTGATACGGTAAAGGACGTCTATGCATCCCAACATGAATCCACGCTCTGTAACGTTTTTTCGGACGCCTACAAATGGGCGGTGGAGCGTACGTTGGGTAAAAGAGTGGACGTTGCCGTAACGGCGGCAGGCGTCATTCGCGGAAGCCTTCCCAAGGGGAACGTAACTGTGTCCGACGTGTTCAATGCCGCATCCTTAGGAGTTGGTACCGAGGGGGAATTGATCGGTATTTATCTTACGGGGAAGGATCTCAAGGCGGCTATCGAACTGGATGCCTCTGTCCAGCCCTTGATGAATTCGGCACAGCTGTTTATGTCCGGTGTGGAGTATTCCTTTAACCAATACCGAATGATCTTTAACAAGGTCGATTACGCAATGCTGCGACGTGACGGCGGTACGCTTGAAGAAATTGATGACGAAAAGCTTTATTTCGTCGTTGCGGGAATGTATATGGGGCAGATGTTAGGCTCGGTTGAAAAGACCTCCATGGGGCTCCTCTCCGTTACTCCGCGCACCGAAAGCGGTCAGGCGATCCCCACCGACGAGCTTGTCAATTACGTGGTGAAGGATGAAAACGGGAACCCCTTAAAGGAATGGGATGCTATTGCCGATTATTTGCAAACGATGGATGGTGAAATGGACGAACGCTATGCCGAAACGGACGGAAGAAAGGTTGTGTATTCCAGTCTGTGGCCTGCCGATATGTTAAGAAATGCCAACGTTTTTACCTTCGTGGCGCTTGCCTTGATCGCGATCCTTGTCCTTGTGACCGTGCTTGTGGTACGTTTGATCGTAGTGCGAAAAAGAAAGAAAAAGACGCGGCTCGCTCCGGGTAAATAAGGAAAACGGTCCTTTCGGAAGGTTGGTAAACCAATGCTTGCAAAAGGACCGTTTCATGATGCCGTTAAAAATTGGTGATGAAATTTTTTTCAAGGGGTTGACAAAGAAAAAAGCCGTAATGTATAATGAGAGTAGATTGGATCCCCTGATCTGCCATAAACATGACAAAAAGGAGATTTGTATGAAAAGAACGATTGCTGTTATTTTGTGTTTTGTGCTGTTGGCTTTACCGCTGACCTCCTGCGGGCTTTTTGAAAATGATATCACGGATGACTTCGCGGAGGATATCACGCTGAACGTTACGGGAAAGGAGGCTGCGGAGCTGTTGCTGACCCGTGACCGCCTTAACGAAAACGCGATAGGCGGTGCTATGAATTTTGCCAAGATGGAGGCGCTTGGCGCCGCGATCCCGTCACGCACGGTGGCGTTGGCGGCAACGGACGGCACGCGTTCTCAAATGCGACCTCTTGCTGCGTCGGTCGAGATCGACGGTGTGGGTGGGCGCTTTGTGATCGACGGTAATACCTGGGAATGGTCGGAATTCCCGGCGTATTCCGATGATATCTCGTTTTATGAAAGCTACGTCAAAAGTATTGAAGGCAGCGCCGAGAGCTTTGCGAAGCTGATCCATACCATCAAATCCGAGGTCAATATCACCGATCGGTGGGTGCCTGTTGACGGCAGAGCGGGTCAATATCTGCTGACGGTGGGAGAGATGTCCGAAACCGTTTTCGAACGTGAGGGAGAGAATATAAAAATTTGTAACCATTACGCGGACGAGAGCGGACACGACGTGTATGAGATGTATAGTCGCGACCACCATGCAAACGGGGACTTAGGGGAGGTTTACGCGGTGTACGTTGACGGCGCGCACTATGAGTTCGCGTACGACTATACCCCTGCGGACGGCGATCCCATGAAATATTTCCGCCCGCGCGTGATCGTGGAAAATTCCCGTGGATACTGGAATATGCTCTGCCTTTCCGATGTTGCCGCGGTTGAGGAGGATGGGCAACGTTTTCCAAGACATTATAATCTTGGCAACCTCATTGCCAAAGACGGCGTTGTGTATCAGGTACAGGTCGATATGCAACCGGGTACATCCTTGTCGGAAAGCTTTTACGGCGCATCGATCATTTCGGCGGATTGGGGCAACGATATCGTTTCGTTTTATTCGAGCAACAGCACCTTGGAGCTTAATATTGCGGCGTTTGACGGTATTAAGGCACTGCGGATCGATGACGTGACCGCTTTGTCGGGGACAGCCTACAATAAACAAGAGCCGTTCGGCGACCCGCAATATCCGGCTTATTCCGCTTACGGTACGGAGCTTGTGACCGAATTGACAAACGGTACTGTACTTCGGGAGGGGGATACGTTTGCCGACGGACAGCTGATCTATTTGGGGGGAGAAGCCACCTTTGGATACGGCGACCGAACCGACGAGAACGAAACGTATGATCCCATTCTCTACGTTGGAAAAATGCGGTTTGCTATCGACAACGCTTCATCGAAAGAAGTGCCGACGACGGACGAATTGGCAAGGATGCTGTCAAAGCTCTTTTCCGAGCTGGGGATCACTCCCAAGTACAGTATGGACGGTGTTGTAAACGCTATGAAGGAAGCGGCTGCCTTTACAAGCCGTTTCGGTCAGTATTACGAGTGGAACGGATACAAGGTCGAGACCGTAGAAAACCTGATCGCGGCAAACGATGATTATATTCAGGTGTTCGACAGATTTGAAACGCTGTTTGCGGGCGTTAAGGATCTTCCGTGGGTGGATCTGAACGATCATTTGGAGCCTCTACCCGAGTCCCTTGATTTTGCCGATTTTTCGGGCTATAGCTACGGAAAGATCACAGTCAACGACGGCGTGATCACCGCCGAGGAAATGATCGCTACCTTGCCAGAGCACGTTTTGCTTGATGAAGGGAGCGAGTACGTCCTTCGATTGGGACTGCGCAAGTATCAGGCGGACGGGGTGACCCCCTCCGAGACCCTTGTGGTTTTGCACGGCGACCGTGAGAGCTACTCTACCTTTGAAAAGGGAAAGGCACTCTCCTTCATCCAAGCATCAAATTATACGATCCCGTCTGCCTTGAGCGAAGGAAAATATCTGCTGGTCGCGTTTGCTGCAACCGCCGAGGAGGGGATCCGTGTCAGTAAGACAGTACCGCTGGCTTCGGTCGATTTTACGGTGGGAACCGTCGAATCGGAGATCGCGGATATTACCTATGAAAAGATCGAGGACGATCAGCTGATCGTTGTCAGCCGCTCCAAGCTTTATGCCGAGGTGGCGTTGGACAAAGCAAAGACCTATGACGCGACAACGCTCTTGGAAACCTTGACGGTGGCTGCTTTGTCAAAGGGAATCGCTTTAGACGGCGCGGCTTTGGAGGCGTATGACCCTTCCACGGGGCAGGCAACGCCGCTTGCCGAGGGTGACGCGCTGACCGCGGGGACCTACCGCTTGAAATATGCATCCCCGTCGCATGGAAATGCAGATGCCTTTGTGTACTGTACGGTAAGCGCGGATATGATCGCAAAGCCTTAAGCGTGATCTTCTGAAATCACCGTATAAAATTTTCAAAGCGATCCCTGCTTTGAATTCTTTCGAAAAGCCCGTTTTTCGAACTCTGTGATATGGGGTCGAATCACGGGCTTTTTCGTTGAAAACATTCAATTTAATCTTACATAGGTGAATTTTTTTGTTCGTTTTATTGACAAAAACAGGTGTATGTGCTATAATTTATAAAAGCAAAGGTGGGAAAGGCTTGTTTGACGGCGCGGTGAAAAAACTGCCGAAAAAGCCTTGCGTATTCCTCGCACGTACGCACTCCTTCCTTTCTTTGGGATTTGCGTCATCGGTCGTCTTGCCGATGCACTCCCGGTAAGAAACCGAAATCTAAAAAAGGAGAAAACTATGAAAAACGGTAAACTCTTATTTTTGCTCGTTTTCGTCTTGTGTTTTACGGTTTTCCTGGTTGCCTGTGACGGCGGTGACGATGCCTCCGTTACGGAATCGGAAACAGCAGCACCTCAGCAAGACGTCGGGCAGGAAGAAAAGAAGCACGAAATGCTCAACTATTTCATTTTGGAATCCGAAGTGGAAGCCTTTGACTGTGAACCGTTGGCAAAATACAACGGAGAGATCGTGGACTATGACGGGCCCCACAATCTTGTGGCGCTGAAAACGCAGGATCTTGACGTATACAATAAGGTGACAGACACCGTCACCGTTTACAACGTACTGACGGGGGAAAAGCTTCTTTCGTTCGATGCAACGTATCCTCTGTACGTGGAGGACGAAAAGGTCGAGCTCTCGGTTGAGATCGAATATCCCGTGGTTCGCGCGGTTAAGAAGAGCTATAGCGAGGATAGCGACAGACCCGTATTCGATGCAACC
>JAZNEQ010000035.1:0-13772 GCA_045588715.1 Eubacteriales bacterium | reverse complement strand
AAAGGGGGTGTCTCAAATGCGTTTTGCATTTGGTCGACACCCCCGTGGTTTTTGCTTTGCGGCTCGACACCGCAATTTTCGCCCGTTATTTGATCGTGTTTTTTAGGATTTGCGAGCGAAAAGCGCAAATTCCCCGGCACGAAAAAGCCGGACGGTCGGCTTTTTCGTGCGAGGGACTGTCGCAAATTTGCAATTTGCGACAGCCCCTTTGTGTTGCGGAGCTGAACTCCGTTTTTTTAATTATTTTGTTCCAAACAAGCGGTCACCCGCATCGCCAAGACCGGGCAGAATATATCCGTGCTCGTTGAGCTCGCGGTCAAGGGTAGAAACGTAGATCTTAACGTCGGGATGCGCCTCCGCAACGCGGGAAATGCCCTCGGGAGCGCCGATAATTGCCATAAACTTAATGTTTTTGCAACCGCGTTTTTTAAGAAGTGCCAAGGCGTCACAGGCGCTGCCTCCCGTTGCCAGCATCGGATCGATCACAAGCACGAGCTTGTCTTCAATCCCTTCGGGAAGCTTACAGTAATACGTTTCCGGTTGCAGGGTCTCTTCGTTGCGGTACATACCAACGTGACCTACCTTTGCCAAGGGAAAGAGAACGTGGACACCGTTGACCATGCCAAGCCCTGCGCGCAGGATCGGAACAATGGCAACCGCATCATCCTTAACGATATACTGGGTGCAGGTTTCAAGGGGTGTTTTTACGGTCTTTTCTACGGTTGGAACGCCTTCCTTGAGCGTTTCATAAGTCATGAGTGTGGTAATTTCCTCAACCAACTCGCGGAATTCCTTCATACTGGTTTTTTCATCACGAAGAATGGCAATTTTATGTCTTATCAGCGGATGATCAAAAATGACAACGTTATCGTAATTTTTCATGCTTCATTCCTCCGTCGAATTGTTTTCCTTACCAAGCTTGCTCTTTTCTACCTTTGACAATACAAAATTGGTGACGATGCCAAGGATCAGAGCGGTTGCGATCGAAGTGATCTGGATCGTCTTTGCCACGGCACCGTTGTCGGCAAGCGCGTAGGGGATCTGAATGGTCAAGCCACCGATACCCGAAATCAGGATCGCGGCTACTACAAAGAGGTTTTTGTTGTCGTTCAGATCAAGCTCCTTAAACATCTTCATGCCCGAAACGGCGATGAATCCGTACAAGGTCAGGCAAACGCCACCCATCACGCAGGAGGGAATGGTTTGCAGCAGTACCATAACGGGACTGACAAAGGAAAGCACCATGCACATAATTGCCGTAGTTGTGATGGTGATCACCGAAGCGTTGCGGGTAATTGCTACGCAACCGACGGACTCACCGTAGGTCGTGTTGGGACAGACACCAAAGGCGGTACCTACGATCGAACCAACGCCGTCGCCAAGAAGGGTGCGATCAAGACCGGGATCCTTGATCAGATCCTTGTCAATGATGTAAGAGAGATTTTTGTGGTCGGCAATGTGCTCGGCAAATACGACGAGCGCTACAGGGAGAAATGCGATTACGACTTCCGCAACGCCGCCAAGGGTTAACACGGTCGCCTTGGGATTGGCGTTGAGTATTTCGGGGGAGAGCTTTCCGGTAATCAGTTCCTTGACACCCTCAACAAGAGAGAAGTGTGGATAATCAATAAATGCGGAAACGCCGCGGAAGCTACCGTCTGCATTCACAAAATTATTTACCAGCGGATCCCAATTAACGATCTTAAGATAGTCAAGGTCGGCAATCATACCAATTGCCGTCAGGATCGCTGCAGCAGCGTAGCCTGCAATGATACCAAGAATAAAGGGAACGAGACGGGGCATTGTGTATTTTTTCTGCGTAGAGCAGATGATGATCGTAAAGAATGCGACAAGACCGCACGCAAGGGCTGCCAGATTGTTGGTTGCGTAAAGGGTGGAGCTGTTGGCTTTTACAATGTCGCCCATGGCGGAACCTGCCAGAGAAAGCCCGATCAGCGTTACGGTAGGACCGATGATCACAGGGGGCATCAGCTTTGCCACCCAGCCGGTGCCGACCAAGCGGATCACAAGCGCAATGACTACGTAAACAAGACCTGCAACGACAGAGCCCAGGAAAATTCCCATATAACCGTATGCAACGGCGACGCCAAGGGAACTTAAAAAGGCAAACGAGCTACCTAAAAATACAGGGCTCTTAAAGCGGGTAAAGAGCTGATAGATCAAGGTTCCGATACCGGCACCGAAGATCGCGGCGGGGATCTGTGTGGGAATGCCGATGATCGTCGGAACTGCAATGGTTGCCGCTAAAATAGCAAGCAGCTGCTGCAGGGCGAATAAAAGCATGTTTGAAAATTTCGGTCTGTCATGGATGTCATAAATCAATTTTTTAGCCATAATACGCTCTCCTTTTTTTGAAATGAAACGACCTTTTTAGTCAAACGACCGTTTTCACCATTATACAACTTTTTTCGCCCCCCGTCAACCTTCTTACGCGTTTTTTGTGAAGATTGATTTTACAACTTAAGATTTTACATGAGACGATAAAATAATTCAAGATGGGAGGCATGTTTTTCCTTGTGAAAGGGCGGTAAAAAAGATATCGACTTCGACGCAAAAAGAAAAGGAGAGTTGCACGTTATGTACACAATTCTTTTTGGAATAAGGATTTTTTATTCGACGATTTTCGGATGATATTTCAACTGTAACAAGCGCTGGCAGCGCTCGGACAAAAATCGGTGATGATCTGCGCGGGAGAGATCCCGTGGGGCGGACAGCATTGTGCCGCCGACATGGAGCATTTTGCCAATCTGTTCGAGTATTCCATCATCGGCATTACCAAGCAGCGCGGAGGGAGCTTCACTTATGATTTTTCAGCGATGCAGCGCTATATCGACCTTTGTGCCGATGCGGAGCAGGAGAGAGAAGATTCTCCCATCAGCCGCCGCTGGGACGACTACAATTCCCTAAAGGAAGAGATTTTGAAACGGCTATGATAAAAAGGGAAGAAAAGAGGAGATTTGAACGAATGAAATAAAATTTGCTACTACATCAATCGCACGATTCCTTACGCGATTGACACAAGGCTTGATAGAAAAACGTAGGACACATCATGCTCGCCCTGCGCGGAAATGATGTGTCCGACGTTTTTTATGTTTAAATTTCAGCGAAATGATTGTTTCAATGATTTCAAAAAATCATGAAAATCTCAAAAAGCCTTATGCCGTAAGGATTACTTGTTTGCCTCTTCGTTGGCAGATTCATTTTCCTTTTTATGGAGCCGCCTGTATTCGCTTGGAGAGCATCCCTGCTTTGAAGAAAAGCATTTGGAGAATGCAAAGGAATCCGAAAATCCGACACCCCTTGCAATCTCAGAAACGGTTAGCTCTGTCTCGGCAAGCATTTTCTTAGCTTGAATTATGCGGTATTCATTGATAAAGGCTTTTGGGGACTTACCAAAGGCATTTTTATAGATTTTATATAGGTATGGCTGGCTGACTCCGATGATTTTTGTCAGCTCGGAAACAGTAATATTGTGACTGTAGTTTGCCTTGATGTAGTTGACGGAAAAATCAATATACTTCTGTGCCGCGGTGTAATGATCAGATGAGGCAATATGTTCATTCTGATGATATTTAAAAACAGAAAAGAAGAACTCAAGCATTTTTCCCTCACAGATTGTTGATCTGTTTTCTGCAAGGACAAACTCTTTTATATATTGAAGCTCAGGCGGAAAGCTGTGAGTGAAAATATGTGTGATGCCGTCTGCCTCGTAGTATTTGAGAATAGTATCAAAACGCGGATCGGCACTGGTAAACCACAGAAGCTCCGGTGGGTCTGCCTTATCCGGGTAAAGGTTTTCGACAACATTAGGAGTAAAAAGGAATCCCTGACCTGCTGTGATCGGATATCCGTTATAGGTTCCCCTTCCGGATAAAACATAACCAACAAGATGAAATTCATTTTTTCGGGAGGCAAACGTTGTTCCGGATATGTCGGCAGAATAGCCGATACTGTATATTTTTAGAACCGCAAGCTCTCCCATTGAATAGATTCTATATCTCATATTTGTCACCTCTTATTGCGTTGTTATGATTTTAACATAAAAGGTTATTATTTGTCAATGTACAATTCGTTAATTCTGTGCTATAATCTTTCTGCAATGTTGAAATTTGATAATTCAGAAAGAGAGATGCGAAATGAACCCTAACATAAAAAGCAAAAAACGACTCGATTACAAGTGGGTTGTAGCCGGATTGTGCTTTCTTATGATGTTTGTGGGGCTCGGCTTCTGCTCGACGGCAAAAAATGCCTACTTCCAGCCGATTGTCGAGGCTTTGAATTTTTCGCGTGGTGCATTCGGACTAAGCGATACCTTCAGATATGCAACGACATCGATAGTGACTTTGTTTTTTTACAAATTGGTAGAGCGTTTCGGTACGAAAAAAATCGTATGTGCAGGTCTTGTGTGCTATACGCTATTTGCACTTACAAACGCAATTTCAAATACCCTCATTGGCTTCTACATCGGCGGAATATTCCTCGGCCTTGCTGTTGCGTTTGCAGGTTCGACCATGGTAAGCGTCATTGTAAACAAATGGTTCACGAAAAATAAAGGTACAGTTCTTGGTATTATTCTTGCCGCAAATGCGGGAGGGTCTGCGCTTGCAGTTGCGTTGCTTGAGCCGATGATATATTCAGGCGGTGTCGGGTATAAAAACGCATATTTTGTAACTTCCGTAGCGGTTGTGAGTGTGTTTTTAATAGTGGCACTTTTCTATAAAGATAAAGTGTGCGACGTTGTTTTGGATCATTCAAAAGAGAAAAAGCAGGAGAGTGTTGAATGGGAGGGCTTTTCCTATGAAATCCTTGCACGAAAACCGGCTTTTTATGCGGTTATAATATGCATTGCGATGTATGCACTGTCGTCTGTCGGCAGCATAGCGACTCCCCATTTTAAGGATATAGGCTTTTCCGGAGAATTTATTGCGCTGACCGTTTGTATAGGATCGATCGTACTTATGGTTTCCAAAATTCTTATGGGAATCATTTATGATCGTTTTGGTATAAAAGTATCGGTAAACATCTGCCTTTTTACATCATTGGCGGCAAAGCTCATTCTTTTTTTCGTAACATCGCAAACGCCGATTCTCGCAATTACATATACTGTGCTGATGTCGGTTGCAACACCTCTTGAAACGGTTATGATACCCATAATTGTTCTGGATTTGTTCGGTCAGAGAAGCTTTCATAAGAGTCTTGCTATCACAACTTCTCTTTTCACGGTCGGACATGCACTGAACGCTCCGCTTATTAATATACCGTACGATTTTTCGAACAACTATTTGATTTCGTTCGTCACTTCGACAGTAGCATCGGCAATGATCATTGTTATATTAAATTGTTCAATGCGATCTCTTAAGAGGGCGCAAAAAGAAAACTTGTTGAGGTAGAAACATGTTAAAATGTGCATTTTATGAACGTGAGATAACCCCACCGTTGGGAAGTCACCTTCCGGGATATGCCAACATCAGAAAGGCCAACGGGGTAAAGGACAGACTCATGGCAAAGGCGTGTGTCTTTTCTAACGGGGATGAGACGGTTGCGATGATTGCGATTGACACTCTCCATATGGAAAATGAACTTCGTAATGAGATTGCAAAGCGAATTAATCGGTATACGGGTATTCCGGAAAAAAATGTGCTTGTGGCGGCAGTTCATACACACACGGGAATTCCGGCCTGGAATCATATTTGCGATGATGAAGAGGTGAATGATAGCCAGGCACATTATTTCGATGTATTTCCCAAAATCATTGCAGATTGTGCAATACTTGCATATCAACGTCTTCAAGACACAGATATGGTGTTCTGTGTTGGGAATGTTGAAGGAATTTCGTTTTGCCGAAATTACATAATGAAGGATCAGGATCCACGAACAAATCCGCCGCGGCTCAGCCCCGATATTATCAGACCTGCATCACCTACGGACACCGAGCTTCCCGTTCTTTTTGCACGCGCAAAAGACGGCACGCCGATCGGAGCAATCGTATGCTTCGCTTGTCACCTTGACTGTGTTGGAGGTCTTGAGTTCAGCGGCGACTATGCGTCCGAGCTCTCAAAGCAACTCAAGGCTACATACGGTCAGGATTTTGTAACGATATTCTTCATAGGAACAGCCGGGGATATCAACCACTTCAACATCAACGTTGCAGAGGACGCACCAGATCACTACAGAATGATGGGCAGAAAGCTTGCGGATGAGGTTATAAAGTCTGTTTCCATTGCGAAACCGATAGAAGGAGACCTTATTAAATGCAATTATGAGCAAATACAGATCCCAAGACGTGAGATCAGCAAAGCGTCTCTTGATTATGCAAGACACATTGTTGCAACCGTCAAAGAAACTCCCGGTGAAAAAATAGCGGCAGACGGAACTAACAGAGATATGTATGAGCTTATGATGTCGAGAAAACTTCTTTGGTTTATGGAAACCTCACCTGAGATTTATGATATAGTGCTTCAATATATACAAATAGGAGACGTCAGTTTTTTCGGCTTCCCGAGCGAGATTTACTGCCGGTTCGGTATAGATATAAAAACACGCGCGAATTCTTCAAAATGTATTGTTGCAACTTGCTGCAATGGTACATATGGCTACGTGCCGACGAGAGACATGCTCTATGAAAGCATCTACTCTTCAAGAGCAGGAAGCAACCGGCTTCATTCCGATGCCGGTTATATAATGGTGGAAAAGCTGCTTGAAATGAGCAAGTGTTGATATTTAATAAAAAAACGGGTGAGGTGTAAAATGGAATTTTTAGCTGAAATTTTGGAAATTATCATGGTAGTCGGTTTTGGCGTCTCCTGCCCCTTCAACGTGATGAAATGTGGCTTCCTTTGCAACGAAATGGTACGTTCTTTTTTTCTACGTACTCAATTTTGTGATGGTGGGAGCCGATTTGATTCTTTACGTAAGAAACTACCGCTTGGATCAGGAGGTGCGCAAGAATGAAAAGGCTCGTTGACCTTCCCTACGGGGAGAAGCTTACGCAACGCTTGGATTTGTATCTGCCCGACGGGCAGACGGAGGCAGTGCTGGTGTATTTTCACGGCGGCGGCTTGGATTCGGGCGATAAGGAGGGCTCGCTCCTCCCGGGCACCTATCTTGCGGAGCGAGGAATTGCAATGATATCCGCGAACTATCGGATGTATCCCGAGGCGAATTATCCCGACTTTATCGAGGATGCCGCAAGCGCGGTCGCGTGGGCGCGAGAATATATGCGCACGCATCTGAAATGTGAACGATTGTACGTCGGCGGTACCTCTGCGGGGGCATATCTTTCGATGATGCTTTGCTTTGATCCCCGATATCTATCCATGGTTGGGATTGCCCCAAATGACGTCAGTGGATATTTTCACGATGCGGGACAGCCAACCAAGCATTTCAGAGTTTTGCGTGCGTGTGGGGAGAATCCCCGTCGCGTGATTGTGGACGAAACGGCACCCATGTACCATGTCGGAACCTCTCCCTCCTATCCTCCAATGCGCTTTATCATTTCGGATGATGATGTCAAGGGGAGATACGAGCAGACCATGCTGATGCTGGTAACACTTTCCAACCTTAGTTATTCGGGCTTTGATCACGTGGTGATGCACGGAACGCATTGTGCGTATTGGAACCGTACGGATGAGAACGGTGACAGCCTTTTGGGTGGTATGATGCTTGATTTTATTCGCCATACGGAGAACGTGTAGTGCTTGCGTGCATCCTTTGCCGTGGCGCACAAAATGAAAGGAGATTTGATCATGAAATATCAGGTGTTTTCAGACAGTGAATGGATCTATCCCGACACGCCGTTGGGAGAGGCGGGGGCGGCAGACCTGATCAGCGCACGTGGCGCAGACGTTTGCTTTCAGCTCTTGACCAACGTAGAGGCTTGCGAGGGGGAGCCGTTTGCTGCTTCCTTTTCCGCAACCGACCTGTATGCGACGGTGCTCCAGCTCCTCCCCGCGCACGTGGGAGAGAACAGCAGTGCCAAGGAGTTTACCACCACCGATTATGAGAGCGTCAAGCATTTTGTCACAAGGCGTGCGCCGTTTGAAGTGTATGATGTCACAGCTCCCATTCAAAACGGACGGCTTTTTGGGGGGCGCGCGGCGTTTTTTGTGCGCATTGACATCCCCGCAAATGCGGCGGTCGGAGAACGCCGAGAGACCCTGACCTTAACGGTTGGGGATCGAATTTTGACCGTTCCCGTCACTCTGAGAGTTTGTAAAACGCAGATCCCGCCGCTTTCCGAGGCACGCTTCCATATGGTGCATTGGATCTATTACCATCGGATTGCCGAGCGGCACGGGGTGGCACAGGGGTCGCGGGAATATTATGAGGTGCTTGCGGCATATCTCCAAAACGAGCTGGATATGCGCACCGACTATTTGATGCTGCCGAGCGGAGAGCCCGTGCGGGATGCGGACGGACGCGTGGTGGATTTCGACTTTTCTCATGCAGAGCAGGTGGGGAAGCTTGCACTTTCGATGGGCTTTCGATACGTGATGGGTGGCTTTAGTGTCCGTTGGCGGCTTTGGTCGGAGGCAGAGGTCGATCTGCTTTGGGAGCGAACGACACCTGCCACGTCAATTGAGGGCTACCGTCAGCTAAAGCTTTATTTCTCACGTGCGTGGGAAACCGTGACGAGAAACCGTTGGCAAGACGTTTACTATCAATGCATTGAGGATGAGCCTCAGTTTCCGAACAGCATGGAATATCGCGCGATTTGTGGCATTTGCCGCAGGATGATGCCGGGGGTGAGAATTCACGACCCCGTGGAAAGCACCGAGCTGGGCGGCGCGGTAGACGTTTGGGTCGTCAAGCAGGCGACGTATGAAAAATATATTGAGGAATATCGCGCATTGCAGGAGATGGGCGAGGAGATGTGGATCTATACCTGCGGATTTCCTGCCGGGAAGATGATGAATCACGTCCTCGATTTGCCGATTACAGCCACCCGTCTTCCCATCTGGATGTGCTTTCGCTATGGGGCTACCGGCTTTTTGCACTGGGGCTACCACTTGCATAACCCAGAGGGGGCAGGAGAGACCTGCTACGACGTGGGGCGTGACGGCTTGCGCTATCCCGCCGGGAACTCCTTTGTTGTGTACCCCGCAGAGCGGGGACCCATGGACAGTCTTCGCAGCCACGCGCAGCGAAGCGGCGCTTACGACTATGAGCTGTTGACGCTGCTTGCCGAGCGTGACCGCGATGCGGCAATGCGCTTGGTTGAACGTGTTTGCCGTACTTTTGACGACTATGCCCCCGATGCCGAGACCTTTGATGCGACTCGTCGGGAGCTTTTGGAGCTGTTGGGATAAATATATAACCGGATAGCGGGGAAGAATCTAGCCGCTTCGCGGTGTCGCACCTCGCAAATATAGTCGCCCTGCTCGTGTGCGTGGCACACTCACGAAGCTCCTTATTTGCTCACTCCTCACGCTCCCTTCATCCGCCCCCGGCGGCGGTCGCGTTCGTCCCTCTCGCGCCTCCGGCGCGCGGTTCAAGCTCGACTTCGCAAAAAGAAAAGACCACCTGTTGTTGGCAAAGCGGGGAAGAATCTAGCCGCTTTGCGCGGCGTCCAACTTACAAATATAGTCGCTCTGCTCGCGCGTGTGCGCTCACGATGCTCCTTATTTGCTCACTCGTTCGGCTACGCTGTATCCGCCCCCGGCGGCGCTTGCCTCACTCCCTCTCGCGCCTCCGGCGCGATCTCAAATCTCGACTTCGCCAAAAAGAAAAACCACCCACTCGGGTGGTTTTTCTTTTTGGCGGAGAAGGAGAGATTTGAACTCTCGCGCCGGTATAACCGGCCTACACCCTTAGCAGGGGCGCCTCTTCGGCCTCTTGAGTACTTCTCCGTATACTCACTGTAAGTCGCCGATTGCATAAACTTACAACGCTAATTATTATACACCGACTTTGGTTGTTTGTCAATAGTTTTTTTGCTTTTTGTCAAAAAGTTTTTATTGCGAAAAAATATAGAGGATTTATTTGCGCAATTTTCAAAAAAATGCTTGAAATTCGACAGTGAAGGGTTTATAATATAAAATTAGGGGAGTTTGCGACATTGTGTTCCCTTGTGAAGGCAGTATTACCGCTGTTTGACGTTGTATTAAAAAACTTGCTTTTACAAAGCAAAAAAGAAAGGAACCGAAAAATGGATATTATACCTGTTATACTTGAGCTTCTTTGCGGTCTTGTTCTTTTTCTCTTTGGTATGGACCTTATGGGGGATGCGCTCAAGAAAAGTGCAGGATCAAGTCTAAAAACAATTCTCGGAAAAATGACCTCAAATCCTATAAAGGGATTTTTGCTGGGGCTTGGGGTAACGGCGATCATTCAGTCCTCTTCCGCTACGACCGTTATGGTCGTAGGCTTCGTGACCTCCGGGACCATGTCTCTTCTTCAGGCGACCGGGGTTATTATGGGTGCAAACGTCGGTACCGCGGTTACCGCGTGGCTGACGGCACTTTCGGGGCTTAACAGTGCCAGTGCAAGCAGTGTCGTGGAGGCGCTTTCCTGGCTCAAGCCATCCGCATGGCTTCCGATCGTTGCGGTGTTTGGATTTTTGCTTTATATGTTCTCCAAGCGCGGCAGACGCAAGGATATCGGCGTTGTTCTCATCGGCTTTGTTATTCTGATGACGGGTATGGACATCATGGGCGATTCCGTTGGTGGATTTGGCGAGCAACTTTCTGTGCTGTTTACGCTGTTTGGCAATATTCCGATCCTCGGTGTGCTTGCAGGTGTCATTTTGACGGCAGTGGTGCAGTCCTCCTCGGCATCGGTCGGTATCTTGCAGTCTTTGACCTTGGCAGGGGGAATCACCTTTGGTGCCGCAATTCCGATCATCATGGGTCAAAACATCGGTACTTGTGTTACGGCGATGATCTCTGCATTTAGTGCAAACCGCGACGGTAAGCGTGCCGCAATGATCCACTTGTATTTTAATATCATCGGTGTTGTGATCGTCCTTTCTGCTTTCTATTTGATCAATGCCGTTTTCCATTGCTTTGACGGACTGATTGCGTCTTCGATCGAGCCCTTCGGTGTTGCGGCAGTGCATACTGTCTTTAAGATCATCTGTGTGCTGATCATGTTTCCGTTTTACCGTCAGCTTGAAAAGCTTGCACGTGTCTCTATTCCCGACAGTAAGGATGAGCGCGAGGAGAAGACGGCAATGCTTGACGAGCGTTTGCTGTCCACTCCTTCCATTGCTGTGGACAGAGCAACGCAGGTCACCTATGAAATGGCAAACATTTCTTTTGATGCCTTCAATAAAGCCATAGCGCTTTTTGACGTTGAGTTTGATCCCAAGCTTGCCGAGGAGATCCGCATACTTGAGGATCGCGCGGATAAATACGAGGATGCCATCGGAAGCTATCTTGTAAAAATTTCCGCTTGTGATCTGAGCGAGCGTGATTCCCAACAGATCACAAAGCTGTTGCATCTGATTGGAGATCTGGAACGTGTTTCCGACCATGCGGTCAACGTTTTGGAATCCAAAGAAGAGATGGTAGAGAAGAAGATCACCTTCTCTAAAGAAGCACAGCGTGAGGTTGCCGTGATGCGCGCTGCCGTATCGGAGATCCTATCCCTGTCTTATGCGGCGCTTGCTGAAAATGATTTTACCAAGGCGGCAGACGTCGAGCCCTTGGAGGAGGTCATTGACGACATTCGCGATCAGATCAAGCTCAACCATATCATTCGTTTGCAAAAGAGCGAATGTACCATCGAGCACGGATTTGTTCTTTCTGACATTCTTAACAACTTTGAAAGAGTTGCGGATCATTGCTCCAATATTGCGGGATGTGTAATTGAAATTTCGCAGTTTGATGCATTGGATATGCACAAATATCTTGACGACGTCAGACAAAACGACAGTGCATTCGAAGAAAAATTCAAGGGATATAAGGAAAAGTATCAAATTTAAGGATTTTGCATAAAACTCAGTTTTGAACTTCTCAAAAAAACGCAACTTTTTGTAAAAGAGGTTGCGTTTTTTCAGAAACGGAGAATATACATGATAAAAGTAACAGACGTTCGGGTGCAGAAGGGCGACAGCGCTTTTTTGATCGACGACGGGAAAACGGCGATTCTTTACGATACAGGGTTTGCTTTTACGGGAGAGGGCGTTGCACAAAACGTTAAAAAAGCGCTTGGTGACCGATCGCTCAACTTTGTTTTTCTTACGCATTCGCATTACGACCATGCCGCGGGAACCCCGTACGTTAAAAGGTGCTTTCCGGGGGTCGAGGTGGTGGCGGGGACTTATGCCGCACGCATTTTTTCAAAGGACAGCGCAAAGGAAGTCATGCGGGAACTGGACCACAAATGCGCACAGGCAATGGGCATTGAAGACTATGAGGATCTGATCCATCTTTTGGCAGTGGATCGCACCGTGGAGGATGGGGATGAGATCTTGGCAGGAGATATGAGCTTTCGCGCAATTTCGCTCCCGGGACATACCAAATGCTCGATCGGCTATTATTGTAAGGAGGAGGGTCTGCTTCTCTCAACCGAAACGCTTGGTGTTTTTAACGGCAAGGACGACGTGGTACCGTCTTATCTTGTGGGATATGAAATGACGCTTGCTTCCATCCAAAAGGCGAAGGCACTTGCGCCCTTACGTATTCTTCTTCCGCACTTTGGACTTTTGGAAGGGGATATGGTAATGCATTACCTTGCGCGTGCCGAGGAGAGAGCACGGGAGGTTGCCGCAGTCGTAAAAAATATGCTTCTTGAGGGGCACACACAAGCGGAAATATGTGCCTGGTTTGAGGATACGTTTTGGCACGGGTACGTAAGAGAGATCTATCCCGTCGACGCAATGCGCCTCAACACGGGGATCACAGTTCGCCTGCTTTCTCGCGAGCTTCTCGGCCGGGAGTGATACGATGAAGGGGATTAAAATTTACGTTGCCGATACTTCACCGTTAAAAGACTGCGATTTGTTTAAAAAAAGACTTTCCTTGTTAAGCGAAGAAATACAGATACGAGTTGCGCAAAAAAAGAAAAGCGAGGAAAAGCGCCACACCCTCGGTGCTGCGCTCCTTTTGCGGCACGCATTGCTTCAAGAGGGAATTTCCTCTTTCGCTCTTTTTAAGGGTACAAACGGAAAACCTTATCTTAAGGGGGAGGGAATGCCGTTCTTTAATATTTCACATTCAAAGGACCGTGTCATGTGCGTGCTTTCCGATCGTCCCGTTGGCTGTGACGTACAATGGATGGATCCTCGCATTTCTCTGTCGGTTGCAAACCGCTTTTTTTCGAAACAGGAGTATGATCGGATTCAAAATGAGGCAAACGAGGAAGCACGGCGGTTGCTCTTTTACCGCATTTGGACGCTTAAAGAAAGCTTTGCTAAAATGACGGGAGAGGGCGTTTTAAAGACATTCCAAACTTTTTCCGTTCTTCCGGAAAAAGAAAGTTATCGGGTTTTGATGGAACAGCAGGCGCATTCCCCTTGTTTTTTTGAACCGTACGCCGAGGTGCAATACAGATACGCGGTATGCGGTGAGAAGGAAAGTATCGGACCTGTGCAATTGGTAGTCCTTTAACCTTTTTTAATAATTTTTACAATACCTGCGTTAATTTTTACAAAAAAAGAAGTCGAACGTTTTGTCCGACTTCTTTTTTTGCTTAGAAATTAAACGGAGATCCCAAACAGACTTAAAATAAAGGTGATCAGATATACCACGACACCCGACGAAACAAGGATCGCCATTGCCAGTGCCAACGCGCGTGCAGGCTTTGAAAAG
>JAZNEQ010000034.1:0-11152 GCA_045588715.1 Eubacteriales bacterium | reverse complement strand
AATGATCAGCGCGATCGGCAGGATCGACTGAAAGGATTCCCAAAGCTTGGATTTGACAAGAGAGATCAATGTTTTACCGTTCCTTTCTGAAAACTGTACCTATTTATTATAACATACGGTACGCTCTTTTGCAATGCTTTTCTGCGGTGTTTTGAAAGTTTTATTTTAAAAGCATATGCTTTTTACCGTTTTTTAAAAATTCTTTGCATTTATTAACAATCCGTTTATCATTTTTTTTCTGCCGTACGGTAAAATAAAAAGGAACATGTGTCAAATGCTCTTTTGATGAGCTTTTAAACCACTGTCAGAGCTTTCAGAGTAACCTCTTTTTTATATGCATTCAATAAAATGATAGGAGATGATTTAAATGAATCTGTTCGAAAAAATCGTGCGCGGCGAGGAAAAAATATCCTTGGTCGGGCTTGGATACGTAGGGATGCCCATCGCGGTTGCTTTTTCAAAAAAAGTAAAGGTCGTTGGTTTTGATCTCAACAGCGCAAAGATCGAGCTCTACAAAAAAGGGATCGATCCCACCCAAGAAGTGGGGAACGACGCGATCAAGGCGTGCTCTGTTGAATTTACGGACGATCCCTTAAAGCTGCGGGAGGCAAAATTTCATATCGTCGCGGTTCCAACGCCGGTCAATACCGATCACACCCCGGATCTTACGCCTGTGGTCGGTGCGAGTGAAATTGTAGGCCGTAATCTTGTGAAGGGCTCTATCGTTGTTTATGAGTCGACGGTTTATCCCGGAGTCACCGAGGACGTTTGTATTCCTATTCTCGAAAAAGAATCCGGATTGAAATGCGGAGTGGATTTTAAGGTAGGGTATTCACCGGAAAGGATCAATCCCGGAGACAAGGTGCATCGGCTTGAAAACATTAAAAAGATCGTTTCCGGAATGGATGCCGAATCGCTTGAAGAAATAAAAAACGTGTACGACCTTGTGATTGAGGTTGGAACCTATCCTGTGTCTACGATCAAAACCGCAGAAGCGATCAAGGTGGTCGAAAACAGTCAAAGAGATATCAACATAGCCTTTATGAACGAGCTGGCGATGGTGTTTGATCGAATGCACATCGATACCAACGAGGTTGTGGACGGTATGAATACAAAATGGAACGCCCTTGGCTTTCGTCCGGGTCTTGTGGGTGGGCATTGCATTGGCGTCGATCCATATTACTTTACCTATGAAGCAGAAAAGCTTGGCTATCATAGCCAAATTATTCTGAACGGGCGCATTGTCAACGACGGTATGGGGAAATTCGTTGCTGAGGCGGCAATCAAGAAAATGATTGCGGTCGGACAGGCACCGAAGAAATCAAAGGTCGTGATTCTTGGCTTGACGTTCAAGGAAAACTGCCCCGATACAAGAAATTCAAAGGTGGACGATATTATTAAAACGCTCAATGGTTACGGTATCGTGCCCGTTGTAGTCGATCCTTGGGCAAACGAGAGGGATGCCATGCACGAATACGGCGTTGCTCTTACCAAGCTTGAGGAGGTAAAGGACGCGGATTGCGTGATCGTCGCGGTGGCGCACAGTGAGTTTAAGGCACTCGGTCTTGAGCAGATCAAATCCTTGTATAAGAATTGTCCTGACGAAGAAAAGGTCCTTCTTGACGTAAAAGGCATTTACAAGGTTTCCGATCTTGATAGATCGGGTATGACCTATTGGAGACTGTAATGAAATAATCAAATCATTTTTTGGAATTGAGGGGCCCTTCCACCGTGGAGGGTCCCTTTTTAGAGGGGACTTCCCCCAAAAGTTTACAGAATATTGAAGAAGTAAGTATAGATATGTGTTAAAATACAAGGTGGATTTCTTTTGAAAGAAGGGTTCTGTATGAAAAGCAACTATACGTTTCGCATTCTTTGTGTGCTTTTGTGTTTGCTCCTTTCCCTGTCGCTCTTTGCCTGTGCGGGGGAGGGCGGGGAGGAAGTGCCCGAGGGCATGCAGCTTGCCACCGCGGCAGGAGCGCGCTACCGCTTTTATATTCCCACGCATTGGAGCGTAAGCGTGGATTTTGGCGTTTCGGGCGGCTACTACAGCCTGGGCAAGCAATCTACCGTCAGCCTGTCGGAATATCCCATCACCGAGGAAATGGCGCTTCAAATGCCCGCACCCGGGGCGGGGAATGCCAAGGCGCGTGCCGATTGGTTTTATGAAAACAGCCTCAGTCCCCTCCTCTCCACGCTCTCCACGGGCGGCGTGGAGGCAGTCGAGGTCAACTATGCGGCGGTGCTTCTTGACGGCGTGAACGCAAGACAGTACCACCAAAAGGCAACGGTTGGCGAGCGTGTTCTCAACTTTGTGCACGTGGTAGGGGAGAAGGACGGTGCCTTTTACGTGCTTGCTTTTACGGTTGACGAGGATCTTTACGCGGGACTGATCGAGGATTTTGTGAAGATCAGCGATGCCTTCGTTTTCTCGGATCAGCCCTACGTGCCCGCGGCTCCTCAAAAGGAGCTTCCTGTCGATGAAAACACCCCCGAGGGGATGCAGGCGGCATCCAACCGAGACGTGGCATACGGCTTTTACGTGCCCGTGTCCTGGCGTGTGGACGTCAACCACTCCGTTTTTGCGGCAGTGTCTCCCGACGGAACCTCCTCGGTCAGTGTCGTGCCTTACCTTCCGAGCAGTGACGAGATCATGAGCATTAAGGAGTATTTTGAGGTCAACCGTGCCATGATGAAAAAGACCTCTCCCGGCGGATACGAGGACGTCTCCGAACGGGAGGTGACCCTTGACGGGGTTCCCGCCATGCAGTACGAATACCGTTATACCGTGGGCGGTACCACGCTTTCCTATTTGCAGATCATTACGGTCTGGCGCGGCATGTTTTACAATTTGACCTATACCGCGCGCCCCGAAAACTACGAGGGCAATCTTGACGATCTTCAAAAGATCATTCAAGCATTTGATTTCCGATGAGGGAGTACCATGAACGAAATTTATCTTGACAACAGCGCGACCACAGCGCTGTCTCTGCCGGCAAAGGAAAAGATCCTTAGCGTGATGGAAATTTACGGAAACCCCTCCTCGCTTCACTCCATGGGACAGGCGGCACACGCCGTCATTGAGGAGGCAAGGGAGGAGATCTCCCGTTCCCTCGGCTTTCGCACCTCTCTCCCCGCAGGGCAGCTTTTGTTTACCTCCTGCGGAAGTGAAGCGGACAACCTTGCCATTCTTGGGTGTGCCTATGCCAAGGAGCGTCGCCGCGGCGGCTATATCGTTACGACCGATTCGGAGCATCCGGGCGTGATGCGCGCCATGGAGGCATTGGAAAAGGACGGCTTTCACGTTTTGCGCATTCCCACCGTGGGCGGCGTTCTTGATTTTTCCGCCTACCAAAAGGCGCTTGAAAAAAAGCCCTTTTTGGTGTCGATGATGGCGACAAATAACGAAACGGGTGCTGTGTACGATCTAAAAAAAGCCTTCGCAACGGCAAAGGCTTACGACCCCGACGTGGTAACGCATACCGACGCGGTTCAGGCGTATATGAAATGTCGGCTCTCTCCCGTCTCTTTGTGCGCGGACCTCGTTACCCTCAGCGGTCACAAGATCCACGCACCCAAGGGGGTAGGGGCGCTTTACGTCTCGGCAGATGCCAAGCGTCGACGCGACATCGTTCCCCTGCTTCTTGGCGGCGGTCAGGAATACGGCTTCCGCTCGGGGACCGAAAACGTTATTGGTATTGCCGCATTCGGTGCGGCGGCAAGGGACGGATACGCGCACCTTGCCGAGCGCGTGACAAAGATGCGGGAGCTTCGTGAATACGCCGAGGCGCGGCTTTCGGCACTCCCCGTAAAGCTTCATATCCCAAAGGGGGAGCGTGCGCCGCACATCCTCAATTTCGCCCTTGACGATATCAAAAGCGAAACGGCACTGCACGCGCTGTCCTCGCACGGGATCTTTCTCTCCGCGGGCTCGGCTTGCTCCTCGCACGCCAAAAGCGTCAGCGCCGCTCTCCTTGCCTTTGGTATTCCCGAGAGCGAGGCAGAATGCTCGCTTCGCCTGAGTCTTTCGCACACGAATACCAAAGAGGAGATCGATGCCCTTGTCAAGGCGCTTGAAGCGGAGACTGCAAGGCTTTGTAAAATTCACAGATGAGCGGAGCGCGCCATGCGCGCAACTAAGTTTGCCCATACGGGCAAGTGAAGTTTACTTCGTAAGTGAAGTTATCCTGCGGATAGTGAAGTTTTGCCTACGGCAAGGTGGGGCAAACTTAACGTCGGTATTTCACAAGCGATTCTTATATCCCGTACGTTATTTCTTCTCAAAGCCGTGCACAAAGCCCGAGGCATCTGCCGAGCAGATATCTCCGCCGATCACGCGGTTGCGAAAGACCAGCACGTTGGCAAGGACGGCACCTTCGTATCCCTCGTAGTTCGTCACGCGGAAGGTATAGCGTGTGACCTCGCGGTTTTTGTACTTGGAAAGGTTTAGCCCCTGCGCCTTTTGCAATTCGTTGTACGCCGCGAAGACCTTGTCAAATTCCCCGGGGATGGTCACGGTTTTGATCTCGGCGGGGGTGGGGTCTATCTTCCAACCGAATTGCGTGAGGAAGGCGGCGGCATCCGACACCGTTTTGATCTTGTCGTAGTTATACGAGACCTCGGCATCGGCATCGGTGCTTCCCGAAACACCGTAGGTGGGAACAAAGGCGATCAGCGTGATCAGAACCGTCAGAGCTACCGTGATCACACCGACCAATTTAATGGTACTTGCACGCATGGAATAAACAAACATAAAGCGCCTCCCGAAAGGTTTTGATTCACCTTATGTCGGGATGGCGCTTTTTATGAATCCAAAAGAGAAATATCAATGTCAAGCGTGTCATTTTTTTGAAGTGCCCTGACTGCTGTCGAATGGCTGTACACGTTGTGCAGGAGCCCCAGCATCATAAAGGTAGCAAGCATGGAGGAGCCGCCGCAGGAAAGGAGCGGCAGGGTCAGTCCTATGACGGGGAGCATGGCAAAGCACATTCCCACGTTAAGGAGGATCTGGAAGATGAGCATTGCTCCCACGCCCACGCAGATCAACCCTCCGTAATCCGAGTGCGATGCGGTATGCGCGATCATAAACACGCGCACGACCATTACAATAAAGAGGATGAGCACCGCGGCACCCCCGAAAAAGCCGAATTTTTCGCAAATGGTGGCATAGATAAAGTCAGTGTGCGAGGCGGCAAGATCCTCGTACAGATATCCGCCGAACACGCCGTTTCCAAACAGCCCCCCCGCGGCGATCGCCGCGCGGCTGCGAAGTGGCTGCAGTCCCTTGCCCAAGGGGTCGAGGGAGGGGTTAAAGCCGACAAGGATCCTTTTTTGCTGATAGGGCTCCAGCATCTCCCACAAGAAGGGAAAGAGAAGAACGACAAGGATCGCGGCGGCTACGAAATATAAGGGATGAAGCCCCGCGCAAAAGAGCATGACCGCAATGATAAAGATATACACAAGCGCTACGCCAAGGTCGCCCGACGCCAGGATCAGTCCCACGATCAGGGCGGCGTGGAGCAAGAGCCCCAGGAGCGGTAGGGGGTGATTGATGCGCTCGCGCACCGAAAAAACGTGCTTGGAGAAGGTGCAGATAAAGGTGAATTTCACAAACTCCGAGGGTTGGATCATGATCCCGATCAAGGGGATCTTGATCCAGCTTTTGTTGGAGGTTTCAAGGTTGACACCCGAGCTCCCGAAGATAAGGGTCAGAATGAGAAGGAGCGCCGACCCGGCAAGCATATAGATCCAAAGCTTGTCCACGATCGTATGAAAATCAACGTAAGCCACGGCAAGCGTCACGGCAATGCCCACAAAAAAGATAAAGACCTGCATATACAGCTTGGACATGCCGAAGTTGTCGGCGGCGCCCACGATCGTTACGATGCTGACAAGGGACAGGAGGACCGAGCAGGTAAAAAGCACGGGGTCGACGTTGCGGATGACGTCAAGAAAAAAACGCTTTGCGCGCTCCATATGCCATTCCTCCTTTCCCTTGCGTTTTGCAAGAGGGCGGCTCATTCGTTCGTTTGAGCCGCCCTTTGGTTGCTTGATGTGTCGTTTATGCTGTCAAATCAATACTGTCTGCCCCAGATGACCATATGCTTTGCAGGCTTGCCGCAGCATACGCAAACGTCACTAAGGTGCTCCTCCGCGAAGGGAATGCAACGGGACTTCACGCCGCCCGTGATATCCTTCAATTCCTCCTCGCACGCGACGTCGCCGCACCACATTGCCTTGATGTAGCCCGACTGCTCCTCGGCGATCTTCAAAAATTCTTCGCGGTCACGTGCCACAAAGGTACGCGCGGTCCTGTTCTCCAGCGCGCGGTTGTAAAGCTCCCCGTGTACCTTGGCAAGTGCCTTTTCCACTTCTTCGGCAAGATTGTCAAGGGAGACGAAGGTCTTCTCGCGGGTCACGCGGCTGACAAGCACGCAGGAGTTGTTTTCGATATCGCGCGGACCGATCTCAAGACGCAGGGGCACGCCCTTCATCTCGTACTGTGCAAACTTCCAGCCCGTGGAGTTGTCGCTGTCGTCGAGCTTAACGCGCAGGGTCTTGGCAAGCGTAGCACGGATCTCCTCCGCTTTTTCAAGCACGCCCTCCTTGTGCTGCGCCACGGGAACGATCACGACCTGGATGGGAGCTACGCGCGGGGGGAGGATCAGACCGTTGTTGTCGCCATGCGTCATAATAATGGCACCGATCGAACGGGTGGAAAGTCCCCAAGAGGTCTGATGGGGGTATTTGAGCGTGTTATCGCGCCCCGTAAACTTAATATCAAACGCCTTGGCAAAGCCGTCGCCAAAATAGTGGGAGGTACCGCCCTGGAGCGCCACGCCGTTGTGCATCATCGGTTCGATGGTGTAGGTCTCGGCGGCGCCGGCAAACTTTTCCTTTTCGGTCTTGCGGCCCGTATAGGCGGGGATGGCAAGCGCCTCGCTGTAAAAGTCCTCGTAGACCTTCAGCATTTGCCGGGTCTCTTTTCTTGCCTCCTCCTCGGTCTCGTGCATGGTGTGTCCCTCTTGCCAGAGGAACTCGGCAGTGCGGAGGAAGGGACGGGTGGTCTTTTCCCAACGCACGACGTTACACCACTGGTTGTAAAGCTTGGGCTGGTCGCGGTAGGACTGGATCACGTTGCGGAAATGCTCGCAGAAGAGCGTTTCGGAGGTGGGGCGAACGATCAGCCGTTCGGGAAGCTCGTTTTGTCCACCCATGGTAACGACCGCGCACTCGGGGGCAAAGCCCTCTACGTGGTCCTTTTCCTTTTGCAAAAGAGACTCGGGAATAAACATGGGCATGTAAACGTTTTCGTGCCCCAGCGCCTTAAATCTTGCGTCAAGATCCTTTTGAATGTTTTCCCAAATGGCGTAGCCGTAAGGGCGGAAGATCATACAGCCCTTAACGCCCGAATAGTCGGCAAGCTCCGCTTTTTTGACTACGTCGGTATACCATTGACCGAAGTCAACGTCCATCGACGTGATCTGATCTACCATTTTTTCATTGTTTTTTGCCATAAAAAACCTCAACTTTCCATCCGCGCGTCATGGCGGAACGATGTCACAATTTTACATTGTATATTATATCAATTGGCGCGCGGATTGTCAAGTGGTTTTTGGGGACTGGAAAGTTTTTGTAAGAAAAAAACACGAAAAGGAGGAAAAGATAATAAAAAAATACGGGGGAAAATACAATGTCAAAAATAAAGCTGTGCGGAGTTGAAATCGATAACGTTACGAGGGGTGAGGCAGTCAGGCGGGCGCTACAGGACTCGGGGGAGGTCTCGGTGGTGTTTACGCCCAATGCGCTGATGCTTGAAAAATGCGCGCGTGACGGGCGTCTTGCAACGATTTTGTCGCACGCCACGCTTTCTCTTCCCGACGGGGCGGGCGTTTTGCTGGCGGCGCGCAGGATGGGGACGCCCCTTTGCGAGCGTGTGGCGGGGATCGATTTTGCGCGCTCGCTCCTTTTGGAGGCGGCAAAACGGAATTTGCGCGTGTTCTTTCTGGGAGGCAAAGAGGGCGTTGCCGCGGCGGCGGCAGAGAGGGTGATGGAGGAGATCCCCAATTTGCGGATCGTAGGAACGCACGGGGGGTATTTTGACAGAGTTGGCGAGGAAAACCGCCGTCTCCTTTCCATGATCCGGGAAACGCGCACGGATATTTTGTTCGTATGCATGGGCTTTCCCGTGCAGGAGGAGTGGGTGGTACAAAATCTTTCATGGCTTTCTTCCCTGCGCGCGGTCGCTTGCCTTGGCGGGAGCCTTGACGTGTTTGCGGGGCGGGTGAAAAGGGCACCCGTGCTCCTTTCGCGCATGGGCTTGGAGTGGGCTTGGCGCATGGCGCTGGAGCCGAAACGTCTTTGCGACGCTCACTATCTTGCGCGATTCGTGCTTCGTAAAAAATCGGAATTTTAGAAATGCTTAAATTCTCTCCATATTATTGACAAATCAAGAAAATGTGGTAAAATAGTATTTAAATAATTTGTCGGGGAGGCTTTTATGTTAATTGGCAAAAACGGAGACGGGATCAGTCGGGAAAACTGCCGTGCGATGGTGGCGGCAGGCTGGCAGGCGATCGACCTTAACGATACCACAAAAACCGAGCTTTTCCATAAAAGCGAAGAGGAATATATGGCATATCTTAGGGAGGCGGTTGCAAACGCACGGGAGGCAGGGCTTGTTGTGGGACAGTGCCACGCGCCCATGCCGCGCCCCATGAGGCTTTCCGACGCGGAGGAGCGCGAATATCTGATCATTGCCGTCGAGCGCTGTGTCGCGGCGGCGGGGAAGCTTGGCATTCCCTATACCGTGGTACATCCCTTTGAGTACGATTTCCATTCGCAAAGCGCCGAGGGCTACGGCCCCGCCTTTGATCTCAACGTAAAGTATCTGCGCCGTATTCTGCGCGCGGCAGACGGCACGGTCGTTTGTCTTGAAAATATGCCGGGGAAAGGCGTGTTCCTCAAGGGGGGGCTCCAAATGAAGCTCCTTTTAGACGCCGTGGGAGACGAGCGGCTGATGGTTTGCCTGGATACGGGGCATTTGTTTTCGCAAGGAGAGAAGGCATCGGCATTTTTTGAACGCGTGGGGGACAGAGTGAAGGTCACGCACATTCACGATACCACCCCCGGAGAGGATCATCATCTTCCCGTGTACGCAGGTCGCATCGACTGGAACGATTTTAAAGAAACGATCAAAAAATACGGATACACGGGAAATCTCAGTTGCGAGAGCGCCTTTGTGCGCCGCATGTCCGCTCCCTTCCGTGCCGAGGCATCGGCGATGGAATGCCGATGGGTGGCATCCTTGATGGAATGATAAAAAATGAGCAATACGGATAAAAAACACATATCCGTATTGCTTTTTTGATTTTTGTGTGCTAAAATGAAATTGCCTTCAAAATAACAACTCCAAAGGAGAGAGCAAAAATGAAGAACAACATCATTATGCAGATCAACTATGCCGAGCGCCCGGGCGGCGTGTTCGGGAAAAGAAGCATCGACGACGTATGCGCCTTTGCAAAGAGCGTTGGCTTTGACGGGATCGAATTCCGCGGCAATCCTCCGCGCGATATGCAGATCTCCTTTCGCGAATATGCCGAAGCGATCGCGGCCGGAAAAAAGAAGCACGGACTGTCCGAGATCCTGTTTGGATTTGGCTTGAACGAATGCACCAATATGGAAAAAAGAGACGCGCAGATCGCCGAGGTCATCGAAAAGGTAAAGATCGCGCGCGAGGTGTGCGGCACCGAGGTGTGCAACGTCAATGCCGCGTGGATCTCTCCCAAGGAAGCGGGCGTGCCCTCCTACCGCTACGATCTTGCGGGTGCTGCCGCGGCACAGGAGCAGGATTGGGAATTGACGGCAGACGCTTTTTCGCGTGTTGCCCCGACTCTGGAGGCGATCGGTATGCGCTTTGCCTTTGAAACGCACATGAGCTACGTGCACGACCTTCCCGCCAATGCAAAAAAGCTGGTAGATATGATCGGTTCTCCCGCGGTGGGTATCAATCTGGATTACGGAAACACCGTGTATTTCCCCAAGATCCCCACGGTTGAGGAGGCGATCGATATTTGCGGTGACAAGCTGTTTTACGTGCACATGAAAAATTCCGTGGCGGTGCCCGGGACCGACAATCTCCGTCTTCCCACCTCTCTGGGCGAAGGACAGATCAATCACCGTGTTTATGTAGAAAAGCTTTGCGACGTTGACTACACGGGTCCTGTCGGCATCGAGGCGCCCCGTCAGGGCGACAGAACCTGGTATGCCAAGTGCGACATGGCTTACTTAAAGGACGTTTTGACGGACCTTTGATCGAGTTAAATAATACAATATATATATAAAGGAGATCAACCAATGAAGATCGGTGCACAGCTTTATACGTTACACGACTATTGCAAAACGCTTGAGGACTTTTCCGAAACGCTCAAAAGGGTTGCCGACATGGGCTTTACTGCCGTGCAGGTGTCGGGCACCTGTGCTTATGAAGCAGAGTGGCTGAAGGAAGAGCTTCAAAAAAACGGGCTGGAATGCCCCTTGACGCATATCTCTTATGACCGTATCGTAGGGGAGACCGAAAAGGTCATTGCCGAGCACAGCGTGTTCGGTTGCGACCATATCGGCCTTGGCGCACTGCCGGGGATCTGGACGGATGACGCATCCGAGCGCGAGGCGGCGGCACGCAGATTTGCCGAAAACGCCAAGGAAGCGGCAGGGAAGATCGCCCGTGCAGGCAAGCTCTTTATGTATCATAACCACCACTATGAGTACATGACGAAGGTGGACGGAGAGAACGTAATGAAGTATCTTTCAAACGTGTTCACCCCCGAGGAAATGGGCTTTACTCTGGACACCTACTGGGTCAAGGCGGGCGGATGCGATCCCGTAGAGGAGATCAACCGTCTTTCGGGCAGACTTCCCCGCGTGCATTTTAAGGATTATAAGCTCGAGGCCGACGGGACCAATCACTTTACCTGGTGCGGCGACGGCATCCTCGACTTTGAAAAGATCGGCGACGCGCTTGTCTCGGCGGGCACGGAGTACGTCTTCATCGAGCAGGACAGGACCTTCCCCGATGAGCCCGATCCCTTCGTTTGCCTTGCCAACAGCCGCGGATATCTTAAGTCTCTCGGTTTTAAATTTTAAATAAGGG
>JAZNEQ010000033.1:0-1663 GCA_045588715.1 Eubacteriales bacterium | reverse complement strand
CAATGTTTTTATCGCTGTATTTTTCGAGCAATTCAAGCACTTTGGGCTTTTGTTGCTCGTTGTAGCTTTTGATAAATTCGATGAATTCCTCATCTTCCTCGGTTTCGATCCACGGCATATCGCTACGCGGCTTTCCGCGTCGCTCTTTGATTCCATCAAGGCATATGTCCAGCGGATAGTCGAGAAAAACCACCGTATCACACGCCGCCATTCGAAGCTCCATTGTAGAGCCGTAATTGCCGTCAATGATCCACTCGTCCTTTTCAAGCACAGCGGACAACCGTTCAAGGAACACATTCTTTTCAACTGTGGTCTTATTCGCATTCCAATACATCATATCGAGGTGATACAGCGGAATGCCTGTTTTGTTATGTAGCGCCCGCGAAACCGTACTTTTACCGCTTCCGGGACATCCGATGACTATAACTCTTTTCATATTTAAAGTTTCAAATTTTTAGTTAAGTGTCAAGATTATCAATAGCAACAACGAGCCCTTTAACAATATCATTTATGTCCATAGCAGGCTCTTTGTTTTGCTCTACGCAATATGGGATGTGAATAAAACCGATTCGCGTTTTGGTATTCTTATAACGCGCAAGCAAGGTATATAACACGTCATTACAAACATAAGCCCCCGCAGAATAGGACACGTGAGATGGTATTCCTGCGTCATTTATTGCCTCTGCAATTCTGCGCACAGGCAAGGTGGAAAAACAAGCACACTCCCCACCCTCAACTATCGGCTCGTCCTTTGGTTGATATCCGTTATTGTCGGGAATGGAGGCATGACGCAAATTTATTCCCACAAGCTCGGGAGTTATTGCTCCTCGTCCGCCTGCCTGACCGATGCAAAGTATTACATCGGGACGTATCTCGTCCACCACTTTGATTACCTTTGCAGCCGCTTCGCCAAACACAACCGGAATGCGAAGCTTTACCAATTCATATTCGTTTATCTCCGTGAGCAAACGATCAACCGCCTCCCACGAAGGATTGATCTGCTCACCGTCAAACGGCTCAAAGCCGGTTATCAAAAGTTTTTTCGGTTGATTTTTCATTTTTTCGCTTTTCATCATCCCTTGATATGCATGGCAATTGCATCTGCCACGAACTCAGCTGTTCCCTCTCCGTATTTGTCGATATTCTTCTTAAATCGTTCATCGGCAACGTACATCTTACCAAGCCCTACGAGAATTTCGTCCGTGCAAGTGTAGTAATTCTCGGTGATGTGCGCTTGAAGTTTGGCAACAAGCGCCTGAACTTCGTTAGAATCAGCCTCTGTGCCATTCTGCTTGCAGGCTGCGAACTCGGCAAAGATCGCCATTAAGCCATCGTTTGCCTCTGCCCACTTCTCTTTTGTGTAGTTCTTTGTTTTCTGTTCGTGCTCGCGGTAGGCATCGGTGTTGCCAAAGCGGGAGCGAACTTCAGTTTCGTAGTTGTTATTCATTATTGCACCTCTTTTTCGCCAACCGCCACATACGCTGTTGCCGCAGTCAAAAGTATTCCGACCACAAAGCACCAAGGCAGCACCTCGATCAGGCCGAGATAACACAGCGCAGCGAGGCAGTAGCCGTACATGGCAAGCCAGAAGATCAGCATGGGAATGTCCCACTGTTTCAGCTTCATGGGGCGCAGTTTGATTTTGATTGCCTGCCGGACAATG
>JAZNEQ010000032.1:0-4088 GCA_045588715.1 Eubacteriales bacterium | reverse complement strand
ATTATGGTAGAGGTGGCACGCACCCTGGAAAAGAAAAAATGAACACACCCATTTGTGATTTTTTAGAGCAATATAAGGAAAGAGACCCGCTCCGCCTGCACATGCCGGGGCACAAGGGCATGGGGGATCCTCACTTTGCGCTTGATCTGACCGAGGTGGAGGGCGCGGACAGCCTTTACAGCGCTTCGGGCATTATCAGGGAGAGCGAGGAGATCGCGGGCAAGCTTTTCGGTTGCCCTACCTACTATTCGACCGAGGGCTCGTCGCAGTGCATCCGCGCGATGCTGGCACTGGTGTCACTTTACGCCAAGGCGACGAACAAAAAAGCCCGCATCCTTGCCGCAAAAAACGTGCACAAGACCTTTCTCGGTGCCGCGGCACTTCTTGATCTTGCGGTCGATCTCTTCCCCTCGGACGATCCCTCGTCCTACCTTGGGGCGCATATCTCCCCCGCGGCACTCTCTGCCTATCTCAGCGCTTGCGATACGCTTCCCACGGCGCTTTACGTGACCTCCCCCGATTATCTCGGGACCCTCTCGGACGTTGAGGGGATTTCCCGCGTTTGCCACCGTCATAAGATCCTTTTGCTGGTAGACAACGCACACGGGGCATATTTGAAATTTATGCCCACGTCGGAGCACCCCATCGATCTCGGTGCCGACCTGGTCTGTGACTCGGCACATAAAACGCTCCCCGCACTGACAAGCGGCGCGTACCTCCACCTCTCCCCAACGCTCCCCCCGTTTTTTAAGGCGCACGCCAAGGAGGCACTCTCGCTCTTCGGCTCTACCAGCCCCTCCTATCTGATCCTTGCCTCACTTGACAGGCTCAACCCGATCCTGGAAAAGGAATTCGGAGAGCGCTTGGAGCAATTTCTTTCCCATGCGGCGCTTTTGTGGCACAGGCTTCGCCGCGCGGGCTATACGCTTTCCTCCGACGAGCCGCTCAAGCTTACGATCCACGCAAAGCGGTACGGATATACGGGCTATGAGCTCGCCGCGTATTTGCGCCAAAACAACGTCGAATGCGAATTTGCCGACCCCGACTTTTTGGTTTTGATGTTCTCCCCCTTTTTTGACGGGGAAACGCTTGACCGTCTTACCGCCGTGCTCACCGCCCTTGAAAAAAAGGAGCCCTTGCGGGAGGCTCCCCCCACGCGAAAGCCCGCCGTGCGCCGCGTCTCTCTTCGCGAGGCGATGCTCTCCCCCACCGAGGAGCTGGACGTGGAAAGTGCCTTGGGGCGTGTGTTGGCTGCCCCCTCGGTCTCCTGTCCCCCCGCCGTTCCCATCCTGATTCCGGGACAGGAGATCGACGAGAGCGCGATCCGCGCCTTTCTTTACTACGGTATTCGCACCTGTCGGGTCATGGCAAACGGATAAAAATTCCAAAAACGCAATGCGTTTCCAAGCATAGCAACAACTTCTTGGAATACGCGTTTCCTCCCCGAACGAAACTAACGATTGGAGAACTGCAATGAAAGCAATTCAAGCCCTTCAAAAATGGCTGTGCGGCGCCGCGGTCTGGTTTACCGCGACCTCCCTTAGCATGCTTCTTGTTGGAATTATCTTCTTACCGAGCATGGATTATATCTCCTCCCTTTCCTACCTTTTGTTTTTCCCCTTTGCCCTTTGTATGTCGGCAGCGGGGATGCTCAGAGGCAGCAAAAGGCTATCCTTGGCGCTGCGCAATCTTCTTCACTACGCCATCACGCTTGCCGCGGCAGTTCTTTTTCTCTTTCTTCCCTCGGGTGTGTCGCTGACGCTTCCCTTTGCTTTCTTTTTGCTCCTGCTTTTTTCAATGATCTACTGGATCATCCTCGGTGTGCTACATATGCTTACTCGCCGATCAAAGGAGCAAAACAAAAATGAAACGAGGCACACTTAAAAACCGAATACTTGCATGTTTGACGGCACCGACTCTTCTTCTTGCCGCGCCCCTTGCAACGGGGCGCGCATGGGAGCCCGACGGTGCCGCCCTTTTTTTATCCCTTGAGGAGGACGGTGCGATGGAGGAATTCCTTTCGGGGACGTATTTTTTCGGGGAATCCACCACCGCGCACCTTGCCCGTCGCGGCGGCGTTTTGGATACGCCGCGCCACCGCTCCCACGTATGGAAGGATGAAAGCGGCACCCGTATGCTCGACCGCCGCATCCTTGCTTCTTTCGTGGACTGCACCTTGCCCGGCGGAAGCGTAAGACAAGTCTCTTTGGAAGAAGCGTTGCAGCTTACCAAGCCCCCGCGGCTCGTCCTTTCGTTTGGGCTGAACGGGCTGTTATATTTTCACAAGAATCAAACCGCCTTTCTCGGCGACTACCGCCGCCTGATACAACGGGTACGCGAGCTCTCGCCCGATACCGAAATCGTAATACAGTCGATCTATCCCGTGGGGGAAAACGGCGTGTTTACCCTGCCGCCCGAAACACTCAACGCATATATCGAGGTGCTCAATACACGGCTTTTTGAGCTTGCGCGGGATACGGACAAGGTACGCTTTATCGACACCGCGCGCCTTTTGCGCGATGCGGACGGAAAATTAAAAAAGGAATACGACAGCGGCGACGGGATCCATCTGACAAGCGATGCCTACCGTCAAATTTTATCCTGTCTTGCCGCCGCACTTTACAAGGAGGAACCGATATGAAAAGGATCATAAGTATTTGTCTGCTTGTTACCCTCGTTCCCGGGCTCTTCTCCTGCGCCGCCACGGGCGAATACCGCACCGACGTCAGCGTACAGGAGCTTTCGGAGGGGGTGCACACGCTTTGGGAGGGCTACGCCGCCGACACCTCACCGCTTCCCGAGGCGGATCTTGCGCTTGACGAAACGGTGCGGGAGCACGCGATCCTTTACAGGAACGAAACGAACTCGCTTGACGAGGTGGGCTTTTTCCGCTTGCGCGGAGGAGACCCCAATGCCTTGGCGGTGAAAATACAAAAGGACTATTTGTGGGAGACCTACGACAAAAACCATGCCTTTTACGATTCGTATATGCCCGCGGAGACCCCCAAGCTTGAAAACGCCGAGGTGCGCGTGTTTGGCAATTACGTGGTCTACGCCATTTTGTCGGAAGCGGACAAGGCGACCCTCTTTCGGTACGTGGAGGAGACGCTGCACAGGAGCTAAGAGTGTGGAGTGAGTAGTTATAAAGACCGCGGGAGGAACTTTTTGGGCAAAAAGTTCCTCCCGCACCTTCTTCAAAAACCTTGACTGAAGGTTTTATTTTTTTCATTGGCGAACAATACGCCCCGTAAGATTCTTCGCTTCCGTAGGGGTCGATAAACGGGTCGCCGAGGCGTCGACCCGTTTTTGGGGAGGATTGCGCATCCCGCGCTCTCCAATGCCTCCCTCCGGGAGGGAGGTGGCATTTTCGTAAGAAAATGACGGAGGGAGCCTGCGCAGCTGTGGCAGAGATATTGTTAAAAAACGGTGCAATTTTCGGCACGCAGGCTCCTTCCGCCATCTTCGATGGTCCCCCTTCCTCTCGGAGGAAGGCTATTGAGGAGAAGGTGGCATTCCCGAAAGCGAGGTTGCCGAGCTTTGGGGGTTCGCGCGTAGCCTGACGGATGAGGAGTTGGCTTGCGATAAGGTGTCCCCCGAAAAACGGAATCTGCGCATGTTAACGGCAAACGTCTCTTTCCCCCAACAGGCAGAAAAAGCACCTATGACAACGTTTTTTCGTTATCATAAGTGCTTTTTTAATTCTCTTTTATGCCAAAGTCACTGCGCCCAATTTACCATGCGGTGGGCACACCGTCAACAAAGCGCCAATAATTTCCGTCGGCCGTGGGTTGGGTCTCGCTGTAATCATAGCGGGTGGCAGAGGTAAGATCCCAATTATAGTCACCAATGCTGATATCACTCCAATCCCTCTCGCCTCCACCGTAGTATACGCTTGTAAGGCTGTCGCAATCGTAGAACGCATACTCCCCAATGCTCGTCACGCTGTCGGGGATCGTCACGCTTGTAAGGCTGTCGCAAAAGTAGAACGCATACCCGCCAATGCTCGTCACATCGTTGGGAATATTGATTTCCGTCAAACTACTGCATCCATAGAACGCACCTTCACCTATACTCGTCACGCTGTCGGG
>JAZNEQ010000031.1:0-8922 GCA_045588715.1 Eubacteriales bacterium | reverse complement strand
AAGAGACCTTTACAGGCACAGAACGGTAAGCATTCCGACTGGTTCCCCGGGGGGAAGATACGGCAATGGCTGTTGCTACGGATTCGCACCGTGATTTCCTTACCATCGGGGACGCTTATGATCGCATCCTCGATAACGGGGAGAGCTCCTCTTCCCGTTGAACTGCGTTATTCTTTTTCTAAGTCGAGTATAGCACAAAAAAACAGGAAAGTCAATATATAAAAAATGATTTTTTATTTCAAAAAACGCTTTGAAAACGAACATCAAAAGTATTCTTTTTACAGAAGCGACCTTAATTTTCTGCATGAATGACTGTTAATGTTGAATGTTTTCAGTTTTTTAACAAATCTTTGCCCCTTTCATGATAAAATAAACTGAATTGGTTGTTGGGCGGATTTCGACAACCGATGATTTACATCAACCAAAGAAAGAGGAGAAAAATGACAGAGCTTTTAGAATTGTTCGAGCCCCTTTTGTCCTTCTTTACGGGAGACAATTGGAAAATGCTGATCATGTGGCTGATCGGCGGTGTCCTGATCTATCTTGCCATCAAAAAGGAAATGGAGCCTACGTTGCTTTTACCCATCGGCTTTGGCGCCATTCTGATGAATTTCCCCGGTGTGATAACGACCGTTGACGGCGTTACAAAGCTTGGCGGAATTGCCGAGCCCTTGCACGAGCTTTATAATGCAGGAATTGCAAACGAGCTCTTCCCGCTGTTGCTCTTTATCGGAATCGGCGCGATGATCGATTTCGGTCCGCTTCTTTCCAATCCCAAGCTGATGATCTTCGGTGCCGCGGCGCAATTCGGTATTTTCTTTACCCTTTGCACGGCGTCGATCTTCTTCCCGGAGATCAAGGATGCTGCATCCATTTCCATCATCGGCGCGGCAGACGGTCCTACCTCCATCGTCGTGGCAAACGCGTTGGGCTCCAATTACATCGGCGCGATCACCGTAGCGGCGTATTCTTACATGGCACTCGTTCCCATCATCCAGCCCCCCGTGATCAAGGCGCTTACCACCAAAAACGAGCGTCGTATCCGTATGGCGTATTCGCAAAAGGCAGTCAGCAAACGCACGAAGATCCTCTTTCCCATCGTCATTTCCGTCGTTGCCTGCATTTTTGCTCCCTCCGCAGGGTCGCTTATCGGCTTTTTGATGTTTGGTAACCTCATCCGTGAGTGCGGCGTTCTCGATTCTCTTTCCGAAACCGCGCAAAAGGTCCTTGCAAACCTCGTTACCATTTTCCTTGGTATCACCATCGCCTTCAACATGCACGCCGACCAGTTCCTCGCTTTGGAGACACTCCTTATTATGGGGCTTGGCCTTGTTGCATTTATCTTTGATACCGCGGGCGGCGTTCTCTTTGCAAAGCTTTACAACGTCGTTATGCGTATGCTCGGAAAGCCTCTGATCAACCCCATGATCGGTGCGGCCGGGATTTCTGCGTTCCCCATGTCGGGACGTATCGTTCATAAAATGGGACTTGCGGAGGACAACCAAAACTTCCTTCTTATGCATTCCATCGGTGTCAACGTTTCGGGACAGATCGCGTCCGTCATTGCGGGTGCGCTGGTTCTTGGCTTCTTTAGCTGAGCCCATTTGAAAGGAGATTACGTATGCAATTTGATCCTATGAATTTTGTTGAAAATCTGAAATATATGGGCATTGGTATGCTTGGCGTATTTATGATCATTGCCATCATTATCGTGGCGACCTATGCGATCGGTTACTTCACTGCCGAGAAAAAGGACGGGGAAGAAGAGCAGTAATTCCATACTTCTCTTTGACGGTTATATCGTCGAAGCCGAAAAGGACGTATCTTTCAAAATTCAAAAACACACGTAAAAATTGAAATCCGTATGGATTTCTACCTTAAAAACCGCTTTCTCTATCGTTTTTTTCGACAGAAAAAGCGGTTCTTTTTTCTTATTTCATCCGTGTGCTTTTGTTCTGCGCTCAATGAAGCCACCCGTTACGTTCCAATGATCGTTTTTTTATTACACTATAACGTCTGCGTGAAAGCAAGTGTATTTTATTTCATTCTTTACAGAATGCTTTTTTCTGTGCTATAATGGGCCTGTACAAAATGCAGTTTATCACATCGCCTAAATTGCATAGAAAAACCATAATCGGCTCATAGGAGGTCATATTTATGAAATGGGAATTTTTGCGAGAAGAGGAATTTGAAGGCGCGATTGAGCGTTCGGGCGGTCTTTGCGTGATGACGCTGGGATGCTTGGAAAAGCACGGTCAGCACTTGCCGGTCGGAACCGACTCTCTTAAGGGAGACCGCATCGTTGAGCTTGCCGCAGAAAAGGCGGACGTTATGATGTTTCCAACCACGATGTGGCTTGGCGACGTTTCCTCGGCACATATTTTTGAGAACCCCTCTAAAACAAAAAAGCACGGTTTTATCGGTATGAACCCTCAAACCATGCTCGCCGTTCTCGAGGAGCTTTGCGATGAGATCGCCCGAAACGGCTTTACTAAGATCCTGATCTGTACGTCACACGGAGGAAATGCTTCCTTGGTCGGACTTTTCACACGCTCGCAGCTTTATAAGAAGAAGGATTACATCGTCATGAGCTGTAAGGCATATGATTTCAGCGTTCAGTTGGATCCCAAAAATATTTTGGAGGCTGTGAAAAAGGATCCCGAATATTTCTCTATGCTTACCAAGGAGGATATAGCAACGCTTGAAAGATATGCGGAAACCGGAACCGGTGGCGGTCACGCGGATTTCAAAGAGACCGCGCTGGTTTACGGCACGTATCCCGATCTGGTCGCACCCGATCGCTTTGAAGCAGAGAGCGGTGCGAGTGTAGAGCGATTGGTCTTCCCGCCCCAGTATGGTATTTCCACGTATGCAACCTGGATCGCAAATTATCCAAACGTTTTTTCGGGATACGCCCCCATCGGCTGCACACCCACCATTGGCGAGGCTTGCGTAAAGCTTTCCGTTGACCGTTTGGCGGAGATCTTCACCTATTTGAAAAACAATAACGATTGCGTGGATGTGATCCGAGAGATCAAGGATACGCAGTAATAGCCCTTTCACGTGTTCATTTAAGGGGCTGCTTCATTTAGCGCAGAACAAAAATACACGGATCCAATAAGAAAAAAAGAACCGCTTTTTCTGTCGAAAAAAACGATAGAGAAAGCGGTTTTTAAGGTAGAGATCCATACGGGTCTTAATTTTTTACGTGGGTCTTCTGCATCTGAATGACGCAGCCCTATCCGCACGTTTCCACAAAAAACAAACCTTGTTTGTTATGCTTGTTTAAGTTGCGCGAGAAAGGCTTCTGTGTCTGCTTTTTTACGTTTTTTCATGGCCGTGTTCATGTCCGTGTTTGTGTTCATGTTCATGCCTGTGTTCGTGTTCATGTTCATGCCCATGTTCGTGTTCATGTTCGTGTTCATGTTCGTGCCCGCGGTGACGTCCGCCCTGCTTGTGCGAATGTCCGTGATGGTGGTGATGATGGTGATGGTGATGGTGCCCCACGCTTGCACAGGCGCTTACCGAGCAATGCGTTTCATGGCATTCCTCGTCCTCTCCTTCAAGCTCCAGGGTCGCGTGGGCAATGCCGTGTGCGGCAAGAGAATCCTTAACGGCTTTTTTGAGCGCGGGGGAGGGGGTGCGCGTTACGACGTGCATGGTTGCGTAGTTGCTCTGTCCGTCCATGCTCCAAACGTGAACGTGGTGAACGCCAAGCACGCCGTCGATCTCCTTCACGTGTTGGCAGATCTCCTCCGTGTCAATTCCGTGGGGCGTCTTTTCAAGAAATAAGTCCAGCACCTCTTTTAAATTTCCAAGGGCGCCTATGAAGATAAAGACGGCAACGCCGATCGACATCAAGGGATCTATGAGTACAAAATCTGTAAAGCGCATTACAACGGCACCGATCAAAACAACGATCCAGCCAAGCACGTCCTCAAGCATGTGTAGGTTGACCGCGCGTTGGTTGATCGAATCTCCCTCCCGCGTAAAAAACGCGGCTGCAAAATTTACGGCGGCGCCGATGAGGGCAAACACGATCATTCCGTCGTAATGGATCGGCGTTGGGTGAAGGATCTTACCTACGGCATTCACCGTGACGGCGATGGAGCCAAATAAGAGGATCGCCGTGGTGATAAGCCCGCCCACGACCGAGTAACGCGCGTATCCGTAGGTATGGGTCCTGTCGGGGGCGCGGCGGCTTTTCCTTTCAAGAACGTAAGAAAGCCCTATGCTTGCGGCATCTCCCAAATCGTGTACGGCATCCGACACGATGGCAACGCTTCCCGTAAAAAGCCCGCCGAAGAATTCAAACACCGAAAACAAAAGATTGAGAATAAAAGCAACCAAGATGTTTTTTTCCGTTTTCATAAATCACTTTGCCTTTCTGTAATTCATGGGGGAGATCCCCACCTCTTTTTTAAAGGTCAGACTAAAATAGTTTGCCGAGGAATATCCGCAATGCTCCGCGATCTCCCCAAGGCTCATTTTGGTGGATACCAGCAGCTCCTTGGCACGCGTAATGCGCAAGAAGGAGCGGTATTCCATCACCGAGCAATTCATAAAACGCTTGAATTTTGCGCAAAGCGCATTTTTGGAAACGAAAAGCGCCTCGCAAAGCTCGTCGAGTGAAAAATCTTCGTCAAATCTTTTTTTGATATAGGCGACCGCTTGCATCACCGCCTTGTCGCTCTTTGAGGCGGTTTCTTTTTCCTCTCTTGTGTATGGCGTCAGCTGTTCCTCACTCAAAAACGCCAAAATCGTATTGACAAGGGAGAGGGGGAGGCGATCGTCGCCAAGTCGTGCTCCCGAAAGCTCTGCGGCGTGCTCCAAAAAATTGATAAAAAAGCTTGCTTTTTTTGCATCCAACCCAAATACCGCTTTTTTTGAAAGGCGATTTAAAAAATCCAGATCCCGATCGCTTAAAGCGTCGGCACTGACGTTTAGGTTGATCCGCCGATAACCGCCTCCCTCGGTCTTATGCATGCAAAACGGTGGAATGACACATGCTGCGGGGGCAGAAACGTGGTAGGTTTTATCGTCGATAAAGAGCCGACGTGTCCCCTCTAAAAGAAAGTACACCTCAAAATAATCGTGGCTCTGCAATTGGGACATAGACCATTCGCGGTCGCGTGTTCTCTCGTCTATCTCAACAAAGCTCATAATTCCTCCGAGAGTTTTTTGTTCTTTCCTAAAGTATACACCCATCGTTCTTGATTGTCAATCAAAAGTGGTAAGATTTATGTAATTTTTATAAAACAATGACAATTTTATATTGAAATACCAAAAAAACATTGCTATACTGTACTTGTGGTAGTTTTGGATGCGTTGGGAAACGCCATCCTCGATTAACAATGAAAAAGGAGAATTTTGCCATGAAAAAACTTGCTATCGTCGGTGCGGGACTCAGATGCTATGAGACCTATGCCGTTACCATTGCAAAGGAGTATGCCGACAAATATAAAATCGTTGCCGCTTGCGACGTCAACGTCGGGCGCGCCGAGTATTTCCGCGACACCATTGACAAGAGCATTGGTGTATATACCGACTTTGATCTTATGATGAAGGAGCAAAAGCCCGACGTCGTTTTGGTCACCACCCCCGACTGCTTCCATCACCAGTACATCGTAGCGGCTCTTGACTACGGCTGTGACGTATATTGTGAAAAGCCGATCACCATCGACGTGGAAAAGTGCCGCGCGATCCGCGAAGCGGAAAAGAGAAGCGGAAAACGAGTTACCGTTACCTTCAACTGTCGCTTTATGCCTTACTTCGTAAAGCTGAAGGAGATCATCTCCTCGGGCACGCTTGGAAAGATCTATGCCGTCAACTACGAGCACGTGTTAAAGCCCGATCACGGCGGAGACTATTTCAAGCGTTGGCATCGCTTTATCGAAGTCAGCGGCGGTATGATGCTGCACAAGGCGACCCACCACTTTGATATCGTAAACTGGCTGCTGGACGATTCTCCCAAGACTGTGTGCGCAAACGGCGCAAGACTCTATTACGGAAATGACGACCGCCCGCACGGCGAGCGCTGCAGCGAGTGTGCCTATACCGCGGAATGTCCCTCTTACCGTGACCTGAAGGGGGATGAGATCATCAACGATATGTTCTTTAAAAACGAAAAGTACGACGGTTACGTCCGCGACCACTGCTGCTTTAAGAGCGACACCGACATCTACGACAATATGTCCGTTTCCGTTGCTTACGAAAAGGGCACGCTGCTTACCTATTCGCTCAACCTCTTTAACGTGAAGGAAGGCTTTTACATCCGCATCATCGGTGAAAAGGGACGTCTTGAATTTTCCAACATCACGGGTGACAACTTCATTATGTACCATGACGGCGTCAAGCACCCCTTTGATTATAAAGAGGGCAGGGGCAACCACGCAGGCGGTGACGAAAAGATCATTGAAATGCTCTTTGGCGACAAGCAGGAGGATCCCCTGGGTCAGTGTGCCAACAGCTTTGACGGTATCAAGTCTGCCATGATCGGTATTGCCGCAAACGAAAGCATTAAAAACAGCGGCAAGTCCGTGAACGTCAAAGAAATTTTGGAGCAGTTAAAATGAAAAGAGCAATTGTAAACGCCCGTATCGTTTGCAAGGACCGAGTCATGGAAGGTGGTACGTGCGTATTTGAAAACGGAAGCATCGTTTCCGTGGGAGAGAACGCAGTGGCTTGTGACGAGATCATCGACGCGCACGGCGCTTACCTGATCCCCGGCTTTGTTGATATTCATTGCCACGGCGGCATGGGACGTTCCTTTATGGGAGGGGACGAAGCCGAGTTTGCCGAAATTTCAAAATTCCATCTTTCCCACGGCACGACAACCTTGGTGGCAACTACCTGTACCTCCGACGACGAAGAAACGTTTGGAATGCTTGAAACCTACGCAAAGCACAAAAAAAGTGCCCCCCACTCAACGCTTGCAGGCGTGTTTATGGAGGGGCCGTGGCTCAGCCCCTTGCAATGTGGCGCTCAGGCGACCTCCTGCATGAAGACCCCGAACGGTGACGATCTTAAGGCGATCAAGGAAAAATACCCCTTTGTTTTGCGTGTCGGTGCGGCACCCGAGCTTGAGGGCGGCGCGGAGTTTGGAAGAGCTTGCCAAGAGCTGGGGGTCGTTGCCTCCATCGCGCATACCGACGGTGATTTTAGAGACGTTGAATGCGCGGTGAACAACGGATATACCCTTGTGACCCACCTGTATTCGGGAATGAAGGGAATGGAGCGAAAAAACGCCTACCGCATCGCGGGCGCCATCGAGGCGGGCTTGTATTTCGACGAGCTGACCGTCGAGGTCATCGCAGACGGAAAGCATTTGCCGCTTGAGCTCTTAAAGCTTATCTACAAGTGTAAGAGTGCCGACAGAATTTGTCTTGTCACCGATGCTTCCCGTGCGGCGGGACTTCCCGACGGATCTACTACCACGGGAATCAGCCGCGCGGATAAGGATATCATCATTGTGGAGGACGGTGTTGCAAAAATGCCCGATCGAACCTCTTTTGCGGGCAGTGCTTCCACCGCTGACAGGCTTTATCGCACCATGGCGGCGGCGATTGGACGGGATATGGTGGCACTTTCCAAAATGGCGTCGCTCACTCCCGCGCGGACCATGGGCTTTGACGACCGCGGCGAGATCGCCGTAGGTAAGCGTGCCGATCTTTTGATCATGGACGAAGATCTGAACGTTCAAAAAATATTCTTGGAGGGAAATGAGATATGAAGCTCGTTATCAAAAATACAAAAGAAGAGATGGGGAAGAAAGCCGCCATCCACGCGACAGCACTTATCAAGGATGCAATTGAAAAAAGAGGACAGGCACGTATTCTTCTTTCCACCGGTGCGTCGCAGTTCCCGTTTTTTGAAGAATTTGTAAAAGCGGATATCGATTGGGAAAAGGTAGAAATGTTCCATCTTGACGAATACGTCGGGATCAGCGACAGCCATCCCGCAAGCTTTAAGAGATACCTGCTTGACAGATTTGTAAACGTTGTAAACCCCGGAAAGGTACATCTGATCGAGGGAACGAAAGCCCCCGAAGAGACCATTGCGGAGCTGACTGCGCTTTTGGATGAGGCGCCCGTTGACGTGGGATTGATCGGCATCGGTGAGAATGCGCACATCGCCTTCAACGATCCCCCTGCATCCTTCGACGATACCTGTGCTTACAAGGTGGTCACGCTTGCCGAGCGTTGCCTCCGGCAGCAGATCGGCGAGGGTTGGTTTGCAAGCTTGGAAGAGACCTACAAGCAGGCGATCAGCATGACCTGCCCTCAAATCATGAAGTGCCGCTCTATTATTTCCGTAGTTCCTTACAAGGTCAAGGCAGAGGCTGTTTTCAAGACCATGACCTCCCCCCTCTCGCCCGAGGTTCCCGCAACGCTTCTTAAGGAGCATGACGACTTTACCCTGTACTGCGACGGTGATTCGGCAGCTCTTATCTTAGCCGATGCAAGCCTTAAGGAAACGATTGAAAAGGTGCTTGTAAAAGACTGATTTTAGAATAAGATCATACAAAAAAACACCCGTGTATAGCGTGACGTCCCGTACGGACAGATCACGCTATGCACGGGTGTTTTTTCGATGGGTATAGTGCGATGGAAGCCTTCAAAGAAAAAAATGCCACCCTGAATTGAAAAGGCATAAGGAAAAAATAAAAACCGTTGCATTGTTGAGGAGAATGTGGTACAATGATATTGATATATAGATAATACGACTGCATCCGTAAACAAAGGAGGGCGCCTATGGAAGAAAAAAACGAGAATTTTATGTCGGAGCGCGATTACCGCGAGCAAATTCTCGACGTTATTCAAAGTGATGCTGCCGACGATGAAATAAGGGCGCAGCTCCTCGAATACCATGAAAATGATATTGCAAGTATTTTTGAAGAGCTGACCGCACAGGAGCGCGATC
>JAZNEQ010000030.1:0-7737 GCA_045588715.1 Eubacteriales bacterium | reverse complement strand
GCGGCTAAAAAACACACATAAAAATTGAAATCCGTATGGATTTCTACCTTAAAAACCGCTTTCTCTATCGTTTTTTTCGACAGAAAAAGCGGTTCTTTTTTCTTATTTGATCCGTGTGTTTTTGTTCTGCGCTAAATGAAGCAGCCCCACCGCTTTTTTTGAAATGTAGCTACGTTAAGCTGTGCAACCCCTTTTACGTTGGTGAAGATCTTGCTTCTGTAAAGTGTTTTAAAAAATATAGGTTACAACTATTGACAAAAGGTGTTGAAAAGAGTATACTAATAATGGAATCGGGAATACTGTATATAGAGGTGATGAAAGTGTTAGTTGAACGATTAAAAACAAAATTTAATACGAACGAGCCGATATTTACAAATGAGATATTAGAAATGTTCAGCGAATATTCCCGCGCTTATGTATTCAGGCTCATAGATAAAGCCGAAAAAAAAGGCGAGATTATAAACTTTGATACGGGCGTTTACTTTATTCCAACGAAAAGCATTATCGGTACTTCAACAATTACGGCAGAAGATGTTGTTAATAAAAAATACGTTGGTTACAAAGACGATGTGTACGGTGTGTATAGTGGCTTGAATTTGCAAAATATGTTCTCGGTTACAACCCAAATGCCGAACACGATAGAAATTGTTAGCAACAACGAGTCAATGAGACGCAGAAAAATAATAATAGACGGAAGAACGATCATTCTCCGAAAATCACGTTGCAAGATTGACCGCACAAACGCACAAGCCTATACCGTTTTGCAATTGCTTTCAGAAATGGGAAAAACAACCGATATTGACGACAGAGCGAGAGAATCCATTACAAGATATATGAGAGAAAACCGAGTGAGTAATGCCGACTTGGTATCTCTTGCAAGAGTTTTCCCCGCACAAACAACAAAAAATTTAATGTATAGTGGAGTATTAAATGGTTTTACACAAGGATAAAGAAAGTTTTGACATAGCAATAAGAGCAGCGAGCAGACATTTTAACGTGTCCCCCGCAATGATCGAAAAGGACTATTACGTTACGCTTGTTCTTTGCGAGCTTGCTAAACAAGTTCCCGACCTATTGTTTAAGGGTGGCACGTCACTTTCGAAATGTCATAAGATTATAGACAGATTTTCGGAAGATATTGATATTACTTTGGATTCGGAACATCAGTCGCAAGGCAAACGCAGAAATCTCAAATATACGATTGTAGAAATCTGTAAAAACCTCGGATTGAACTTGTTAAATGAAAACGAAACGAGAAGTCGCAGAGATTATAACTGTTATAAAATAGAATATTCCGCAAAACACGGTTTGTTGGGCTTAAATCCGCAACTGCTTGTTGAAACCGTATTTATTGTAAAGGCATTTCCCGATGAAGTAAAGCAAGCGTCCTCTATGATATACGATTATCTCAAAGCCGTTGGAAATGAAGAAGCAATCAAACAGTATAAATTAGAGCCGTTTGATATTCGTGTTCAAACACTTGACAGAACTCTTGTTGATAAGGTTTTTGCCGTATGCGATTATATGTTAGATAACAAGACGGAAAGACAGTCAAGGCACATCTACGACCTATCACGGTTGCTTACGCTCGTAACTTTAGACGATCATCTCAAAGCTCTTATAAAGGAAGTGCGGGAGGACAGAAAAACGGGTACAAAATGCTACTCTGCACAAGATGGTGTGAGTGTTCCCAAATTGCTTCGACAAATGATAGATACAGAGTTTTTCAAGAAAGATTATGAGGACAGCACCGAAAAACTTTTGTCAAAGCCCGTTACTTATGAAGAAGCCATAAAAGCATTGGAAACGATCATCGAAAGCGGTGTATTTGAAAAATAACAAAGTAAAGAATCCGCTAAAGAACCGTTGCAGGAGGGCTGGGACTTGATCGCCTTGCTTTTCCAAGGCAACCGCATAAAAAACTATAACCTTTCAAACGATCCGTAAAGTTTTTGGGGGGGCCCGGGGGTGTCTCAAATGCGTTTTGCATTTGAGACACCCCCAAAGGGGCTCGGCAGATTTAGGCGAGAAGCGTCGAATTTGGGGCGTGAGGCGTACAAAGGTACGGCGAGCCCCAAAGTCGGCGGTAGAAAAAGCCCGTAATATTTTGGAGAATTCCGTAGGAATTCAACCGTTCCCTGTCTCATGTTCCAATTTTTTTTGAAAATGGGACTTTTTTTCTTTTTACCACGGGCTTTTTCGGTCTCGTCAAATGTGACAGCCCCGTAAATTGTTTGGAATCCCCCAAAGATATTGACAAGAGGGTGCTTTGCGGGTATAATAATATGGGATAGAATTAAATTTGAGTTTGACGTATCGGAGGTGTTGCGTGTGAAGGGCGTGAGATATTTGTGCGTGCTGTTGTCCTTTCTTTTGGCGATCGCTTTCGTGTCCTGCGTTGCCCCCCACAACGGCGGCGTGACGACCGAGGGGACCGAGGAGAAGTCCGAGCCCACAAGCGAGACGGAGAGCGAGCGCGAGAGCGAAACGCCCTCGAGCGAGGAGACCACCGTTACGACCGAGCCCGAGACCACCGTCCGCGCGCCTGCCGCCGACGGCTTTCCCAACGAGGCGGAGAGCGACGGAACCAAGAGATATTAATTTGCGAAAAACAAAAAGGATGCAAATATGATTCAAAACGTATTTTCCGTGCGCAGGCGTCTTTCTTTGCGCGCTTGCCGGACGGATCGCTTTAAGGCGGGCTTTTTGTCCGTGTCGGCAACGCTTCCCATCCGGGAAGACGCCTATATGACCTCTCTGCTTTTGGCGGTGCTTTTGCGCGGGAGCGAGAAGTATAAGACGGTTGCTTTGGTCAACCGCCGCTTGGATGAGCTTTTTGGAACCGAGATCTCCTTGCGCAATCACTATCTTGGAAATTTGCACGTCATCGGTCTTTGCGCCGACGTCTTGGGGGAGGATTACCTGCCGCAGGGCGGGGAATCGGTGCTTGACGGCGCCTTGGACGTAATGCGCGATCTTTTCTTTCATCCCGTGCTGGATGAAAACGGGCTCCTTCTTTCCCACTACGTGGAAAGCGAAAAAAAACTGCAATGCGACAGCATCCGCGCGCAAAAAAACAATCCGCATGCGTATGCGGTAGAGGCGGCATCAAGGCTTTTGTACGAGGGGACCCCTCCAAGCATTCCCATCCTGGGGGAGGAGGCAAGCGTGATGGCAGTCACCCCCGCGGCGTTGACCGCGCACTGGAAGCGCTTGACGCGGGAGCTCTCCTTTGATTGCTTTTTTGTGGGAAGCGAGCGTGGCGAGCGCGTGGCGCACGCGCTGGACCGTGCCTTTGGCGCGGAGCTTTTACGTGACGCGTGCGATGCCCGCAGTCCGCTTGCCGAACGCCGCGTGCCGCGAGGGGTGCGCCGTGGGGAGGAGTCTCTTCCCATCACCCAAAGCCATTTGATCATGTGCTATGATGCAAATACGCTGCTTGGCGACCGCGGACTTTCTGCGGCGATCGTGTTTTGCGAGCTTTTGGGCGGCTCTCCCGTTTCCAAGCTCTTTATGAACGTGCGCGAGCGGCTGGGGCTTTGCTATTCCTGCCATGCCGCATACAATGCCTACCGCGGGATCCTGACCGTCAGCTGTGGACTTTGTGACGCCTCGATGGAGATCGCCGAGCGCGAGATCGGGGCACAGATCGAGGCGATCGCCGAGGGGGACGTGAGCGACGAGGAGTGGAACGCGGCGAAAAAATCGCTTTGCAATGCCTACCGCCAAATGGAGGACAGCCCCGTTTCCATGGAGCGCTTCTTCTTTGGCAGATCCCTTTGCGGCGTTTCGCTTTCCCTTGAGGAGTGCCGTCGGGCGATCGAAGCGGTCACGCGCGAGGAGGTCGCGGCAGTGGCGCGCGGCGTGCGCCTTGACACGGTGTTTTCCTTACACGCCACGGGAGATGAGGAGGTGACGGACGATGAAGAGGACTGAGCATGTATCCGCTCTTTTAAAGGAATCCTATACCTCGTTTGTGCACCCGTCGGGGCTGCGCGTGTTTGTGTATCCCAAAAAGCTGACCACGGTTTACGCGCTTTTTGCGGTGCAGTACGGCTCTCTTGACGACCGCTTTTGCGTAGACGGGGAGGCGTGTGTCCTGCCCGACGGTATTGCGCATTTTTTGGAGCATAAGCTCTTTGAAAGCGAGGACGGCTCCGATGCCTTTTCCGCCTTTTCCGCGCTGGGCGCCGATGCAAACGCGTACACGTCCTACAACCGCACCGCCTACCTTTTTTCCTGCACCGAGCATTTCGGCGAGGCACTGCGGGAGCTGATCTCCTTCGTTACGCACCCCTGCTTCAGGGAGGCTTCGGTCAAGCGCGAGGCTTCGATCATTGCCGAGGAGATACGAATGTACCGCGACCAGCCGTGGGAGCGGGTGTATGAAAATATGCTCCGTGCGCTCTACCGCCGCCACCCCGTGCGCAAAAGCATTTGCGGAAGCGTGAAAAGCGTGAAAAGCATTACCCCGGAGCATCTTTATATCGCTTACCGCGCATTTTACCGCCCCGACAATATGGCGCTCATCGTTTGCGGCGACGTGGAGGCGGACGACGTTGCGCGGATCGTAGAGGAAGCCCTTCCCGGAATAGGGGAAAATGGAACCGTCGCACGCGTGGCGGCAGCCGACGCGGGGCGTGTGGCAAAGCCGTATATCGAGGAGAGAATGCAGGTGGCAAAGCCCCTGTTTTGCATTGGGATCAAGGATGCCGTGCTTTTAAAAGACGCGACGGAACGCATTCGCCGCGAGCTTTGTATGTCACTCTTAGGAGAGATCCTGTTTTCACAGTCGAGTGCGTTTTACAACGATCTGTTTGAAAAAGGACTTCTCACGCCCGCCTTTACGGTGGGGTACTCTGCCGCCGAGACCTATGCCTTTGAATGTCTGTCGGGCGAATCCGACGACCCCGCGGCGGTTCTTGAGGCATTGAAGCAATATATTCAAAAAACGTGCGACACGGGGATCGACAGAAACGCGTTTGAGCGTTGCCGCCGCGCCTTGTATGCCGACGAGGTGCGCGCGTACGATTCGACCGAGGAGATCGCCAACAGGCTTCTCTCCTTTGCCTTTGACGGGACGGAGATGCTTTCTGTCGCCGAGCTCCTTTTGGAGATCACTCCCGAGGAGACCGAGGAATTGTTGCGCTCCTTCTTTTTTGAGGATCGGTTTACCCTGTCGGTGATCCGCCCCTTGACCGAAAACGATGATCAGAAAGGAACAAACGAATGAATATGACGACGGTAGGCTTCCCCGGACTTGGGATCGAGAAGCTGGAATTCAGTAAGATCGCTTTTTCTATTGGAAGCATCGAGGTGCGCTGGTACGGCATTATGCTGACCCTGGGCATCGTGCTTGCCTTTTTGTACGTGATGTGGCGCGGCAAGAGAAACGAGGGGGTCTCCTCCGACGACGTGATCGACGTGGGGATCTTCACCGTGATCGCGGGCATCGTGGGCGCGCGCCTTTACTACGTGTTGACCACGATGAACGACGGCGTGCATCATTACGACAGCTTTCTTGACGTCATCGCCATCTGGAACGGCGGCATTGCCGTTTACGGCTCGATCATCGGCGGCGCCATTGCCATCTTCTTTGTCACGCGCCATAAAAAGATCAATACGCTCAAGTTTTGCGACATGGTCGTTCCCGGATTGATCCTGGCCCAGGGCGTGGGACGCTGGGGCAACTTTTTCAACGGGGAAGCCCACGGCTCTCCCATCGGAGACGTGACCGCCTTTGATTTTTTGGGATTCCAGACAATGCTTCCCTCGGGCGAGGGAACGCTCTTCCACACCTTGCGTATGTGGCTGTTCGGAACCTCGGGCTGGAGCTATTACCACCCCACCTTCCTCTATGAGAGCGTGTGGTGCATTTTGGGCTTTGTGCTTTTGAATTTTCTTTACAGTAAAAAGAGGTTTCACGGGCAATTGCTACTCGTTTACGCAACGTGGTACGGCTTTGGCAGAATGCTGATCGAGGGCTTCCGTACCGATTCGCTCTATATCCCCGGCACACCCTTGCGCATTTCGCAATGCGTAGGGCTTGTCTGCTTCCTTGCAGGCGGCGCGCTTTTGGCGTTCTTTTCCATTAAATTCCGCAAAAGCGCACCCGTGTCTCCCGTCCTTGTCCCCACGTCGGGGGGCGGTGAAGAAACGGCAGAAGGTATGAAACAAGAAACACAAAAAGAAGAATCCAAGGAGGAAGAATCCAATGGCGATGAGAATTGACGGAAAAGCGATCTCGGCACAGATCCGCGAGGAATTAAAGGCAGAATGTGCCGCATTTGTAAAGGAAACGGGTGTTGTCCCGGGGCTTGCCGTGATCATTGTGGGGGAGGACCCCGCATCGCAGGTCTACGTAAGAAATAAAAAGAAGGGGTGCGAGGAGGTCGGCTTTTATTCCGAGGGCTACGACCTGCCTGCCGACACCACGCAGGAGGAGCTCAATGCCCTCGTTGACCGTCTCAACGCCGACGAGCGCATCCACGGGATCCTGGTCCAGCTTCCGCTGCCAAAGCATCTTGACGAGACGCAGGTGCTTCTCCGCATCGATCCGAGAAAGGACGTCGATGCCTTCCACCCCTACAACGTGGGAAAGATCATGATCGGGGATTACAGCTTTTTGCCCTGTACCCCCGCGGGCGTTATGGCGCTTCTTTCGCGCTCGGGCATTGAGATCGCGGGCAAGAAGTGCGTGGTGATCGGAAGATCCAATATTGTAGGGAAGCCCATGGCAATGCTTCTTCTGCATGCCAACGGCACGGTCACCGTTTGCCACAGCCGCACCAAGGATCTGGCGGCAGTCACGCGCGAGGCGGATATTCTGGTCGTTGCCATCGGGCGTGCCGATTTCGTCACCGCGGATATGGTCAAGGAGGGCGCCGTCGTCATCGACGTCGGCATGAACCGCCGCGCCGACGGAAAGCTGACGGGCGACGTGGACTTTGCCTCGGTCGAGCCTGTGGCATCTGCCATCACCCCCGTTCCGGGCGGTGTGGGGCCCATGACCATCACCATGCTGCTTCAAAACACCATGACCTCGGCAAAGACGTTTGCCAAGGGGAAATGACTTGAAGCACACATTGTGGATGAAATCGCTTTGGCGTACGTTTGGCGCTTGCGCGTTTGTTTTTTAACACCTGGGTAAAGGGGGAGCGAATTATGAAAAAACTGTTTTTTGTGGCGGCGATCTTGCTCGCCGTTTCCTGCATTTTTATCTCTTGCGACCGTCAGCCGCAGACGGACGTGATCACCGTGGAGGACGGTTATCTTGTCGTGAACGGCAACAAAACCGAGCACAAGGTGGATGTTGGCGGGGCGGTCACCGAAAATGGCGGCAAGGACGAAGCCGACAAGGATGATGCCGACAAGGATGAGACCGTAATCACCGTAGAGGACGGCTACCTTGTGGTGGACGGGGTGAAAACCGAATACAAGGTTAATAAGGCTGCCGTGATCACCGTGGAGGATGGCTACCTTGTGGTGGACGGCGTGAAGACCGAGTACAAGGTTGACAAGGCTGCCGTGGTCACCGTGGAGGACGGTTACCTTGTGGTGGACGGGGTGAAAACCGAATACAAGGTTGATAAGGCTGCCGTGGTCACCGTGGAGGATGGCTACCTTGTGGTGGACGGCGTGAAGACCGAGTACAAGGTTGACAAGGCTGCCGTGATCACCGTAGAGGACGGCTACCTTGTGGTGGACGGCGTGAAGACCGAGTACAAGGTTGACAAG
>JAZNEQ010000029.1:0-24298 GCA_045588715.1 Eubacteriales bacterium | reverse complement strand
CTTCTTTCGTTCGATGCAACGTATCCTCTGTACGTGGAGGACGAAAAGGTCGAGCTCTCGGTTGAGATCGAATATCCCGTGGTTCGCGCGGTTAAGAAGAGCTATAGCGAGGATAGCGACAGACCCGTATTCGATGCAACCTACCATCTGCTTAAAAAGGATGCCGAGGCACTGCATACAACGAAGTTCTACAAGAGTGACGAGCAGCTTGAGGACGCATGGGTAAGACGATTCGGCAACGGACTGGTTGCGGCAACCATGGGTGACAAGGTGATCTGGATCGATCGCGATATGGAGCTTGTGCGCACGGTCAATGCCGTTGCGGCGAACGGCTACGAGGTAGAGTACTTCAACAGTGAATACCAAGGCTACCTTTACGCCTGGGACGAAAGCAAGCTTCAGATCTTTAACCGTGAGGGACTTTGCTCCGGTATGTACACGATCGCGCACGAAGGCTTTTTAAACGTCTTGGTGCTTGACGACGGAAACGTACTGATCCAGGATTTTGAGCTTGTTGATATCCATACCCCCTGTGACGTAACCATGGGCAAGGATCGCTACGTGCTCAAGAATTTTGTGATGAACTGCACCAACGGTGCGACTGTGGAAAAGGATCTTGATTTTGTCGTAGACGGCTTGCAGACGGCATACGCGCAGGATTGTGCTGTGATCACGATGGACGAAGATGAATTGTTCATGCCCTTCAAGCTTTGTGAGGGCTACGACAATCAGGCGGTCATTTATCACATCAACGACGCCGGGCAGCTTTCCAAGGAGCAGGAATACGTTGTGATCAATAACGATCTTGAGATTGAATATACCGTAAAGAACACTACCAAGGGAATTGATTTCTGGTATGCGGAGGCGATTGGTGAAGATCTGTACGAGGCGGTCGTTTACGAAGGCGGACTTCTTGCAGGCTACGTCTTTGACCTTGACGGCAACAAGGTTGCTGTGTCGAACGGCGAGCTATATACCACCCAAAGCTTTATTTTCTCCTCGCGTGCGATCTACGACCGTGAGATGAACAAGGTCTACGATATTTACGGCAATGGCTTTGAGCTTGCGGAGATTTATGCCTATGGGACCTCCGAAATGAAAAACTTTGATCTGGCAAACGATAAGATCTATCTTAACAAGCACAACTTTGTGACCGGCTTGGACGAGATTTACGTCTTTGACAATGAATCGAAGGCGCCCGTTCTTTTCCAAACCAACAAGGAAGAGACGTTTGTGGCATCGTTTGACGGCGGATACCTCATGCATGACGAAGAGCTGAACACCGCAAAGTTTTATAACGTTGCGGGCGAATTAAAGCTTTCCGTTTCTCAAATGCAAGGCCTTCCCGCCTTTATGCAAGACGTATTTATGGTAGAAACAATGCTTGACGGCAAGCCCGTCACCTTTGTTGTTCGATAAGTATACGGCAGACTATACCGAAAGGAGAAGAATTATGAAATATACGAATTTAATAAAGCTTCTTTCCGCTCTGCTGTGTACCGTGATGCTGTTTTCGGCTTGTTTTGCCCCCTCGGGTGAGCCCGTTGACACGTCCGATACAACGCTTGGAACAGAAGCGACCACCGAGCCGCAATCCACGGTGCTTGACCCCGTAGATCCCGTGCTTGAAAACTTTTTTGCGATCTCCGAGGAGCTCGGTCCCGTAAAGCTTGGCACCGCCGAGAGATTGGACGGCGAATACTATGACGGTACCGCCGACAACGCGATCACGGTGTTTAAAAAATCGGATATCGACTTTTTGAACGTGCAGACCGATACTTATACCGTTTACAACGCAAACTTGGAAAAAACGGTGCTGACGGTGTCCAACTCCTATACGCGCGGCAAGTACGCGGCGTTTGATTGGGAGGAGCCCTACATCAACGAGTTTATTGTAAACGGCGATGAAAAGGAGATTCCCAAATATCCCGAAAGTATTGTTGAGGTGCATCCCGTAAGTCTTATGGGTGCCTCCACGGTTTATCTGATCGAGGTTCGCCGTGCGATCATTACTCCCATTGACGAAGAGGTCATCGAGGAGAACGAAGGCGACTTTTATACCGTACAAACGGTTTACGAGTATTACGACGTTGAGGGCGCGAAGCTGGTAGAATGCACCGAGGCGCAAAGCCATGGCGGCGTAGTGCTTGGCGGTAGCATGGGCATGGATTCTATCACGCTTACCGTGCTCCTTGACGCAACGGTCGTACATCTTGATCCCGAGGACGGAACCGTTGTCAGCATCATCAATGCAGACAGCGAGCCTGTTCGCTTTGGGTACGTTGCCGAAACCGAGCAATACGGTTATTGTGAAGGGATAGCCGTCGGAGCGCTTGGCATAGACACGACGCCTTACGTAGAGGTCTACTCAAAGAAGGACGGTACTCTCGTGCTTCGCCACTATCTGCATGCATGCGACGAATATGTGTTTACTGCTCTTGCAGACGGTAATATCTTCGTTCAGTATCGAGACGTGGTCGAAGAAGACAGCGGTCTTCCTTACGACCTTGCGACCGCCGATGATCTCTATAAGATCGAAAGCTATATTATTAAGGTCCCGACGGGTGAGGAGATTCCCGTTGCGTGCGATTACGTAGTGTATCAAATGTGGAATCGCGACGCCTTCCTGAGATTGGCAAATGAAGAGGGACACGATATTGAAGTGACCGAAAACGCTCCCAATATTGCCATTGCCGCAAAGATCAAGGATAAAAAGCTGGATCATTACGCACAGCAGATCGTCGTGTTTAACAACGACGCGAGCGTGATGTACGCAATGAATAAGATCATTCCCGAGCAGACGGTTGGCTTTAGCGCCATGAATCCGTTTGGATACACAGCTTTGCCCAATGGGGATTATCTTGTGGAGTTGATGACACCCACGGAATATCGATACGCGATCGCTACCAAGGACGGCGTGGTTCGTTCTTATCTGAATACCGTAACGGATACCCCTTGGATCGCAGGTGAATTTATTGTTTATTCCGACGGTGTATACGATTACGATATGAAGCCTGTTTTACTGTTTGAAGCGGACGAGGAAGCAGATTCCTTAACGCGTGAGGTTGCCATTGGAGACCACATCCTGGTATCCAAGGAAGTGGAGAACGAGGAGACCGACGAGCTTGAGAGACTGTTCTTTGAACTGAAAAAGGATGAGAGCGGTGAGTTGGTGCTTTCCGATGCTTTGTTTGACGGTGAGGTCGTAGAGTGTGTTGAAACGGCAGAGGACTACTTTGTTCTTAAGAACGCAGAAACAGGTAAATATACGATGTACAACGCAGATCTTGCTCACGTTCTTACCACGGCGAATCCTATGAACGTTGTGAAGTGTGACGAAGCGTATCTTGCTATCACACAGCTTGCTACCGCGACCGGTGTCGTAACGCTTTACTATACGATCGGTCAATGATCGCGACTTTCACAGAAAACAAGAAAAGGAGAAACAATTATGACGAAACGTTCAGGTTTGATTTTGGTTTTGTCTGTCTTGCTTTGCGTAAGCATGCTGTTTGTTTCCTGTAAGTCCGGCGATACCGATACGAACGATACGAATACGTCGGAAACAAGCATAGAAACAACGACAGAGCCTGTAAAGAAAGAACCCATTCCGCAAAGTGAAAAGATCGATTACGTTTCGATCCTTGAAAAGTGGAATGAATATATCAGCTACATAGCTCCCGAAGAGGAAGAAGCCATGGGAGCGAACAAGATGTACACCGACAACGGCGACGGTACTCTGATCGATCGCGTTGACCGCGGAATGTTTTGGGAGGTGACCTTTAAATATATCGGTTACACTCACGGCAGAACGGTAAAGCTCTTCAGTAAACAGACCGGGGAGCAGATCGGCGGTGCCTACGTGATGCTTCTTGGAAGCAATATAAGCTATTCCTTCAGCTACACCGGGTGTGTGGTAGAGATCGCGACCTATACCGTAGAAGATGACGAAACGGTCACGGTGACCTACGATTACTACGACGTCAACGGCGACCGACTGAATGAAGCGGCAGTTGCCGCGGAGGACAGATACGACGTTTCGGTAAGAGACGCAGGTGACGGATATTATTTTATTACGGTAGGCGATACGGTCTATTTGATGTATGATGACGAGCTCGTGCGTTCCTTTGAGCGCGGAGAGGAGCTTCTGCTTCCGTATACCAACTACGAATACGGCGAATATAACTATTACATTCCCGAGTGGTACGAAGACGAGCAAACGATCTACGTGATCAATTCTGACGACGTGATCTGCGCCGAATATCAGATTAGTAAGGAATATGATTCCCGTGAATGGTATATTCTTGCCAACGGTAACGTTTTGATCAGCTACGTGGCGTATTGTGACGAGGAAGAATCTCTTTATACCTATGAGGATAAGTTGGGCAACGAGGTGTTGCTCTATAACGTAATTCTCGACGTAGCAACAGGCAAAACGACCGCGATTCCCGCAACCTATCAGATCGTAAATCTTCTGACTCCCTATTCCTCCGAGGAAAAGAACGTCGTATTTAACGGAAATTATCAGTACGCAGAGATCTGCAAGATCGTTGACGGTGTGCTTTCCGAAATTGCGACTCCCGTGATTTTGGACAACGATATGAAGATCCTTGCAGAGCTTCCCCTGATGGTGAAGAACCAAAGCTTCTTTGCGGGGATGCTGGATGAGGACAGCATGCTTGTTTTGGGTGAAATGCTCACCGAAGAAAATCGCGGAGGCGTGATGTACCGCGTTGACGCGACGGGTGTTGAGCTTTACGTCGACCAAAGCAATCCTCTTTACAAGGTCGTTGAAAACGGATTTATTTATAACGGAACCCTTTATAATGACCGTATGCAGCCTCTTTATGAGCTTTCCGAGGCCGAGGATTATTTACTCCTCAACGATCGCAGAACGATCCTCGTAAAGGTAAAGGATGCCGATGACGACGATGAATTTTTGCTCTCTCTGTTGATGATTGAGAACGGGGCGTTGGAGAGTGTAGCGTTGGCGGATGAAACCGACACGTTTCACCCGCTTGAAGTCGGCTCCAGAGGCTTTATTGTCACCGTAGTGGATGAGTTTGAGGTGGAAGAGGGCGAAGAGGAGATCCCTCCCGAAATTTCACAAGCCTTTTATTCGGATGACGGAACCCTGCTCTTTAGCGGTGAGGATATTGAGCTCCTTTCCGATGACGGAGAAGCTTATCTGGTTGCGTGCACGAGTGAAGGTGTTACGTCATATTACGTCGTTAGATAACGAGAAAGGGAGAAAACACAATGAAAACTAAAGTTTTAGCATTGATTTTGGCGATCCTTTGCTTCTCTATGTCTGTGGTAGGTTGCAGTACCGAGTGCACCGAGCATATTGACGAAAATAAGGATGCGAAATGTGACAAGTGCGAGGCAGAGGTTGCATGCGCCGAGCACGTCGATGAAGATAAGAATCTTGCTTGCGACGTTTGTAAAGCCGATCTTACGCCTGCTTGCCCCAAGCACGTTGATGAAAACAACGACAAGCAGTGCGACAGCTGCAAGGCAAAGCTGTGCGACCACAAGGATGAAAACGCAGACAATCTTTGCGATGCTTGCGGTGGTGCGATCGTTGCGGTCAACGTACAGGTTCCTCCCGTGAAGGAGGATCGAGTAGAGATGGTGGTTGGCACTGTTCCCAACGACGTTTCTCTTGATTCTTACGTTAACACTGCCCCCGAAGCAGATGCGGAATATGCTGCCGAGGAGGTCGCATACGATTACCGTGTAGGCTACTTTGCTTACAGTAAAGAGACTACGGAAAACGGCTTGGCTTCGACCTATACGATTACCAACCTTTTGACGGGAGATGTCGTATACACCAAAACGGTTGCCGATACCGATGCGTATAACATTTATTTGGCTGACTTCTATTTCTACGTTGTCACGTCGGTTGGAGAGCTCGAGACCATGGTTACTACGTACGAATATTATTCGTATGCGGGTGACCGCTTCTACAAGGATACCGTATCTCTTGAGGATGGGTACGATGCTTGCTTTGAAGACTACGCATATGACAATGATCAGGAATTGGCTTATTACAAGCTTTATATCGGTGACCTTGTTTATATCTTCGCCCCCGAAACCTATGAGCTTTTGTTCAAGGATATGGACGTAAAGCATTTTGTAGACCGCCCCGTATTTGACGTTACCAACGAAGATTACGGTTATATCGAAATGGACGATCAGCTTTACGTATACGATCTTTCCAAGTGGATCGATTGCGTATACGCACACGATATTCCCTCGTATGCGGAGTACTTCCGTTGGTTTGTTTTGGAGGACGGTAACGTTTTGCTTCAGTGGAGCGTTCAATTAAACGACACCGCGGTTACCTATGATTTCCTTGACTACGGAGATAAGTATGACATGGTGACTGCTCTGATCGATCTTGAGGAAAAGAAGACAGAAGAGGTGGAGTTTGGATACGAGATCTCCGATGTGCGCAACGATGGCTATCCTTCTGTCATTAAGGAATCCACCCCCAACCTTGCAGAGGTATATCCTATTATTAACGACAGAGTGGATTATTCTGCGAAAAAGCTGTTTGCCATTGACAATGATCTTACCATTCTTTACGATTTTGATCAGACGCTGGAGATCTCCAAGCACTTGGTTGTCGCTTCCGCGGAAGAAAATCTCTTCCTGGTTCAAAAAATGTTTGGCGGCCGTGTCGTTATAGAGATCGTTGACGAAAAGGGTGAGCACGTAAACTATCTCCCCGAGGGTGCGTACTATAACGGCAAGTGGATCGAGTACGATGGAAAATATTATACCCTCAAGATGGAGCTGATCCTGGATCCCGCAAAGGACGGCTATTATACAGAAGTAGAGGGAACCGGTTTTGCGATCTTTGGAAAGTACGACGAGGCTGCCGCGAAGTACGAATACTTCTATTTTGACGGCGAGGGCACGCCCGCAAAGATCGGTATGAACGTTGCAGTTGCTTATAATCATGAGCTGGGATTTGTGCTTGTGGTTGAAACCTTGGATGAGGAGAACAATCCCACCTATGAGTGTAGACTTTACAATGCCAACAATACCTTGATCCTTGTGTCTGACAGTAACATTGACGGGTACGTCAATTGGGTCGACACAGAAGCAACCGTGGGAGTTCTTTACGATCAGACCGGAAACCGCTATCTTGTAAGCGCAAAGTAATGTAACGTATATTTTGAGCGGCTGCCGTGGTAGCCGCTCTTTTTTGCTGTAGTGAATATAAAAAACAAGGATGCTATTGCAAAGAGGATTTCTTTGTGCTATAATTAGATTGTAAATAAAACCGAAAGGATGAAGGCTATGAAAACAGTAAAAAATAAGCAGATCGTGGTTGGGGCAGATTTTGCAGGCTATCCCTTAAAAGAAGCTGTCGTTGCACACCTGAAGGAAAAGGGATGGGAGGTTACCGACCTTGGCGTAACCGATCCGAACGTGGAGGACACCGAAAATATGTTCCACCGTGTGGGACTTCGCGTAGGTGCCCAGATCTCCGAGGGAAATTTTGAAAGAGCGCTTCTGTTTTGCGGAACGGGTATGGGAATTCACATTGCCGCATCCAAATGTCCGCACGTTCATGCAGGCGTTGTTGAAAGTGTTCCCGCAGCGCTTCGCGCCATTACCGGAAACGGCGTCAACGTTCTTGCAATGGGAGCATTTTACGTAGCACCTCAAATGGGCTGTGACATTGCCGACGCGTTTTTGGGTGCCGAGCTTGGCAGCGGATATGAGTGGTGGAAGAACTTCTACGAATTCCACAAGCTTGCCATTGACGAGCTTGAGGCGTTCGATTATGAAGCATACAAGGCAAACGGCTTTAAGATGGAGCATCTTGGCGACTATCCTCTCAAGCTGGAAAAGAAGCCCGAGTAATAGCGTACCTAAAAAATGGGTATCGACCAAGCGCATAATGCGTTTGGTCGATACCCATTTTTTAGGGGGTATCTGTGCCGGGGCTCTTTCGTAAGAGGTCGATCAAGGTAGGCACGTCCATGCCGAAAATAAATTCGGAGACGGGACAGGTCAAAAGCCTTTTTTCAAGCTCTGAAAGCTTTGTACCGCAAAGGATCGCTTCCAATTCACCTACGGGTCGAATCCCGAAAAAGTCCCCCGTGATGGCAACGCTTTCTATTTGGTCGTTTTCCATCGAAAGCATCAATGCCACCGTACCAAAGGGGTAACGCTCCTCTTTGATCTCGGTATAGCGCGAAAACAACTCTTTTTTTGGAAAGATCCAGTCGCTTGACGCGTTTCTTTTGGCGATCTCCTCAACCGCACCGCATACGGGCGGAAAAATCCTTTCGGCATGGTATTCTTTTTCGATATACGCGGAAAGATAGTCCAAAAAGCGATCCCTCGTCCAATCCTCCCCCAAAAGTGTGCGGAGGTTGACGACGCGCGCCCCCACCGAGCGGATGGCACGGGTCTGAAGCTTTTTTCGATTGGGACGCAGGACTGCTTCAAGCACTGTTGTATCGGTATCAAAGAGGAGGGTGCCGTGATGCAAAAGTCGGGCACCTACCTTGTGCTGGGCATTCCCCGAGATCTTCTTTCCGTCAATTTCAATATCGTTTCTGCCCGACAGCGCGGCATGGATGCCAAGCGAATGCAGCGCGCGGAGGATGGGGGCGGTAAAGCTTTCGAAATCCAGCGCACGTCCTTTTTCATTTGGGGAGAGATAAGAGTAGTTGATATTGCCAAGATCGTGATATACGGCACCGCCGCCGGTAATTCTGCGAGCGATGCGAATACCTCGCGCGTCTGCATACGCGCGGTCGACCTCCGCATACGCGTTTTGGTTTTTTCCAATGATGACCGAGGGAGCGTTTTGCCAAAGCATAAAGATCGGCTCCTCGGTGTGTAAAAACAAATATTCCTCAATGGCAAGATTGAGATAGGGATCGGTGGAGGTTAAAACTAACAGTTTCATGCATCTTTCCTATAAACAGCATACATCGGGCGGTTGCCCGATGTATGCTTGTTTTTTTTATTTTATTGGCGTTTGGATCAAAGACCCTTCTTTGCTCTCTCTACCTTCTCAAGATCGGTAAAGTTGTTGGTGGCAACGTGACCGGGCAGGGGCATGATCTTTTCGTGCAGTGCATCGATGATCCAGTCAGCCTGCGGGAAGAAGCTCTTCTCCAGCTCAAACGCGGGAGTGATCCAGTTGCGGGAGCCGACAACAACGGCAGGACCATCGAGGTAGTCGAAGCACATTTCGGTGATGTTGGATGCCATATCGCGCATGACGGAGTTTCTCTCGCACGCGTCGCCGACAAGAATGATCTTACCTGTCTTCTTTACGGATTCGATGACCTTTTCGTAGTTGAAGGGAACGATGGAGCGTGCGTCGATGATCTCGGCGGATACACCGTACTTTTCCTCAAGGATCTTTGCAGCCTCAAGTGCGCGGTAGAGCACCGCACCGATGGTGAGAATGGTAACGTCCTTACCCTCACGCTTGATATCGGGCTCGCCCATGGGAATAGAGAAGCGACCCACGGGAACACCGTCGGGGAGGAATTCCTCGCCGATACCGTAAATTCTCTGGGATTCAAAGAATACCACAGGGTCGGTGCCGTCCAGCGCCTCGGTCATAAGACCCTTTGCGTCTGCGGGCGTTGCGGGGAATACGACCTTCAGACCGGGGATATGAGCGCAGAGTGCAGTCCAGTCCTGAGAGTGCTGCGCACCGTACTTGGAGCCGACGGAAACACGGAGGATGATGGGCATTTTGAGAATGCCTGCGGACATTGCCTGCCATTTTGCCATCTGGTTGAAGATCTCGTCGCCGGCACAACCGATAAAGTCGGCATACATAAGCTCAACGATCGCGCGACCGCCGCACATTGCATAACCCACTGCAGAGCCTACGATGGCAGACTCGGAAATAGGAGAGTTGAAGAAACGGTGGTAGGGAACAGCCTCGGTCATCTTCTTGTAAACGCCGAAGGCGCCGCCCCAGTCACGGTTGTCCTCGCCGTATGCGATCAGGGTGGGATCCTCGTAGAACTTATCGATGATCGGCTCGAAAAGACCATCACAGATGTTGTACATCTTCATCTTGGATACGGGCTTGCCGTTTGCATCCTTTGCGGTGCGAACCTTGCCCTTGATCTCCTTAACACGGGGGCACTCTTCCTTGGGAAGGAGCATTTCCGCTTCGCGGGAGGGATCCAGGCTGGCAACCTTTTGGTTGGAGAACATGATAGAAGAGATCGCATCGGGCTCGCGGTTCAGATCCATACGGGGAGAGATCTCATCATTGATCGCAAGCTTCATGATCTCGGTCATGCGGTTTGTAATTTCTTCATGCAGAGTAGCAAATTCGTTTTCGGTCGCAACACCGCCCAGGATCAGCTTGGTCTTAAAGGCAAGAATCGGATCTGCCGCCTTCCAAGCGTCGATCTCCTCCTGTGTACGGTAGGTAGAGGAGTCGGAGGGGGAGTGACCGGATACGCGGTAGGTCACCACATCGAGAAGCGCAGGTCCCTTACCCTCAAGGAGCAGCTTCTTCTTTCTTGTAACAGCGTCGATCACCGCCAAGGGATCGTAGCCGTTAACACGCTCTGCGTGCATTTGGCTGGGATTGAAGCCGGCACCAAGGCGTGCAGCCATATCAAAGCCCATGGTCTCGCCCCTGGTCTGTCCGCCCATACCGTAGTGGTTGTTGAATACGTTGAAGAGAATGGGCATTCCACCGTCGGAGAATTTGCCGTCCATGCCCCAGAGCTTGGTGATCTGATCCATCGACGCAAAGTTGAGCGCCTCAAGAACGGGGCCGCGTCCCGTAGCACCGTCACCGCAGTTGGAGATGATGATACCGGGCTTGTGGTTGGATCTCTTATAAAGAGCCGCACCGAGCGCGATGGGAGCGGATGCGCCTACGATCGCGTTGTTGGGCATAAGACCGAAGGGAATGAAGAATGCGTGCATCGAGCCGCCAAGACCGCGGTTAAATCCGGTCTTACGTGCAAAGATCTCGGCAAGCGCACCGTAGAGAAGGAAGTTGATCGCAAGCTCCTTCACGTTACCGCCTGCGTTCATGTGCTTTTCGACAACCGAGAGGACTGCACCGTCAAGGAACTCCTTCATAATGTCGTAAAGCTCCTTATCATCCAGCTTGTGGATGGAGGAAAGTCCCTTTGCAAGGATCTCGCCGTGGCTGCGGTGGGATCCGAAGGAAAAGTCGTTGATATCAAGACAGTAAGCCTCACCGACAGCGGATGCTTCCTGTCCGATGGAAAGATGCGCGGGACCGGGGTTGTTGTAAGCGACACCGTTGTATTCGCTCTTTACCTTTACCTCGTTGAGCATGGTCTCAAACTCACGAATGATCGCCATGTCGCGGTAGATGCGCATCATATCCTCTTTGGAATAGATCTTTAATTCTTCCTTAAGAGTTTTGTTGTACTGACATACGGGAATGTCTTCGAAATGGATGTAGCCCGCTTCAAACGCCTTTGCGGGATCGACATATTGACTCTTTGGCATGATGATATCTCCTTTTTAAATATTGGCTTGATGATTTAGTCCATAAACATGGCTTCGCGGATGACCTCGCAAACCGTGGGATGCGGGAATACCAGCTTTTGAATATCGGCAACGCGCATTTCGGTCTCCACCATCATGGCGGCGCCGTAGATGATCTCGGAGGCATAGCTTCCGATCATGTGAAGTCCCAGAACGTTGTGGTGCTTGTTGTCGGTAATGATCTTGACGATTCCGTTTCCGTGCTCGTTTTCGGCAATGTATCTGCCGCTGTATTTCAGAGTAACGGTCTCGACCGATGCGTCAAGTCCCTTTTCCTTGATGCTCTCGCTCGTCTCACCGACCGATGCAACCTCGGGATTGGTATAAATGACGGAGGGAATGGAATTGTAGTTGATGCGATCCTTCTTTCCAAGGATGTTGTTGATGCAGACCTCGCCCTCGCGGTATGCGGTGTGCGCCAGCATGGACTTTCCGTTGACGTCACCTGCTGCCCATACACCGGGTACGTTGGTCTTTCCGTATTCATCGGTAACAACGGCGCCGCGCTCAAGCTTCAGACCGATGCTTTCACAGCCAAGTCCCGCGGTGCGCGGACGGCGACCGATGGATACCAGCGTGTAGTCGCAGGGGAGGGAAACGGTTTGTCCGTCCTTTTCATAGGAGACGGCACCGTTTTTGATCGAGGTCACCTTGGCACCGAGAATGAATTCCACGCCGCGTGCGGCATACTCCTTTTGCAGAAGCTTGGAAATTTCGCGGTCGGTAGCACCCGCAATGTGATCAAGCATCTCAACGACGTAGACCTTGGTGCCGACGGAGTTGAAGTAGGAAGCCATTTCAAGTCCGATAACACCGCCGCCTACAATGACGATGGTGGAGGGGAGCTTTTCAAGATCCAGCACCTCGCGGTTGGTAAGTGCAAAGCCCGAGGCAAGAGAATCTGCAAGACCGTCGATGGGAGGAAGCGCGGGGGAAGAGCCTGTGCAGATAAGAAGCTGCTTTCCGACGTACTCCTTATCCCCTGCGGTGATGCAAAAGCCCTCGGCGCTTCTGCCGTTGATCACGGCGGAGGCATTGACGACCTCTACCTTTGCCTTTTTCAGCTTGGCACCAACGCCGGATACAAGCTGTTTGACGACCTTGTTTTTACGAGCTACGACAAACGCATGGTCGATCGAGGCGGAAGCAAACTTTACTCCGTAGTCCTCGCCGTGCTTGGCGTAATCGTAGATCTTTGCCGAATAAAGAAGCGTTTTTGTGGGAATACAGCCCTCGTTGAGGCAAACGCCGCCCAGGGCGCGCTCCTCGATGACAAGGGTCTTAAGACCGGCGTGACCTGCGCGCTCGGCTGCGTTGTAGCCTGCGGGACCGCCGCCTAAAATAATAAGATCATACATGACGTATCCCTCCTTTACTTGGTAAGAAGCAGATCGAAGTTTTCAAGCGCGAAGCAAAGCTCCTTGAGGAATTTTGCAGCGGGTGCTCCGTCGAGTGCTCTGTGATCGAAGGTCAGGGAAAGTCCCATTGCGGGGTAGGTTACGTCCTCGCCGCCGACTTCCTTGATGCGGCGCGTAATATTGTCTACGCCGAGGATGCCCGTTTGGGGAGGATTGATGACGGGAGTAAAGCTTTCAATGCCCAAAGAGCCGAGGTTGGTCACGGTAAAGGTACCGCCCCTCAACAGATCGGGATTGATCGTGCCGCCCTGCGCACCCGTGATGACGGATTTTGCCGCGCGGGAAAGCTCGTTCAGCGACATTTTTTCCGCACCGAATACGGTGGGGACGAGAAGTCCGCGGTCGGTATCTACGGCGATGCCGAGGTTAACGGTGTTGAAGAAGCGCATGCTGTCGTCAAGATAGTGTGCGTTGAGAGAACGGTGGTTAAGTAACACGCGGGAGACGGCAAAGAGCACCATGTCGTTGAGGGTGATGTTTGCAAGTCCCATCTTTTCAGCACCGTTCTTCAGAGATGCACGGAGGGCGAGAAGCTTGGTGGCATCGAACGAGGTGTTCAGCGTCAATTGAGCCATGGTGGAAAGTGACGCGTGCATGGACTTTGCGATCACGCGGCGGATGTTGGGGAGCTTTTCGTCCACGTATTCACACGCATCTGCAGGTGCTGTCTGTGCTGCGGGAGCTGCTGTTGCGGGCGCTTCCAGATCCTTGAGGACGACCTTTCCGTTGATGCCGCTGCCCTCGGTAGCGCCGACGTAACCGTCGCGAGCCGCGGGAGAGACCGTAAGTCCGAGATCGATCAGCCTTTGAACGTCTCTTTCAATAATTCTGCCGTTGGGACCTGTGGGGATCGCCTTGAGAAGATCGGCGTGTGTCTTTTCTGCAAGGATGCGTGCGCGGGGAGAGATCGCGGTGTGCTCACCAACCGACGCAGCGGTCGCGGTGGCAGCGGCAACGGGAGCTTCCTCCACAGCGGCGGAGGCTACTGCCTCTTCCTTGGCAGCGGGGGGTGCTGCCTCTTCCTCCTTTTTCGGAACGAACGCGGAAATATCCTCACCGTCCTTTCCAATGACGCAAACGTTTTCAAGACAGGGGACGTCGTCGCCCTCCTCGCAAAATACGGCGAGGATCTTGCCTGCCTCGGGGGCGGGCTCGTCGAAGGAGGATTTGTCCGTTTCGTAAGAGAAGAGGATGTCACCCTTCTCTACGGTGTCTCCTACCTTTTTGTTAAAGGCTGTGATGATACAGCTTTCAACGCTTTGTCCCTGACGGGGCATGATAACTACTGTAGCCATTCTCGTGCTTCCTTTCTTTTCGTTTATGAAGAGCCCGCGGGTTCCTTTTTTGAAGAAAACGGGCTCGATTCTTTTCCACCTTACATTTTAGCACTAAAAGCACGTCTTGTCAATTGCTTTTGAAAAGTTTCCTACCTTATTAGCCACGAAATAATTTCGCATTTTTTACGAGCGGTAGGATCCTGCAAGAAAAACGCAGAATATTGAAGGCAATATGCCTTGACAAGCTTTTTTACTTATGCTAAAATAGAATCGTAACTTAAACGCAAAGAGGAGGATGCGAATATGGCAGACAAAAAAGTATATCCTAAAAGACCGTATATCAGAAAGCACGGCACGATCTTTTGCAACAACATCGTTGAAACGACACCGTTGGTTTACAAGGGGGAGCTTTACCGCTTTGAGGTGGTCAGAAGAAAAAGCTTTGCTGCGGAGAATGCCGATGCGGTCAGGCATTGGCGCGATCTTCAGGATGATCCCTGTCTTCGCTTTATTCACGTTCGTACCAATACCGCAACCCCGTTGTTTGCCGAGGGGCATACCTTTGGCTTCCCCTACGCTGAGGGGGACGTGATGTACGTGGTTACGGGCGGCAGCCGCGAGTGGGGAAGCGACAGTCTTGTGTTTTTGCGCTCGAATGATCTTATTCACTGGGAGGAGTATACGAGGGTCGAGTTGCCGGGCTGGAAGATCTACAACATGAACATCGCAAAAATGGGCGACGTTTATACGATGCTTATTGAGATCAGCGCCCCTGCGGAGGAATGTGGGCATTTTTACACCTTCCGTTTTATGACCTCAAAGGATCTTACACATTGGGAATTGACACCGTCGGAATGTGTGTTCCAAAAGGATCGCTATGCGGGAAGTCCGTCCCTTTACACGTTTGAGGGGGATCCCTACTATTACGTAGGGTATCTCGAGGCTTATCCCGGAGCAAGATATGCAAACAGCATCGCCCGTTCCAAGGATCTGATCCACTGGGAGTATAGCCCGATCAATCCCGTTTTAATGTACGGCGAGGAGGATCGGACGATCGCATCTCCCTTCCTGACCCCCGCCGACCGTCAAAGGATCCGCGAGGCGCTGAATATCAATAACAGCGATATGGAGCTTTGCGAATATCTTGGGCGAACGGTGATCTACTACAGTTGGGGAGATCAGAGAGGAACCGAGTTTTTGGCAGAGGCATCCTATGAAGGCCCCATGCACCAATTGCTTCGTTCCTTCTTTGAACCGCTGGAATAAAAGTCAGTGCCCTGAAATTGCGATAAAATTACCCGTTCATTGTTTCTTTAATCCTTATTTTGGCAATCCTGTTATAAAAAAAGACAATTATACGTATTGAAACAAAGAAAAAATGTGATACAATGAAGTCAACGATACAGTCACATACAGGAGGGCTTATGGAACAGATCAAAAAAATTGATATTCATGCGCATGCAACTGCGTTTCCGCAGTACGCAGCACCGAACGTTGATGGCTATCGCATGGTGTGTGCAGAGGAGATCTTTGTTTATTACGACCGTCTCAATATTGAAAAGGGTGTACTTTTACCTATTCTTTCCCCGGAGGCGACCTCCTTGCCCATGTCAAACGAAAATTGCAAATGGATCGCCGACAAGCACCCCGAGCGCTTCGTTTGGTTTTGCAACGTCGATCCTCGCGCGATCCATAACGATCCCGGAACGGATCTTGGCTTTTTGCTGGAGCATTATAAAAGGCTTGGTGCCCGGGGCGTTGGCGAAATGACCGCAAATTTGTATGCCGACGATCCTAAGATGGACAATTTGTTCGGGCATTGTGAAAAGGCGGGACTTCCTCTCACCATTCACATAGCTCCCGCGCCGAGCGGATATTACGGAATCGTAGATGATATGGGGCTTCCGCGGTTGGAAAAAATGCTGAAAAAGCATCCCGATCTCATTGTTCTCGGTCACTCCCAGCCTTTCTGGGCAGAGATCTCGGAATGCCATGAGGAGATCCGTAATACCTATCCTACGGGCAAGGTCAAGGAAGGAAGGCTCCCCAAGCTTTTAAGAGAATACGGCAATTTGTGCTGTGATCTTTCGGCGGGAAGCGCCGCCAACGCATTGATGCGTGACCGTGAGTATGCCGCACGCTTTATCGAGGAGTTTGCGGATCGGATGTATTACGGCTGTGATATTTGTGCGACGAAAAACGATCATCCCTACGTTTTTAACGATTTCTTGGACGACATGAGAGAGAAGGGCGAGATCAGCGAGGAAAACTACCGAAAGATCGTGCGCGAAAACGCAGTGCGTCTGCTTGGTCTTTGATCTGAAAGTAAAAAATACTTAACAGCGATTACTTATAAAGGAGTTTTACAATGTCGGAGCTTGCATATTTCGGCGGTACACCTGCCATTAAGGAAGATGAAGTGCCCAAAAAGCATTTATTTGGTTGGCCGATCATGACAAAGGAGGATGAAGAGGCTGCGCTTGACGTGATTCGGAACAACAGCTTTTCGGGAACGGATATTACAGAAAAATTTCAGGAGGAATTTGCCGCGTGGCAGGGAAGAAAATACGCGTTGGCATTTTGCAACGGAACGGCTTCGCTGCTTACGTCGTTGTTTGCCCTGGGACTTGGGATGGGGGATGAGATCATCTGTCCCACCAAGACCTATTGGGGAACGGCGTCGGTTGCGGCAAACCTTGGGATCTCCGTAGTGTTTTGCAATATCGACGAGCATCTTTCCATGGATCCTGATGATATCGAGCGTTGCATTACACCCCGCACCAAGGCGATCATGGTCGTTCATTACTTCGGATATCCTGCGGATATGGACCGCATTATGGCGATTGCGAAAAAGCACGGTCTGTACGTGATCGAGGATCTTTCCCACGCGCAGGGCGGTATGTACAAGGGGAAAAAGCTGGGAACCTTTGGAGATATTGCCGCTATGTCCTTGATGAGCTTTAAATCCTTCGCGGCGGGAGAGCTTGGAATGCTTGTAACAGACAACCGTAAATTTTATGAGCGTGCCATTGCGTTTGCGCATTATGAGCGCAACAATCCAAACTACATCAAGGAATGCACCGAGCTTTCTCCCTACGCTATGATCGCGCTGGGCGGAATGAAGGGGAGAGCCAACCAGATCTGCAGTGCTCTTGGACGCGTGCAGCTTAAATATTACGACGAAAGATGTGCAGAGATCCGTCGCGCCATGAACTATTTTTGGGATGAACTGGAAAAGATCCCGGGACTTCATGCCATTCGCGTGGATGAAGCCACAGGGTCCAATATGGCGGGCTGGTATTGCCCGCACGGGATCTATCGTCCCGAGGAGTTGGGCGGGCTGTCGGTCAAGCGCTTTTGCGCCGCCATGAGAGCCGAGGGTGTGGACTGTTGCTGGGAAGGCGGAAACTACTGCCTCCATACGCACGCATTTTTCAAGGATTTTGATCTGTTCAACATAGGAAAGCCCACACGTATTGCCTTTAACGAACGCGATGTGCGAGAAGGGGATGAAAAATGCCGCCCGTCAGAGGAGATCCTGTGCTTCCAGATCCCTTGGTTTAAGCATTTTGACAAGGAATGGATCGACAAATACGTTGCCGTGTTCCGCAAGGTGGCATCTCACTATGAAGAGTTGCTTGACGGTGACGATGACAAGTCGCAGGGGGGACGTTGGTATGGCGTTGCCAACTGACCGAAAAGTCGGGTGATCGAATGGGTTGCCCGACTTTTTTCGATTGATCTTATTTTGATCTTATGATAAGATATCATTGCGCTTTCATGGAGGTGAAGAGTTGAAAAATACAGAAAATTTTCCTTTTGAGGCAGAGGACTTTCCAATTCTTGCAGATCCTTGCCGTACCTCCTGGATCGATCGCGTGGAGGATGCGCGCCGTGCACTTCACGAGGCGATCGAGATCAAATATTTTTACGAGGGCTCCTCTACGTTGCTCATCGGGGAGAAAACCGTGGTGGCGCGCGCGGGAGACGTTATTGTGATCAATCCTTATGAGTTTCACGCCACGGTGAATTTTGGGGAGGAGAAGGGGAAGTACCACTTGTTTATGGTGGAGCCCGACTTCTTTTTTAATGCGAGCCCCGAGCTTCCCGACGTTCGCGGTATGCTTTTGTCGGGAAAAGCAGCTTTTATCACACAGATCCGAGGTGATGAGCGCATTTGCGGGATCCTTTCTTGCGTTTTGGAGGAAATGACAAAGCGAGAAGAATATTATCGTTCTACGGTACGTGGATTGATGCTGGAATTGTTGTCTCTTCTTTTTCGTTATGGGGTCAGAGAACGGGTGGGATGTGCGGATTCGGAGCACGAGCTGCGTTGCTACGGAATCGTAGAGCCTGCACTTCGTATGATCCGTGACCGATACGCCGAAGCCTCTTTTACGCTGGAAAGCTTGGCGCAGGCGTGCGCGGTTTCAAAATACTATTTTTGCCGTGTTTTTAAAAATGCTACCGGTATGAGCGCAATGCAATATCTCAATGAATACCGTTTAAGGATCGCCGAAACCATGCTGGAAAATACCGATCGAAGTGTGGGAGATATTGCCAATGCCTGCGGGTTTGAGGATGAAAGCTATTTTTGCCGATGCTACAAAAAGCAGTTTGGTACGACCCCGCGCAAATGGCGTACAAAGGGGAAGACGGATCTAAATGAGTTGTAAGAAGTAAAAAATCCGATGCTGAAACAGATCTGCATCGGATTTTTTATTGGAGAGCTTTTGAAAGGCTTATGCCCAAGCCATGGTGGTGGGCTTTTCTTCCTCAATGACAATGGGAGCGAGGAAGGAGACTGCCTTGCGAAGCCCCTCGTCAATGGTCATAAGACTATCCTCGTGTTCAATGGAGAGAACGCGGTCATAGCCGCAAAGACGGAGATTGGAAACAAGGTCGCGCCAGTAGGCTTCATTGTTTCCAAAGCCGACCGTGCGAAAGATCCATGCACGGTGTAATTCGTCCCCGTAGTGCTTGGTGTCAAGCACACCGTTTTTGGCGGTGTTGTACTTATCGATCTTGGTGTCTTTTGCGTGGACGTGGTAGATGGCGCCTGCCAACTCGCGGATCGCCGCTACGGGATCCATCCCCTGCCAGATGAGGTGAGAGGGGTCAAAGTTTGCGCCGATCACGTTACCGACCGCGGCACGTAGACGGAGGAGCGTTTCGGGGTTGTAAACGCAAAAGCCGGGATGCATTTCAAACGCGATATGGGGCACGTTGTGAGAAAGTGCAAACGCACCTGCTTCCTTCCAGTAGGGGATGAGCTTTTCATTCCACTGCCAGTCAAGGATCGCAAGAAAGTCCTCGGGCCAGGGGCAGGTGACCCAGTTCGGGTATTTGGCCGTTTCACAGTCGCCGGGACAGCCGGAGAAGGTGATGACGGTATCAACACCCATTTTTTCCGCCAAAAGCACCGCTTGCCTGAAATCCTCGTCAAACTGACGCGCGATGGCGGCATTGGGATGCAGTGCGTTGCCATGTACGGCAAGCGCGCAAACGCTGACGTCGTACTTTTTAAGGGTGCCAATAAAGTCGTTGTATTTTTTCTCGTCCCCCAAAAGCTCGGCAGGGTTGCAATGTGCTTTTCCGGGATAGCCGCCCGCACCGATCTCAACGGTATGTATACCGAGGGAGGTGAGAATTTTAAGGGTCTCGTCCAAGGTCTTTTGACCGTACAGGTTGGCAAGAACGCTCAGCTTCATAATGATTACCTCTTTCATTTTTTTGTGAGAATACAGATGACACTCTTATCATATCATTTTTTAATCGAAAATGCAATAGGATTTACTTTTTTGATCTCTTGAAGGCATTGTTTTTTCAGAGTGATTTCCTTTTTTTGAGGAAAGCTCTTGTAAAAAGGGGGGAGTTGTGATAGAATAAAAAAGATGAGAGGAAAGGGGATAGAAGAATGCAGATCGATCTGTTTGGTAAAAAACGTTTCAAAGTCAATCTTCATATGCACACCTCATTCTCCGACGGCGATCTTTCTGCCGTGGAGGCAGCACAGTATTACCGTGAACGCGGCTACGACGCGATTGCCTTGACCGACCATTGGTTTTTTGGCAGCGGCGGGGAGCTTGACGGTATGACGATTTTGTCGGGTGGCGAATACAACGTTGGCGGGAACGATGCCGCGGGAAGCGGTGTTTACCACATCGTTGGCGTGGGGATGTCACGTGCCCCCTCTGTCACCAAAAGCATGAGCACGCAACAGATCATTGACCGCATTCGTCAAGCGGGGGGACTTGCGATCCTGGCGCACCCCGCGTGGTCTCTGAATTTGCCGGAGGAGATCCTTTCTCTTCGCAATATCGATGCGACCGAGATCTACAATTCGGTTTCGGGCGTTCATCATTCAAGGAGGGCTGATTCCTCTTTGATCGTGGATATGCTTGGATGCCGAGGTGCGTTTTACCCCTTGATCGCGGCAGACGACACACACTATTACGAGGAAGGGGAGGCGTGTGCCTCCTACGTTATGGTAGAAGCCGCGGACAATTCGCCGCGCTCCCTTTTGTCGGCAATCAGAAAAGGGGCTTTTTACGCGACACAGGGGCCGGAGGTACATCTGCTTCGCGAAGGCGATGGCTTTACCGTAAAATGCTCCCCTGTGTGTGAGATCGTATTTCTTTCCAACTATACGTGGGTGCCGCGTGTTTTTACGGGTGACGGGCTCGAAACGGCGCATTACGTCCCGCGGGAAGGAGAACGCTTTTTGCGCGTACAGGTAAAGGATGCCGCGGGAAGGCTTGCCTGGACCAACTGTGTGTTGCTTGGATAATACTGAAAAAGGAATAAAAATATGAAAATTGGTTTTGTTTCTCTCGGATGTCCCAAAAATCAGCTGGACACCGAGGTCATGCTTCACGAAATATTGCAAGCAGGGTATGAGATCACACCCGAGGAGATCGAGGCGGACGTCATTATCGTCAATACCTGCGCCTTTATCGAAAGTGCTAAAAAAGAAGCCATTGAAAATATTTTGGACGTTGCGTGGCTCAAAAAACACCGCAAGCTTCGCGCCATCATCGTTACGGGTTGTCTTGCGGAGCGCTACGGGGAGGAGATCTTTCAGGAGCTTCCCGAGGTGGATGCCGTTTTGGGCGTGGGAAGCATTCACAACATTGTCGAGGCGATCCGTGCGGTAACAACGGATAAGAAAAAGGGGTCGAAGAAAAAATATTTTTCACACGAGGATGCAAATACCGTGCGCCTTGGCGGCGACCGTGTAGTCACCACGCCCGATTATACCGCATACATCAAGATCGCGGAGGGCTGTGACAACCGTTGCGCCTATTGCGCCATTCCGTCGATTCGAGGTAGGTTCCGTTCAAGACCTATGGAGGAGCTTGTGGAGGAGGCAAAGTGGCTTGAGACGCTTGGCGTCCGTGAGCTTGTTGTGGTTGCCCAGGATATTACGCGCTATGGGCTGGATCTTTACGGAAAATACTCCCTTGCCGAACTGCTGCACCGCATCACAGAGGAAACAAGCATTCCGTGGGTCCGTTTGCTTTACTGTTATCCCGATAAGATCACAGATGAATTGGTTGCCGAGATCAGAGATAACCCGCGCATCCTGAAATACATCGATCTTCCTCTCCAGCACGTCAGCGACCGTATGCTTTCTGCCATGAACCGTCATGGCGACGGCAAGACGGTGCGTGAGGTGGTAAAAAAGCTACGCCACGAGATCCCGGGAATTGTGATCCGTACGACCTTTATCGTAGGTTTTCCAGGGGAGACCGAGGAGGACTTTGTGGAGCTGTGTGAGTTTGTTAAGGAATCCCGCTTCGATCATGCGGGTGTGTTTACCTACTCGCGTGAAGAGGGAACACCTGCTTTCGATCTTCCCGATCAGATCGACGAGCAGGTCAAGACCGACCGTATGGATATACTGATGCGCATTCAACTGGAGATCAACGAGGAGCTCAACCGCGAAAAGATCGGACGCGTGGTGGAGGTGATCTGCGAGGATTATGACCCCGTAGCGGAGATCCATTTTGGCAGAAGTGCCGCAGATGCGCCTGAGATCGACGGGAAGGTGTATTTCCGCAGCGCCGAGCGAATTGCTCCCGGCTCCTTTGTAAAGGTCAAGGTTCGCGACGTGGTGGATTACGATCTGTACGGAAATATTGTAACCAAAAATTGATGGAGGAAAGCAATATGAAAATGAACTTACCCAATAAGCTTTCGGTGCTCAGACTTTTGATGGTCCCCGTGTTTGTGGTGGTGATGATCTTGTCCGATGCTCTGTGGGCAAATATTGTGGGGCTTGTGCTCTTCTCGGTTGCCTCTTACACCGATATGCTCGATGGAAAGATCGCACGCAAGAGAGGGCTTGTTACCGACTTTGGAAAGTTTCTTGACCCGTTGGCAGACAAATTTATGGTGATCGGTGCAATGATGGTGATCCTTTATAAGGCGATGTCCGATGCTCCTCGCAACGTTTTGTTTTCCAATCTCTTCATATGGGCTGTGATCATTGTCATCTTCCGCGAGCTTGCCGTTACCTCCATCCGCTTGGTGGTTTCAGGCTCAAGCGGGATCGTTGTTGCCGCGAATATGCTTGGCAAGATCAAGACCTGCACGCAGATCGCGTGCGTCATCTCCTGTATCGCAGAGCGTATTTTCTATTGGAATATTCCGGCACTTCATTTTTTAAAGGAATATCTCCCGCTTTCCGTCGTTACCACCGTTTTGATGCTGGGTTTCACACTATGGTCGGGAATCAACTACATCGTTTCTTACTGGAAGTATATGGATCCCGAGAAATAGATTTAAGATTGGGAGCAAGTCAAATACCAAGTCGTATTTGACTTGCTCTTTTTGAGTGAAAAATACTTGCAAAATGCACACATGGGGTCTTTTATCAAATGAAATATCTATTCAATCCTACAAAATTGACAAAATTTCATCAAATCTCTTGCATATTTTAAAAAAATGCGGTAAAATATAAACTGTATGGAAAGGCTTTCCAATCAAGAAAAGCCAACAAAACAAAAAATTACATGAAAAAACGGAGGATTTTTCCAATGGCAAACGTAAAAGTTGCGATCAACGGCTTCGGTCGTATCGGCCGTCTTGCATTCCGCCAGATGTTTGGCGCAAAGGGTTATCAGGTAGTTGCGATCAACGACCTTACCAAGCCCTCTATGCTTGCTCACCTTCTCAAGTATGACTCTGCACAGGGCAGATACAACCACGAGGTCAGCGCAAACGACGAGGAAGGCACCATCACCGTTGACGGTAAGACCATCAAGATCTACGCTGAAAAGGATGCTGCAAATCTTCCTTGGAAGAAGCTCAAGATTGACGTAGTTCTCGAGTGCACCGGCTTCTACTGCTCCAAGGAGAAGTCCATGGCTCATATCAACGCAGGCGCTAAGAAGTGCGTTATCTCCGCACCCGCAGGCAAGGACCTTAAGACCATCGTATTCTCTGTAAACGAGAACACCCTCACCACCGAGGATCAGATCATTTCCGCTGCATCCTGCACCACCAACTGCCTCGCTCCTATGGCAAAGGCACTCAACGACTACGCACCCATTCAGTCCGGTATCATGACCACCGTTCATGCTTACACCGGTGACCAGATGATCCTTGACGGTCCTCACAGAAAGGGTGACCTCCGCCGTGCACGTGCAGGCGCACAGAACATCGTTCCCAACTCCACAGGTGCTGCTAAGGCGATCGGTCTCGTAATTCCCGAGCTCAACGGCAAGCTCATTGGCTCCGCTCAGAGAGTTCCTACCTGCACCGGCTCCACCACCATCCTTGTTGCAGTTGTTAAGGGCAAGGACGTTACCGTTGAGGGTATCAACGCAGCTATGAAGGCAGCTTCTTCCGCTTCCTTCGGCTACAACACCGACGAGATCGTTTCTTCCGACGTTATCGGTATCACTTACGGTTCTCTCTTCGATGCAACTCAGACCATGGTTGCAAAGATCGATGACGATACCTATCAGGTACAGGTCGTTTCTTGGTACGATAACGAGAACTCCTACACCAGCCAGATGGTTCGCACCATTAAGTACTTTGCTGAGCTTCAGTAAT
>JAZNEQ010000028.1:0-23141 GCA_045588715.1 Eubacteriales bacterium | reverse complement strand
GGTAGGAGAAATGCATTCCCGCAGCCTCCATCTTCTTTTCGGGCTCCTCCATTTCCGAGAGAAACCTTTCAAGACCCGCCAGCGTTCCTCTATACTCGCCGGGCATACCGCCAAGACCGATGACCGAGCAACCGAATTTCTTATGCTCCTCGATCAGAGCATCGGTGTCATTCACAATGCGTTCATAGTCGCAGTGCGTGCAAACGATGGGCATTCCCGTCTCGCGGGAGATCTTTGCCCATACGTCAGCCCCCATTTGGGGAACGCCGGAAAACTGTGCGTTTACGTATCCCTGTGCTTTAAGAGCGATGAGGGTCGCCCGCAGATCCTCGGGAGTGGTTACGCGGTCTCTGACAGAGTACAACTGTGCACCTAATTTCATGATGTAGTATCCTTTCTTTGCTTAGAGAGCCTGACCCGCTCCCCTTTTTTGTTTTTTTAACTTTTATGCCTTGATCAACGGAAGCAGATGATTTGCGCTTCTCTGCATTTCGCCAAAGGGATCTTCCTTGGAGCAAGCATTGTCCTGCTCTACCAAAGCGTTCGCAACGCCAACCTTCTTACACGCCGCGACGATGGAAGCAAAATCAGAAAATCCTTCGCCGCAGGGACAGATCGTGCTGCTGTCCGCGCACTTGAATTCCTTAAAGTGAACGTTTTGCAATCTTTCGCCACCGATGCGCTCGATATATTCCGCCGCGGAGCGCCCTGCAAACTGCACCCAACCGGTATCCAAGATCATGTGCCACGTGGGACAACGCTCGATCATGAGATCAAAAATGCATTCACCCGTATCGGGAAGAGCTTCAAACTCAAACGCATGATTGTGATAGGCAAAGTGCATACCTGCCGCCTCGATCTTTTTCACAGGCTCCTCCATATCGGCAAGAAGCTTCTCAAAGTTCTCCAAGGAGCCGCGGTATTCACCGGGCATACTTCCAAGACCGATGACGGAGCAACCAAATATTTTGTGTTCCTCGATAAGGGCGTCGGTATCGTTTACAATGCGATCAAACGCGCTGTGGGTACAAACGATCTCCATCCCCGTCTCGCGCGAGATGTCCGCCCAAATCTGCGGAGTCATTGCCGCCACACCGGAAAACTGAACGTTTTGATACCCCATCGCTTTGCATTTAAGGATCGTTTGGCGAAGGTCCTCCGGCGTTTTTGTGAATTCACGCAAGGAATAAAGCTGTGCACCAAGTTTCATGGTTTTCTCCTCTTTTGGTTTTTCAAAAATAATCTCGGCAAGTGTCCCTCCTTACATTATATAGCAATTCGCCAAAGAACGCAATATAAAATCGTTCATTTTGAAAGGCGAATCGTTCAAATGCCAAAGGTACGCTCTTGCTTAAAAAGGTACATCTTAATTATAACAATTTTATATGAAAAAGTCCATCGTTTTTTTTGAAAAAACATTGCAAATATTGCTCTTTTGGTGTATAATAACAGCAAAGGGGGGATTTTAATGGAAGATCATTATTTATTGAACAGATACGAGGGAATTTCCTATTCGCGAAGTACAGATCTGCTTTTGACACCTATCCCCTTTGAGCACAGGCATTGCCACGATGCGCTTGAATTGATCTGTATTCTACGCGGAGAGGGAAAATTTATTGTTGAGGGGGCGGAATACCCCATTCATCCTAACGCACTTTTCTTTATGCGACCTTACGAATATCACTGTGCCTTTCCCGCTCCGAATTCTCCTTATGAGCGCATCGTTCTCCGCTTTAAAGAGTCCCTCCTCCCGCCAAACGTTCGTCGGCTACAGCTTTTGCACGAATCTCTTGGAAATTATTTTTCCATGGCCGCTTCCTCCTCTCCTTTGCGCGCCGCCTTTGAAACGTTGGACGGGATCTGTAACCTTTTAAGGTGCGCACACGAAGAGGATGCGGAGGAATTGCTTCACGCAACGCTGACACAGATCGTTCTTTTACTGAGTGTAAATTCCCCCGAATCCCCTATTACCCCAACCTCCACAACGGTACTGCGCATCATTGAATATCTCAACGCACACCTCACGGAGGATCTTTCTCTTGACGTGCTCGCCCGAGAGTTTTTTATCAGCAAATATCATTTATGCCGTCTTTTCCGTCAAGAGACCGGCGCCTCGATCTTAACTTATTTCAGTGCAAAGCGCTTGGCGCTTGCCAAGCAAATGATCTCGGACGGAGAAAACGCAACCTCTGTCGCCCTGCGCCTCGGCTTTCGGGATTACTCAACATTTTACCGCGCTTACCGTAAGCAAAACGGCGAATCTCCCGTCAGAAAAATAAAATAAAACAAAAAGGGGTGTCTCAAATGCGTTTTGCATTTGGTCGACAGCCCCTTTATCGTTCTGCTTTTATCTCAACGATTTTCTTCGTCAAACATTTCTTTTGCCAGCATTAAACGGTGCGCATTGTTAAGCAGACTGTAGAGATTGATATCCACGGTTGCCTGCATCGGGCATGCGTTAAAGCCGAGCAAATGCTCGTTGACGTAGCCTTTCTCCATATAGAGATAGACAAATTGCGAAATATTTTGCTGGGCGGTCCAATCACTTCCTACGGGAATCTGATCGTACCCCATTTCAAAGGTATCGCGGCATGCCTCGTAGGTCCTTCTCGGGGGATAGGTGCCGTCCTCACGCAAAAGGATCCGCTCGAACCAACAGTGCGAGATCACACAGCTCTTGGGAAGCTTTTCAGCCCACCCTTCGGGATGATCGTAATAATAATCTCCATAGATCCAAGGGCGGATCCCGTTTGCCTCCACACAGGAAATATAGTAAGAAAGATCCCCCCACCAATCCTCAGGATCTCTTGGCATCATCCCTTCCCTCGTGTAGGAATTCTGCCACCACAAGCGCTTGCGCGCAGGGTCGAGCAAATGCTCCTCGTTCATGCCAAGGTGGAAAAACCTCGGGCAGTCAAACAGCTCCGACACCTCATTGATCAGATCCTTGACCACGCGGCGATACTCCTTTGTTCCCTTCATGCGGCTGTATTTCTGCAACCACGCATCGTGATAGGAGGAGAAATTGAGCATGGGGATCGGCTCCATTCCAAGCGAACGGATCCGCGAGAGCTCCGCCTTGAGCTCGTCCCGACTCCACGCGCCCTTGACGGCAAGCTCGGGATGGCTCTTGTATTGCACCCCTTCTCCCAAATCAATGACCAGCATATTGATATGAAACGAAGGGAGCCTGTCCACGACCGTACGCCAGGTCTTGCGATCGGTCAGCATTTCCTTCTGATAGTGCCCTGTGGACTGGCACTGAAATTCAGCATCGTTTTCGGGTGCACTCGTTTCGTCTCTCCACATATTAAAACCCAACTGAATGGTATAGCTCCAAATTTTTTCCATAAAGCGCTCTCCTTATTGTTCGGGATGTAATCTCTCAAACATTTTCCTTGCGTACCCGTTGCGGTGCGCATCGTTGAGAAGTGTGTAAAGGCTTTCGCGGTCGGTCGGCTGCCACGGCACGGTCAAAAATCCGAGAAGATGCTCGTTTACCATGCCCTCCGTTTCAAAGAGATGCATCACCTGCGCTATGTTCTGATGGCACGCCCACGTGGAAACGCAAGGGATCTGATCGTAACCGTGCTTTGCAAGATCCACCATCCCCTGAAGCCCTCCGGCACCCGGGAAAACACCGTTTTCGTCACGCGGCACTACTCTTTCGTAATGTGCCTCGGATTGGATGCATTCGTGTGGCATCCGCTTGAAATAAATATCCTTTGTCCTACGGTTGGGATCACTCCAGACCCAGGGACGCACGTTGTGTCTTTCAAGACACTTCATGTAAAAATACAGATCGTGGTACCAAAGATCCACACATCTGATCACGGTAAGTCCCTTACGGTGATCGGGGATATATTCCTCATCAAGACCAAGGTGGAAAAAGCGTGGGTTGTCGAAGATCTCGCACACCTCGTCGATCAAGTCGGAAACGACCTCGTAATACTTTTTCGTTCCAAGCATATGAGAATATTCGCCCAGCCAAGCGTCGTGATACGCAGAGAAATTCAGCTTTGGAATGGGCTCAAGTCCCATGGCACGCATGCGCTTAAGCTCCGCGCAAAGCTCCTCGCGCGTCCATGCGCCCTTGACTGAGATCTCGGGATGTGTTTCGTAGAGAAGCCCTTCCCCGATATCAATCACGACCATGTTAAAGCCGCTCTCGGGAAGGAAATCGATCACCTGATTCCACACAGCACGGTCGGTATACATTTCGGGCCGGTACCGCCCCGTTGCCTGCGTTTGATTAGGTCCTCTGAATTCCACGCGTGACATTTCGTCGCGCCACATATTGTGACCCAGCTGAATAAAATAACTCCAAATGCGTTCCATAAATGCTCCTCCCTTTTTTTGAAAAGGCAAAATTATACATCTTTATTGTAACAAATTTTTTATTGTTTTTCCATGAATTATCACTAAATTTTTTTGAAAAATCAATAAACGAAGGATCTTTTTTGGCATATGCGAATGGATTCTGTTGATCAAAAAGGATTCATATAAAATGCTTTGGAGCGACTGCATTCAAAAATGCAACAGCCCCAAAGCTTTTTATTTTTCATATTTTGCAAAGCCGGAGGAACGGTGTACAGCACCGTCACTCAACACCCACAACGCCTCAGTATCCTTAAGGGTTTCTACCAATTGCATCCCCTCCGAAAGCTCCATACAAAACAGCGCGGTGGAAAGAGCGTCCCCCGCCCCCGAATCGGGGCAGATCACAGACACCGACAAATACCCACGGGCAGGCATCAGCGTTTCGGGATCGATGATATGATGATACCGTTCCCCGTCTACCACGTAGTATCGCTGATAAGAACCGCTGGTGATCAACGCTTCTCCCGCAAGCTCGGTTTTTGCAAAATAGGCATCCTCGTCCTTTCCATTGGGATTGTCAATTCCCACAAGCCATTTTTCTCCGTTTGCACGTGCACCTACGGTACGGACGTTCCCACCTACGTTTAAAATATAACCGCACGTTCCTTTCTCTTCAAGAGCACGTGCCACCATCTCCACGGCATATCCCTTGGCGATGGCACCAACGTCCAATTTCATTTTCGGATCGGTCAGCGTTACGGTGCAATTTCCCGCGTCAATGACCACGTGCTCAATATTGGTATGCTGCGCCGCATCGCGCAAAGCATTTAAGGGAGGAAGCTTTGCAGTGCTCGGATCGTTCATCCCCTCTTCGCGGTATTCGTGCCATACGGAAAGCACGCTTCCCATGGCGACGTTCACCTTACCGTTTGTTTTTTGATACATTTCCTTGGCATACAAAAGAAGGTCTACGATCCGCTTGTCCACCGTTACGGTGCGATGAACACCGTTTTGAAGCTCGTTGACAGTACAAAGATTTTCCATCCCTTCATAACGGTGATAGATCGTAAACAGCTTATGATACTCCCCAAGGGATCTTAAGATCTCCGCCGCCCTTTCATCAAAATCCTTTTGACTTTTTTCATATCCGATGATCGTTGTAACGGTATCAAAATAATCGAACGAGTACGTAGAATACTTTTTTGCTTCCTCGCGACAGGACACCAGTGTAAAAAAGCTCAACAGAATACCTACCGATAAGAGCAAAGATAACAGCTTTTTTTTCATTCTTTTCCTCACAAACTCAAAAAACGGGAGAGTGGATCCCCCGTTTTTTAACAGATCAAATCAACCGATCTTGACAGCAGCCTTCACAAAACCGTTTACAAGAATGGTGCATCCCGCAGCCTTAAGGTCTGCCGTAGCGTAATTGTCAGAGCCTACCAAGGAAGCGATTTCGGAAGCCTTTTTGCCAATGCAAGCCGCCACAAAAGCATCTGCCTGCTCGTACCATTCCTTGGGTGACTGTGCATATTCCTTCATTCCGTATTTATCTCCCATTTCGCGCTTGGAAGCAGCCTTTTTGCTAAGATCGTAGGTGGAAGCGCCCTTTGCGTCAAAGCCGAAAGCAACCTGCACACAGTCGGTGTCAGCAGCAACGACCTTGCCGTCTGCGTCAACAGCAGCCGCAAAGAAGGTGGTTTCCAGCTTGCTCTCTCCGTTTGCCTTTGCGGTAGCATCCTTATAGGTCCCTTCGGTATGTGCGCCAAGCTTCAAGGTGTGGTCCTTGGTAACGTTGGAATCGGCAGCATTGTTATATGCCTTTTCGATGGCATATACAAACTCGTGGATCATAATAGTACAGCCTGCATTCGTGACTTCATCGGTCCCCTTATTCCCCTCGGCAACCAAAGCCTTGACCTCGTTAAGGGTCTTTCCAACGACCAGCGTCTCAAACGCATCTGCCTGCTCATACCACTCCTTCGGTGCCTGCGCATATTCCTTCATACCGTAAGCGTCACCGATCTCACGCTTTGTTTTGAAGGATTCAACGGCAATCGCCTTCCCCTCGGAGGTGTACTGCACCTCATTTGCGGCGGTATCAAGCACACAAGCAACGATCTTGCCGTCGGCATCCACTGTAAGAGCCGCCGCGGTGATCGCAACGGCACCCTTGCCGTTGACCTTGGCATTGGCACCTGTCGCAGTGGTAACGTCAGTGTAAACGCCCAAACCAAACTTAAGCGTTTTTTCCTCACCGCAAGACACCAGCGCAAGAGTGCCGAGAAGCATCACGATGCTAAGAACCGCGCAAAGAACTTTTTTCATACATAAATCTCCTGTCTTTCTATTTATGACCATTGTGATCATATCAAGAATATTTTACAATATCAAGGATCGTTTGTCAATACAAAACTCGATAATTGTTATTTTTTTCTCAAAGATATTTGGAAGGGACTCTGGTAATTGCGATCCCACCGCAAATTCCGATCAAAACCCCGGCGACCGTTCCCGTAACGGCAAGAACGGCAAGATAGTACCCAAGCTCAGCGGTCCCCAGAAGCAGCATTGCCATTAAAATTTGTCCCACGTTATGAAGAACGCCTCCCGCAACGCTGACACCTATCGGGCTCAAAAAATTCAGTTTTTTCAAAGCCGTCATGGCAAGAAGGCTCAGTACCCCACCGGCGATGCTGTAGGCAAAGCTTGCAAAATTTCCAAACAAAAGAGAAACGGCAAGGATCCGCACCAATGAAACCGCAGCCGCCTCTCCGACCCCACGACGGTAAAGCATAAAAACGATCACCACGTTGGGGAGCCCCAGCTTGATACCGGGAATTGCCGTAAAAATCGGCGGCAGAAGCACTTCAATATAAGCAAATACGATCGCCACCGCGGTAAAAAGGCCTAACAGGGCAGTTCTTTTTACAGTATTTTTCATAGGAGCCCCCTTTATACCACCACGTCGGGCGTATCTACGTCATCCTCGGTCGTTACGGTGATCACCACGCGATTAGGAAGGCACACGATGGATTCCCCGTTTTTTGAGATCGGCTTGTGAGACGAGCAGATACCGTCGGGACAGGATGCCGACGCCACGTACGCCTTGCCTGCCTTGATTACGAGAAGATTATGACCTTTCCCGTCCTCGCCCGATCGTATATCCAGTGTCATATCCTTGGAAAGAGAATAAACACCCAAAAGCTCACCGTCCACGGTAACGGTTACACAGTCCCCGTCCCCGCGCAAAAGCCAAAACGAAAGACCGAAAACCACGACAACGGCAAGGAGTATTCCAATAAAAATGAAATCGTTTTTTAATTTATGCCCGCCGATGTTAGCGGCGGGCATACTGTTTTTTTGTTGATCCATCTATTTATCCTTCATCGGGAAGATCGGGGAAGAAGACCTGCTTCAAGCATCCCGTAGGACAGCCATCGACGCAAAGTCCGCATCCCGTACATTTAGTGTAATCGATTTTTGCAAGATTATCCGTAACCGTAATTGCGGAGACGGGGCATGCCTTCTCACACTTTTTGCATCCGATGCACGCGTTTTTGCAAGCCTTGCGAGCATCCGCCCCCTTGTCGCGGCTAGAGCACATCACAACCGTCTTCGTTTCCTGCGGGAGCATAGAGATCACCTTTTTGGGACAGGTTTCGGCACAAAGACCGCAACCAAGGCAACGAGACGTATCCACGTGCGCGATGCCATCCTTCATACAAATGGCATTCGCGGGGCACGCCGCCGCGCAATCACCCAAACCAAGGCAGCCGTAAGCGCACGCGTTGGGTCCCCCGTAAATAGAGCTTGCGGCGCGGCAGGTTGAAATCCCCTTATATTCCGCACGCGTTGTTGTCGCTTCACAGTTACCGTTGCAATGTACAAAGGCGACCACATCCTTGGGAGGTTCTACCTCAATGTTAAGGATCTCACCGATCTTTTCGGCAACGCTTTCCGCACCGGGAACACAAAGATTGGGCTTGGTCCTTCCCTCGGCAAGTGCAACTGCATAATCGTCACATCCCTTAAATCCGCAAGCACCGCAGTTGACGCCGGGAAGTGCCGCACGGATCTCTTTCACCGTTTGATCCTCTTCCACTGCGAAAAAGTGGGAAACCAGCGCCAAAAGGATCGCCAATACAAGTCCTACCGCCGTTACAACGGCGAATGCAATCAAAATATCCATATTGTTCCCTCCTTACGCAAAGATCGCATCCACTATTCCCGCAAATCCCATAAACGCCATTGAAATAAAGGATGCTGCGATCAGAGTAATGGCAAGTCCGCGGAAGGGCTTCGGCACACGGCTTTCTTCAATGCGAGAACGAAGGCCGGAGAAAAGAACCATCGCCAGAAGGAATCCAAGTCCGCAACCAAGAGAGCTTACCATAGACTCAAGGAAGTTAAATCCATCCGTAATGTTATTGATCGCCACACCGAGCACCGCACAGTTGGTGGTGATAAGAGGCAAGTAGACCCCCAATCCCTTATGGAGCGAGGGAGAAAACTTTTTAAGGAACAATTCCAGCATTTGCACAAGCGCTGCAATGACAAGAATAAAGACGATGGTCTGCATATACCCAAGACCAAGCTTATCTAAAATCAAATGCTGGATCGGCCAAGTAACTGCGGTAGCCAGAAGCATAACGGCAGTAACCGAGACCCCCATTCCCGTTGCTTGATCCAGTTTTTTGGAAACCCCGAGAAAGGGACAAATGCCGAGAAAACGACTGAGCACGTAATTATTTACAAGAACGGAAGAAAGCAAGATCACTATTAAGCTTTTAAACATATCCATTACTGATCCGCTCCTTTCTTTTCACACGAGCCCATATGGCAGTTTCCTTGGGAAGGACATCCCGCACAAGAAAACTCGGTCTTGTACGGAGCCTTACCGTGCGTCAGGGCAAACACAAGCGCGATCAAAAGGCCGTACACAAGCATACCTCCCGGAGCTTTTACGAGGAATTCGATCTTGTAAGGTTCCAGGAACGGGATCGCGATTCCGGCAAAGGTAGCATTTCCGAAAACCTCACGGATAAATGCCATCACACAAAGTGCCAGAGTAAAGCCAAGGCCCATACCAATTCCGTCAAGGGCGGATTTCCCCACAGAATTCTTGCCCGCAAACATTTCGGCTCTTCCAAGAATGATACAGTTTACAGTGATCAGTGCAAGATAAACGCCAAGCAGCTCGTAAAGCGCCGGGAAGAACGCTTGCACGATCATTTGTACGATGGTAACAAAGCCCGCAATAATGACAATATAACAAGGAATGCGCACAGAATCCGGAATCACCTTGCGAAGAAGCGAAATGAGCATGTTGGAGCAAACAAGAACAGCCAACGCGGCAATTCCCATACCGAATGCACCTATAAGGTTGGTCGTGGTTGCAAGCGTGGGACAAGTACCCAAAATCAAAACGAGAACCGGGTTTTCTTTTAAGATCCCCTTCAGAAGGACCGACATATTACCGTTGTTTTTCATTTTGCCGCTCCTCCTTCCAAAATTTTCACTGCGCCAAACGCGCTTCCGATGGCTTCAACATATGCATTGGTGGTCACCGTGGCTCCGGAAATGGCATCAATCTTATCATAATCAGCCTCTGTCCGTCCGTCAAACTGACCGTAAAACTTTTCATCTGCACAAGCACTGCCGTAATTCTTCGACTCGGTCTGTGAAACCGTTAACGTATCAATGATCTTTCCCTCGGCAGTCATGGAAACACGGATCACGATAGGTTGGGAGTCACCGTAAAAATGCTCTCCGATCATGGCATATCCGTAAGCTTCCAATTCCAAAACGTAATTGCCCGTTGCCGTTTTTTCTGCTGACAAAAGCTCCTCGGGAAGCCCCTGAACGCTTGTCAAGTTGATCTTGGTCGTTGACGTTGCAGTCAAGATCGCATGTGCTGCCGCAACGGTCTTATTGGCGGTAACACCGTTTTGATCTACGGAAACAAACTCCTCCCCGATCACGTAGACCCAGCCCTTACCGTTGGTCGCTTGATAAACGGCGTCAACGCCTGTAACGACCTCACAAAGAAACAGCTTTTTAAATTCGCCGTTTGCCGCAGGGAGAGCCGACGCAAGGTTATCGGCAAGGATCTCTTCCTCTGTACGGATATCCACCGACGCACCGCCCAGGATCAACGCCGCGTTCAAGGCATCCTTGACCGCACCGCGGTAAGCCCCGGTAGTTTTGGTAGCCCCCGAAACGGTGGCGACCGTGTCAATATCGTTTGAAGTTTTTCCAACAAAATTTGCACCAAACGTCTTTTCGTATCCAAGAGTCTCGTTAGAAGAAAGGCATACGGCACCGCTGACGGTTCCGTCAGCCCTTACGCCGCACATAATGGAAAAATTGGTGCCGTATCCTGCGGTAAGTAGCTTGAGAACGTAACCACCGCCGGCCTCTCGATAAGCCTCAATCACAGTTGAGGGAAGCTCATAGGAAGAAATATCAAGCTTTTCAAAATTCTTCCCCTCCGGCATAACCTCAAGAAGTGCCTTGTTTGCCGCCGCATTTTCACTCTCCTTAATGATAGGCGCCGTAATGCTATTCGTCACGGCAAGCAGCAATGCCATAACGGCACAAATACAAACCAGGGCAATGATACTTTTCATCGATTTTTTCATGCCTTCTTACCTCCTACACCAAACACACGGCGTTTTGTCCAGGAATCGATATACGGAGTAAGAATGTTCATAAAGAGGATCGCAAAGGATGAGCCCTCCGGATAAACACCGTAATAGCGGATCAAAAAGGTGATCAGACCTGCCCCCACACCAAAAATGATCTTCCCCGCAGGAGTGGCGGGAGATGTAACGTAGTCGGTTGCCATAAAGATCGCACCGAGGCACAAGCCGCCCGAAAGGATCATGGATAAGGCACCAACGGCATCAAAACCGTCGATCAGGAAATAAAGAACGAAAACCACGCCGATAAACGAAACGGGAATATGCCAGGTGATCACGCGGCGTACAAGAAGATAAACAAAACCGATCAACAGCGCCAAAACACAGGTTTCTCCGATCGCACCGCCATGAACCCCCAAAAACAGATCCATAAGCGAGGGCATCGTGCCTCCCTCCCCTAAACTCAAAGGGGTTGCGCTTGAAGCGGTGTCCACAATGGTGGGCATCGCATTTTTTGCCATGGAACCAAACGCCAACAGCATAAATACGCGTGCTGTGATTGCCGGGTTCACGGGATTACAGCCAATTCCTCCAAAAAGACCCTTCACAACCACCATGGCAAACAGAGAACCGATTACGCATTGCCACAGGGGGACCGTTGCAGGCATATTTAAACCAAGAAGAAGTCCCGTGACCGCCGCACTCAAGTCACCAATGGTCTGTTCCTTTTTTACGATCAGATTGAAAAGCGCTTCAAATCCGATGCAAGATACGACACAAACCGCGACGACCAAAAGCGAGGTCCAACCAAAGATCACAGCCCCTGCGACAGTTGCGGGAGCCAACGCGATCAACACGTCACGCATGATCCCCGCGGTGGATCTGCCGCTATGTATATGAGGGGATACAGCAAGTGCGCTTTTTGTACTCATGCTCGGTTCGCCTCCTTTGCTTTTTCATCTCTTAAAAATGCCTTTGAAAGCTTGTTGGTCTGTACCAGCGGTCTGTTTGCGGGGCATACAAAGCTACAGCAGCCGCACTCCATACAAGCGTTTACGGAAAGCTCCTCAAGAGCCTTGGCATTTTTGTCGTGATATGCCTTTGCGATATGCATGGGAGCAAGTCCAAAGGGACAGGTATTGATGCAGGATCCGCAACGAATGCAGGCACTTGTTTTAGGGAGCTTCGCCTCTTTTTCCGAAAGTGCCAAAATCGCGTTGGTGTTTTTGATAATGGGCAGCTCCGCACTCGGAACGGTAAGTCCCATCATGGGACCGCCGTAGATCAGCTTTGCGGGGTCGGTGACAAGACCGCCGCAAAACGCAAACATATCCGCCATGGAGGTTCCAATGGGAGCTATCACGTTTTGAGGCTCCTTAACGGCGCCACCGTCTACCGTAACACACTTTTCAACAAGCGGCATTCCGGTTTTAAGATAAGCACCGATCGCCGCCAGCGTCGTACAGTTGATAACGATACATCCCACGTCGATCGGGAGCTTTCCAACAGGAAGCACTCTTCCCGTGCAATGATAAATAAGTACCTTCTCGCCACCCTGAGGATAAACGGGAGGCAGGACCTTAACGCTAACGTCACAGGAGGGCTTCATGTCCTCTGCCAACAGCTGCATGGATCTGATCGCAGCCTTTTTATTGGACTCAATACCGATGATCACAGTCTTGATCCCTAAATACTTTCCGAGCGTTGCAAGCGCGATCTTCATATCCTCACCACGTGCAGTCATCGTATACGTATCGCTGGTCACGTAGGGCTCACACTCCGCCCCGTTGACAATGAGATACTCAATGCGCGCGGGATCAGCGTTTAATTTGACGTGCGTGGGAAATCCCGCACCGCCAAGACCAACGATTCCGCTCTCTCGGATCGCGTCGATAAAGCCTTCGCGTGATTCGATCACAGGGGGCGCTATCGATTCGTCGGGCACCATTTCTCCGTCAGATTCGATAACCACCGCCGAGGTATACGCACCGTTGTAAAGCATAAAATCCTGTATTTTTGTAACCTTACCGGAAACACTTGCAAAAATGGGAGCGGAGACAACGCCATCCGCCTCGCCGATCTTCGTACCTACCTTGACAAGATCACCAACCTTAACAACGGGGCGCGCAGGCTTTCCGATATGCATAGACATGGGTATTTTCACGGTCTTGGGCGTATCGATACGCACGACCGGTTTATCTTGGGTGTTTTTTCTGTGGGGAACGTGAATTCCGTGGAGAGAAAAAGCCATTGAACGATTACCTTTCTTTCATTTAGTGAGCTTTAGCGTCATACTTCAAAAAGCATTTTTTTCACAAACTTTTATTTTTAAGACACAACAACTCATCTTATATTATAACTTAAAAGCATTCTCTTGTCAACAGAAAAAACACTGATTTTGTTGAAAAAATCAACCAAATCAATGCTTTTTTCTTGTGAAAAATATAACATATATACTTTTTCCGTATTGTTATTTTTATATCATTTTGACAAAAAAATGACAAGCAAAAACATGCTCGTCATGCTGCAAAAAAGAGAGCACTCAGCCTATTGGCCGGGTGCTCTCTTTTGGTGCGGGAAACGGGAATTGAACCCGTACGGTGTTAACCACACGCCCCTCAAACGTGCGCGTCTGCCAGTTCCGCCACTCCCGCGAGTGCGTTAACCGCAACATGGTATATTATACACCTTTTTTTAAAATTGTCAATAGGTTTTTCAAAAAAAAATAAAATATTTTTATATTTTTTAAAATAAAAAAACGACCTCCCCTTTTTCATTAAAGCAAGATCAAAATCAAGCATTTTAAAAACACATTAAAACATTATAAAACAAAATAAAAAAACTTTCAAAAAAACCCTTGACAAAAAACAAACCTTCGTATATAATATAGAGGTCGCCGCAAGATGCGGTGAGAATTTCATACGCGGGTATGGCGGAATTGGCAGACGCGCTAGATTCAGGTTCTAGTGGGGGCAACTTCGTGAAGGTTCAAGTCCTTTTACCCGCACCAAAAACAAGACAGGCACCCGTCGGTGCCTGTTTTGTTTTTTGATGTTGGTAAAATTCGAAGGAACCTTCACCGCATTTTGCTTGCAAAATGCAAGAACGCCGCAATGCCCTCTTCCCTCTCCAACCGCATAAACGGCGGCGTTTGTGGAGAGTTCAAGTCCTTTTACCCGCACCAAAAAAGAACAACCGGACTTTTTAGTTCGGTCGTTCTTTTTTGGTTTATTCAATACATCATTTAATATGCCGATGCCTCAATCACCCTAAAGGATGCATTCTTCATATCCCCGATCTTATCCGAGGTGACCAGAGTAAATATTTCAACTGTTTTGCTTTGCCCGGCTCCCAGTGAATTAACGTAAATATAATCCTCTCCCAATCGATTCCCGTTTTTGTCTATTGCCTCAACCGTAACTGAAAAGCTTTGTTTTTCGGAATGTTTGTTTTTGAGGGTAACCGTTAATTTCGTGTCATCAATATAGTCTCCGGGGGTTACTTGAAATTTACCAAAGCTAACGTCAAGATAATCGCGCAAAACATCTTCCGTTTTATTTCCTGCCATCATCTTAGAACGCACGGACAATAGAGAATTTTTGCGGTAAGAGGGCTACAATTTCACATTTTTCATCTTCTTTTGACATTTTCTTCAAAAAATCGTCAAAAAGGCTACACAAACCACGCTTTATATGTTATACTACCCTTATCGAATGCTTTTTGGGAAGGGACATACAATGAAAGAGTTTTTTGGTTTTGGTGGGTACGTGCGTGAGCCGGAAGGATATATGTCATGGCAGCACCTTACGTTTGTTTCGTCACTGATGGTGATCATGATCCTTTTTTCCATTGTACTGGGGCTGCGGAACAGGCATAAGGATCTTGCGGTCAAAAACAAGGTTTTGATCTTTTCTGCCATTTTGATTGACGCGTGTGAGCTTTTTAAGATCGTTCTCCTTTGCTTCCGCTCAAACGACCCTTGGGATTGGCTCTACTCTCTCCCCCTGTTTTTGTGCAGCATTCAGTTGATCGCCATTCCGCTCGCCGCGTTCTCCCGTGGGAAACTTAAGGAAGCCGCTTTGGATTTTGTTTTTATTTTCGGCATTTTGGGTGCGGTGCTTGGCACCTACGGTGCGGGACAAAATTACGCCTGCTATCCTGTCCTTTCGTTTGACAACGTGATCTCGGGAGTTACCCACACGATCTCCGGCTTCGCCTCCCTTTACATCGTCATCAGCGGCATGGAAAGCATGAAAAAGAAAAACGTGCCGATCACCTTCGGTATTTTGCTTTCTTTTTGTATTATGGCACTCTTTGCCAATTGGGCTTTGGATTACAACTACATGTTCCTTCGTCGCGGAGACGGAACGCCTTACGATATTCTTTACAATCTGGTTGGCGGCAACCCGATCCTCTACCCCATTTTGGTGGTGCTTTTGTTCTTCCTTTATATTGTGGTATTCCATTTTGTCTATCACTTCTTTAAAAGGAACGGCAAAAAGGAATCATAAAGCAGAAGACACGTGTCTCGCTCTCGTTTTGCGTGCGTGACACGTGTCTTTTCGTTTTTGATTGCATAAAATTCAAAACCAACACTAAAACAAAAACCAATTAAAAAATAAATTTACAAAATCCTACAGAAAAAAGCATTCTTTTGCTGTACAATGAAACGGATATCAAAAAAGAGGTGATACGCTTTGACGCAAGCAGATATCCATTATAAAAAAATGACGGAAACACCCGTTCCCAAGCTGATCATACGGTTGGGGATCCCCACCACCATCTCTATGCTCATCACCGGAATTTACAATCTTGCCGACAGCTATTTCGTAGGGCTTGGGGAATTTGGAGACAGCCAACAGGCGGCAACGGGAATCCTTTTTACTCTTCAATCCATCATTCAAGCAATTGCTTTTATGTGGGGACACGGATCCGGAACGTTTGTTTCCAAGTCCCTTGCAGACAAAGATACAAAAAGTGCCACACGTTACGTTTCCTCTGCCTTTTTTGCAGGTGGAGCGCTGGGGCTGTTGCTCCTTGTTTTCGGGCTGTTGTTTCTTGACCCCTTTATGCGTTTTTTGGGAAGCACGGACACCGCACTCCCCTTTGCCATGAAATACGGCTTTTGGGTGCTCCTATCCTCTCCTGTGATGATCGCCTCCATTGTGCTTAACAACAATCTTCGTTACGAGGGCAAAGCCTTTTACTCTATGATCGGCCTTACCACAGGAGGGCTCTTGAACATCTTTGGCGACTGGCTCTTCATTTGTGTTTTTGAAATGGATATTTTCGGTGCGGGAATGGCAACCGCGATCTCTCAAACCGTTAGTTTTCTGATCCTTTTGTTTTTTTACAAGCGGATGGCACAAAGCAAGATCTCATTCCGCGCAGTCAGCCGCGACGTCAAAGAATATATTTCTATTATCAAGGTAGGCTTCCCCTCCCTGATCCGCCAAGGGCTTAACTCCATCTCGGGCGGGTTGCTTAACACGATGATGCGCCCGTACGGAGACGCCATGGTAGCCGGCATGAGCGTCGCCAACCGATTCTCTTCTCTCATTATGTTCGTAGGTCTTGGCATCGGACAAGGATTTCAGCCCGTCGCCTCCTTTAACTATCAAGCCAAAAAATACAATCGCGTGAAAAAGGGCTTGCTGTTTACCACCTTTTTCGGAGCTTGTCTTGTAACCGTTCTCGCCATGATCGGTTCTATTTTCACAGAACCGATCGTCCATTTTCTTCAACAGGAAACGTCGGATCCCACCGTGGGGATTACCGCACTTCGCTATGCCATGATCGGTGTTTTGTTCCTTCCCCTCTCGGTCCCCGTAAATATGCTCTTTCAAAGTATTCGGCGTGCGGGGATCGCTTCCTTCCTTTCCATCATGCGCTCGGGCGCACTCTTCATTCCCACGCTTCTGATCATGCACACCCTTTTTCAACGCACGGGAATTATGCTTGCCCAACCCATAGCAGACGTGCTTACGGGGCTTGTAAGCATTCCGTTTATCATTTACTTTATTAAAACCACGCCCAAGGACGACCTTTCCTAAAATATACCGACCGAACGTGTAACGCGTTCGGTCGGCATTATTTATCTGTAATATACGTAATAAACGATGATCGTTCGTTCCTTGCCACCGTGCTCCAAATCCGGTGCCGTGATGACCACACCGTCCTTGGAAAGGAGCTCCCACGCTTGCATTTGCTCGATCTTGCAGCGCATCAAAACGTCGGAGGAGGCAAACACCAAAAGCTCATCATCCTTAATATTAAGTCCGCCGTTTTTTCCGATCACCTCGTCGACGTCGTTGATCTTTTCGGTCACGTAGCGTATATGGTGATTGCTCATCATTTTTGCCATTTCCCAACGGTATTTTTTACTGTTGGGATCTTTTTTTCTTGAAAAAAGCTTAAACATGATCTTTTCCTTTCTTACTTTTAAAACGAAACGTCGGCGTCTCCCACCAAAAATCTTTTTGCGGCAAGGTATTCCTCCATATAACGCTTGGCTTCGGCAGACGTAGGATCAAATCCCGGCTTTTTCAAAGCGCGGAGCATAATATTTTTGGGCGTTTCCTCGGGATCGATCAATTCCAAGGTGCAAACCGCATAACCGTTTGCCTCCAATCTTTTCAGCCGCAAGGCATCGGTTGCGGCATCGCAAAGCTTTTGACGAAGCATGGAGTGGTCTGCGATAAAGGAAAGCGCCCGACAATTTAAAGTATGGTTCATTTCATGGTGACAGCAAGGCGTGGAAAGAATAACGTCCGCTCCCCACGCTGATGCCTTTTGTAAAACAAGATCGGTGGCAATATCGCACGCGTGCAAAGAAATGACCAAGTGTACGTGATCCGCGGTATCGTATTTTCCAACGTCACCGCAGATAAATTCCAAGCCGTCAAAGTGCAGCTTTTCTGCCACGGAATTACAGTACTCCACTACGTCGGGCTTCAGATCTACACCTGTCATTTGAACGGTGCGCCCCAATACGTTGGCAAAATAGTGGTATGCGGCAAATGAAAGATAACTTTTTCCACAGCAGAGGTCGCAAATGCGAAGCGTTCCTTCCTTGGGAAGATGCCCCAGACAATCGCGGATCAGCTCCAAAAAACGGTTAATCTGTCTAAATTTCGATTGCTTTTTATCCTTAATACGTCCCGTTTCGTCGCTAACGTCCAAAAGGCGCAAAAACGGTTCGTCTCCTCCGAGAATATAAGCCTTTTCGCGGTTGTTTCCCATAATGGGAACACCCGTTGGCTTTGCTTCTTTCATTGCCCGCAAAAGCTTTTCCGCTCCGATCAAGGTGACCTTCCCTCCCTTGGAGCGGCGCAGCTCACACTCCCCTGCCGAGGTGATGACGTTGATTTGAGAGAAGCCGCTTCCAAGCTCGCAAAGGCGACCGACATTCTCAATGCCGATGTTCTCATGCAATGCCTTATGATCTTGACGAAGCGTTTCAGCCTGGAGGACGTTCCTGCCCCCCACGGTACGCAAAGTAAGCGTTGCGCGGCAAATCTCCTGTTCGTCGGGCTTTGAAAAAACGGCTTTTTTTAAAAGCGTGTTTTTCGCCGCAGACCGGATCAATTCGGCAATACGGTGATAAGAGGTGTTGGATTCGTTGATCTGCATACAAGCATCCTATTCTTTCTTCTTTTTTGAAAATTCAAGTCTCGGCTCCTTGCCCTCGCGCATACGGCACAAATTTTGCCAATATACGTAAACCATAAACAACGCTGTGATCACCGCCATTGCAACGTTTAAACCGCGATTGGAAAACGCATTGATGATCAAGGGATAGAGCAACGAGGTCATCACCGCCGCAAAGCACAAAAGGCGCGATGCAAACAGAGTAACCACAAACAGAAGGGCAAGCACGACAAACGTGATCCAACTGAGGGTGAAAACAACAGCACCGAGACAAGCCAACCCCTTTCCACCCTTAAAGCGGTGGAAAATTGGAAACATGTGACCGAATACCACAAAAAAGCCTGCAAGAGCTCCACCGTTTGCCTTCCAAACCAAAAGCCCGAAAAGAACGGCAAGGACAGATTTCAGGACCTCCAAAAGGAGCACCCAAAGCGCCAATCCTCTGCCGCAGGCGCCCCATACGTTATTAAAATCGGCATCTCCGTTTCCAAAATCACGGATATCCTTACCGTAAATACGCTTACAGATCAAAATTGCCGGATTGATGCTCCCCAAAAGATATGGAAGGATCATACAAAGAAGCGCACCTAAAACGTTGATGACCCCTGTCATAGCAATGGATTCCGAAAAGAAATTGGCAACGATCCAGTCCACAACGTTCCACTCAATAACCACCTTGACATCCGCCGCACCTGTCGCTGTGAGCAAATGTATCATACTTCCTCCTTAGAACAGCTCGATCAGTTCCTTCGGGCTGTGTGTAAAATTATAAACGGATCCGTCATTGCGAATACAGATCAGATCCTCAATACGGCAACCGTATTTTCCCGCAATATAAATTCCGGGCTCAACGCTGACAATGTGCCCACGCTCCAAAACGCTGTCGACAGCTGCCCCGGGGGCAACCCTCGGATTTTCGTGCACCAACATTCCAAGTCCGTGACCGAGCGAATGGCCAAAGCATCCCTCAAAGCCCGCGCTGTGAATGATGTCTCTCGCAACACCGTCAAGCTCTCGGCATCCGATTCCTTCATGTGCCGCTTCAAGTGCCGCCGTTTGCGCACGCAAGACCGTATTGTACACGCGCTTGATCTCCTCATCGGCGCGTCCAAGCACCACTGTACGCGTCATGTCCGAGCAATACCCGTCCACACGTGCGCCAAAATCCATAGTTAAAAATCCTTTTTCAAGCTTGCAATGGCGAGGAACACCGTGAGGGCGTGAGGAATTTGTACCCGAAACGGCAATGGTATCAAACGCCAGTGCCTCCGCACCGTTTTTCTTCATAAAATATTCCAGCTCCAAAGCCACCTCGACCTCGGTCATATCGGGCTTGATAAAGTTTAAAATATGAGAGAATGCCGCATCGGTGATCTTTTGCGCGCGCGTAACGGTTTCGATCTCTTCATCATCCTTGTGAAGACGCAAAAAGGACAGCATCTCCGATGCTCCCCCTGACAGTGCAACGGGAGAGAGAAGCTTTTCATAACGCTGAAAATCCCCATAGGACAAATGAAGTTCTTCAATGCAAGCATTCTTGCAGCCATGCGAGGACAGAAGAGACGCGATACATGCAAGGTGCCCCTCTTTGGGAAGGAGAACCTTCATTTCCTTGGTCGTTTTTTCTTGTGCCGCCTCCGCATATCGAAAATCGGTAAGAAGGTACGCTTCCTTTTGCGTAACAAAAACCAATCCGTCGTCAAAGTCAAAGCCCGACAGATATCTTTGATTCATTTTATCCGATACGATCGCCGCATCGAAGCCTTTTTCGACCAAAAGCTTTTGAAACCGTTCCAGATGTGACATAGTAGCTCCTTTATCATTATACATATCAAAAATCACGTGTAGTACAATACGTTTCTTATAGTATAGCATATTTCTTTTAAAAAGTATAGTACCTGTAAAAAAATTTTTAGGAACCCGTCTTTTACGACATTTTTATCGACGTCGAAGAGATATAATAGAGATACTACTGTTTTGGAGGACCACGTTGATGATCGCTGACGTTTACATCGACCTTTATTTTTTGATCAATACGTGCATGAATCTTTTATGCATTATGATTACGGCATCCCTTCTTCACAGAAAAATTTCCCGCCTTCGCGCGTGTCTTGGCGCAATTGTGGGCGCGATCTATGCAGTTTTTGCACTGCTGTTTTTTATAGAAGGAGGCTTTGGGACCGCACTTGACTGTGCTGCAGCCTTTGTAATGTGTCTCATTGCCTTTGCTCATATCCCGTTTCGTATATTGGACGTTTTAAAATGCACCGCGGTGCAGGCTCTTACCTCCATGCTTCTCGGCGGCATTATGACAGCGCTTTATTCACTTCTCAATCGCTTACATCTTCCCTTTGAGGTATTACAGGGTGACGGGCTTTCGGTTTGGAGCTTTGCGATCTTAAGCGCAGTTGCGGGGATTGCGACCGCTCACGGCGGTCGCTTTTTTGGAATTTCAAAAAGAACCAAAAGCGTTACGGTAAACGCTGTGATCGAGAAAAAAACGATTACCATGCATGCTCTTGTGGATTCCGGAAATTTGCTTCGTGATCCCATTAGCGGCAGATACGTGATCGTTGTTAATAAAGAACTTCTTTTAAAAAATCTTCCAAGGGCTCTCTGGGATACGATCGAGCATCCGCTTACCCACAAAAGCACCATTGGGCAGTCGTTAGAACCCCGTGTACGGCTCATTCCAACGCAAACCGCCACAGGGCATGCACTGCTCCCCGCCTTTCTTCCGGAGCGTTTAACGATCACCGAAGGAAAAAATACATATTCCGCGGATTATCTCATTGCCGCCGCAGAGCTTGGCGACAATGCACGCGGCTTTGATGCCGTAATTCCTTTTGAATAAAAACCAAATATACAGGAGGGTAGCGTGAAAGTAATGTTTATCCCATCCGAATGAAGGCATAACCAAAAAGCCTTGCAATAAATCAAATTTTTTGCAAGGAGAAAGACAAAAAGCAAAACCTAAGAAACGGTTAATCCTTGCTTTTCAAGAAATTTAGTGGCTTGTTTAACGGCTTTAGATAATTGCCGTTCTTTAAGTGATTCAGGCATATCCACCTTAAACAAGTCGGTAGGATTCCAGACCTCGCCCGTAGTCAACATTTGGGAAATAGCAGTGAGGATCATTCGTGCAATGGCAATAATGGCTCGTTTCTTTCCTCTGCGTTTGGAGATCTGCTCATACTTTAAGCGGTAGTAAGAATTGTCAATCGCTTTCACGGCTGCATGGGCAACTTGCACCAATGCAGGTTTGAGGTAAACTCCCGCACGTGTAATGCAAACAGACTTTTTCTTGCCGGCAGATTCGTTGTTGCCGGGCGTGAGTCCCGCCCAACAGCACAAACGCTTTGAGGAACCGAATTGAGACATATCGATGCCGATCTCGGAAATGATGGTAATTGCAGAATTGCGGTCAATACCGGGAATGGTACGGAGCAAAGAGATTGTATTTTCAAAATTTGCAACCATTGTGTCAATTGCAGCATCCACCTGTGCAATAGCATCTGTGATGTAATCAAGATGTGAACGTACAATTCTCATACGAAGCTTTTGCTCATCTGTAATCGAATACCCTTCAATGGATTCAAGCACGGAATCGGACTTCTTTTTCAAAGAGCGTTGTAAAAGGGAGACACAGTATTCCGGATCGAAGGAACCTTCGGATATCAGGTAGTCTGTAATTGCAGTTGCAGACTTTCCAAACATATCCGAAACAACAGAATCAAGAGCGACGTTGCAGACGGTAAATGCGTTTTGAAAACGGTTTTTCTCACTGCTTTTCATAGAAACCAGCTTACAGCGGTAGCGAGTAAATTCACGAAGAATACGAATATTCTTCGATGGGATAAAACTGCCGGGAACAAGACCTAAACGAAACAGGTCCCCAATCCACTTGGAATCCTTGGTATCGTCCTTGTTACCCTTTACGGCTTTTACCCATTTGGGGTTGGCAATGGTAACGTGGATACCACATTCTTCAAGAATGTTGAACACGGGAACCCAATACTTGCCCGTGGACTCCATACAAACATCAATGCAGTTGTTTTCGTGAAGCCAATCGGCAAAACGTTGAAGATCGGAATTGTAGGTAGAAAAGCGTTTCTTTTGGTAATGAGGTTGTACACCGTTCGTGGTGGAAATGATGGTTCCAACTAAAAAGGTCTTGTGAACGTCTACACCGCAACAAATCGGGTAAACAACTTTCAAAAACATCCCTCCTCGGATTAAGATACGAGGAAAGACAGTGACTGAATCATCACACAATCTAACAGGTGTTAAAACAATTCTTAGCGTACGTGCTCAAAGGCAACACTTATTTGTGCTTGACAAGATGATTCCAACACTGATTTTTATACTGTTTTCTGCAAGAAGTGCTTCTACGACTTCTCCTACCGTGCGTTGTAGTGTGTCTTTCCTCGCAAACAGTATACAACAAATTTGTTACAAAATCGTCGCTAATAGCCAGCTTTCATTCCTATTTGTGCTGACGCTTTAGCGGCAGAATGGAGATTTTTATGA
>JAZNEQ010000027.1:0-8678 GCA_045588715.1 Eubacteriales bacterium | reverse complement strand
CTGATTTTGAAGGATATACTTGGAGCCGACCGGCTCGCCACCCTCGATGTGTGCGTCGACGATTGCTTTTAATATTTGCTTTTTTCGTTCCGTCAATCCACCTTTTTCGAGTGCCACGTCCGATTTTCCCCTTTCATCCTTAATTTTTACACGTTTTAGCACTCAAAACACAAGAGTGCTAAACCACGCTACAAATTTACCACTTTTATTGCCATTTGTCAAGAGCTTTTCACAATAAACTTATGAACTTTTTGTAAATATAAAAAATGAGTGCTAAAAAGAAAAAGGATGCCTTGAGAAGCAAGCATCCTTTTTTCAAATAGTAAAATGCAGGTCATTTCCCCTCGTAATCGATTTTTGCCTTAAGCTCAAGCTGACGGAAGTAAGAAAGCATCATGGTTACGACAAGGCAACCGACAAGAGCTGTCAGACAGTCGGTAAGATAATAGGTAATCACCAAAAAAATTTCGGGAGCACTGTCGGGGATCCGCTCTGCCAGTATCAGCCGTATATCGTAATAGGCACGGCTGAAAAGGCGCGCAGCAGAGGGCAAAAGAGCGGTAAGGAAAGCAGCCTTTTGCATGGGGTTGGACAGTTGGAAGAAGCCCGAAAACGGCATATAGCCATTTAACACGTCTTTCTTTTCATTCCCTTTTTCGCGCTTTTTGAAGATAAGGAACAAAAAGAGCATGGCAAATCCAACGACCAAAAGATCCATTGCAACGCTGAAGAGGAGCTCCGGGATACGTACACTGTTCGTCCAGCGCGGATATCCCATCATAATGATAAAGCAAATATTTTGAAGGGTGTATTTTAAAACCACACCTACACAGTACACCCCCACAAACGGAAGCGCAGAACGATAAGAAAAACGAACCCCTACGTAAATAAGATATGCAAACGAGATCCAAAAAAAGAAATATCCCGCCAAGGGCTCGGCAATTTCGGTAAGGAGAAGAAAATAAATTGAATTTCGCCAAAGCACGTTGGTGTCAAGGTAAAGATATAGCGGATAATAAATTACCGAATGAAATAAAATGATGGCAGAGAGAAAAAGCATATATTGCTTTAAAAGCTTTGCCTTTCTCATCTGATCAAACAAAGAGATCATACTGTCCTCCCCTGTTTTTGTCGGATATCATTGAAGTAGCTTATTTACATCATTGTATCACAGAAGCGCTTCAAAATCCTGACCGATTTGTAAATATTTTTTGGTTTTTGCATAAGATGATAGAAAAAAGATAAGAGAGGGATTTGAAATGGAGCAAAACTTCGGCACGCCGATCGACACAAGCATTCCGCTCGATTATGCAACCTTGACCAAGCACCTATATGCGTTGGATGCCGCATACCCGTTTTTGGAGCTTTCCTATCTTGGCACCTCGATCCTTGAGCGTGCCATTCCCCTTATAACACTCGGGCACGGACGAAGAAAGGTTTTATACGTTGGAACACACCACGGCATGGAATGGATCACGGCAGCGATCTTAACACGCTTTATTTATGACTTTTGCGATATTGTAAAAAAAGACGGATACGTGGGACATTTGCATTGCAAAAGCATCTTTAACACACATACCTTCTACATCGTCCCTATGCTGAATCCGGACGGGACTGAATATCAGATCCACGGCGTTCAAAAAGACAATCCATTATTTGATCGATTGATAGAAATGAACGGCGGCAGCGAGGATTTTGGGAGCTGGCAAGCCAATGCCCGCGGTGTAGATCTGAATCACAATTATGATGCCGGTTTTGAAGAATACAAAGCACAAGAGATCTGCCGGGACAGTGCCCCGACACGCTACAGCGGTGAATCGCCCGAAAGTGAACCCGAGGTAGCGTTGCTTTGCAATTTTATAAGATATCACGAGGACTTGTTGGGCGTAATGACGCTACATACTCAAGGGGAAGAGATCTTTTACGGTCGACCCGACGTGCGTCCCCCAAAAAGCGACGCCATTGCCGCACGCCTCTCGCGGCTTACCTCTTACACCTTGTCCAATCCCACGGGCCCTGCAGCCTATGGCGGGCTTTGTGATTGGTGCTGTGAAAAAGCAGGCATTCCCGCCTTTACCGTAGAGTGCGGGAAAGGAAAAAATCCGCTTCCCTTCTCTCATCTTCCCTCTCTTTACCGACAACTGCGAGAGGCTTTGTTTACCTTTCCCATTCTCCTTTGATAAAGAGAAAAAAAGGATTGCAAAAAGCAGAAAAATATGATATGATGTTAAAGGCTAAAAAAACAAGCGCCGCGCAAACACAGGAATGATGAGAAAGGACCGTCCGTATGGTAAACGTATCTGTAGTACCGTGTAATACTTACGAGGAAGCAAAAGTAAGAGACGCGCTTGAAAAGCTTTTGCTTCCCCTGGGGGGCTTGGATTGGGTGCACCCTCGAATGAAGATCGCGATCAAAGCGAACTTGGTCTCAATGATGAAGCCCGATGCCGCCGCGACGACCCATCCCGCACTTCTTTGCGCGCTTGTCAAAATGCTGCGAGAACGCGGCGCCGACGTCATCATCGGCGATAGTCCCGGAGGACTTTATACCGCTCCCGTGGTAAACCGTATTTATTCGGCAACGGGGATGAGGGATGCAGTGCGCGAAGGAGCCGATCTGAACCAAAACTTTGCAACTAAGGAGGCACATTTTAAGGAGGCATTGGTGGCTCACACCTTTGCCTATACCGCCTACCTTGACGAGGCTGACGCCATCATCAATTTTTGCAAACTGAAGACACACGGCATGATGGGCATGAGTGCCGCCGCCAAAAATATGTTTGGAGTAGTTCCCGGCACCTTTAAGCCGGAATACCATTTCCGCTATCCCGAGCACAGAGATTTTGCCTCTATGATCCTTGACCTCAACGCCTATTTTTCCGATAAGGTAAAGCTTTGCATTGCCGATGCGGTCGTTGGAATGGAAGGAAACGGCCCCACCCAAGGAACCCCCAGAAGGATCGGTGCGCTCTTGGCATCCGCTTCCCCGCACGAATTGGATCTTGCTTGCGCTCATATTATAGGGCTTACCCCCGACGACGTTCCCACGCTTGGAGTGGCGGTAAGCCTTGGTCTGATCCCGAAAAGCGTCACTGAATTAAAGATCTCAGGCTCTCTTTCGGAGTTTGCGATCGCGGATTACAAAAACATTCACGTTCGCAGAAGCCTACAGTTTGAGGGGCATGGAAAATTCGCCGCCATGTTTGTCAAAAACGCGCTTCGCGCAGAGCCTCGCCCCAAAAAGAGCCTTTGCATTGGATGCAAAAAATGCGCCGAGATCTGCCCGGCGCATGCGATCGTTATGAAAAACAGCATCCCCGTAATCAATAAAGGGGATTGTATCACCTGCTTTTGCTGTCAGGAATTTTGTCCCGTAGGGGCTATGAAGGTACACCGTCCTCTCATTGCAAAAATTATAAATCGGACGAAATAATCAAATGAGATCCTATATCGACTTCAACTGCAAGCTCCCCCTGCAAACTTCAAAAGAGGAGTTGCTTGATACGCTCCTTTTCATGCATGAGCGATTTTGTATCAACCGCGTTTGTTTTATGACAGAATTTGATGTACGCTTGACCTCTCTCGCAGCCTATCGCATTCGCTGTGAACGCTTTTTGGAGGAATTGAAGGATCACTTACCAAAACCTTTAAAAATCAATTGTGCCGCAGCTGTACATCTTACCCCCGCACTTTCGCAATACGCAGAGCTCTCGCGTCTCCATTCGACCTCTCGCCCCCTTCTTCCCTTGGTGTTACCCATGGAAAGCTATGCGGATTGGATGGACGAGGAGTTAAACGCGATCCTTTATAAAAGACACATCGTACCCCTCTTTCTCTCTTTTGATCTTTATCCGATCCTTTACCCAAAAGCGGCAATCGAACGGCTTTTGCGCATTCCGAATGCCGCCTATCAATTCAATTACAGGGCTTTTACCCGTCCCGAATACGTGCGCATGATCGATGAGCTTTTAAGGCGCGGCGCCCCCGTGCTTTTTGGAACGGGATGTACCTTTCCCGAAAAGGTTTATCACTATGAATTCGAACATTATATCGACCTTGCAAAAAAGGCATTTTCTCCCACTGTTTTCGATACGCTTATGAAAAGCACGCAAAGGCTTTGGTAGCTTTAACGAACCGCGTTTTTTTCGTACTTTAGCCTGGTTGCCTCTCCACCGCGCAAATGGCGTTCCCTTTTGTTTTTTAAAAGCAATGCCTGCACCTCAAGATAAAGCCCTTTATTGACCTCCTTAAGATTTTGCGTTACGTCTTTATGTACGGTGCTTTTACTGATGCCAAACGCGCGCGCGGCACTTCTGACGGTTGCTCGGTTCTCTACCAGATATTCCCCTAACACAACACATCGTTCTCTCTGATTCCAATCGGATACCATAGCCTCTCCCTTCCCCAAAAAAGAAATCTCCATACTCCATTTTATGAGAAGAAGAAACGCTTTAGAAGCAAAAAGGAAAGGTATTTCTATCTAACCGAATACAACTCCAAGAAAGGATACCTACGTGACATGATCAAGGAAGAAGAAAAATTTTCAGCGTCAACTGTTTTGGAAGGAATGACCTCGATCTCGGCGCTGCTCAACGCAACCGAAGAAAATGACCGTCGCATCCAAACGATCCTTATCGACCGCGAAAAAAAGAAAACGAAAGCCAAAGAAATTGGATTTTTAACGGCAAAATCACACGAGCGCGGCTTTGAAATCGAATTTGTTGATCCTGCAAAAATTGATTCATTGACGCTGGGAAATACACACGGTGGGATCATTGCGCTTTGCACTGAACGAACACTTATGCCGCTCGCTCCGGGAAGCATTCAAAAAAACGGATTTTACGTTTATTTGGAGGGTATTGAGGATCCTTATAATTTTGGATACACCTTGCGCTCCCTCTATGCTGCAGGAGTTGACGGGGTGATCCTTCCCCCGCGCAACTGGATGAATGCCGCCGGAGTCGTGGCGCGTGCTTCAGCGGGAACCTCCGAGCTTTTTAAAATTTATGAGTGTGACGGTGAGCGCGCCGTGCATCTTTTTCGGGAAGTGGGCTACACAGTTCTTTGCGCGGGAATCCGCGATTCGGTTTCAATTTACGAAAAGGACTTTCCTCTCCCCATTTTACTGATCGTCGGTGGTGAAAAGCGCGGTATTTCCCGCACGCTGCTGGATCTTGCCGACGCCATCGTCCGAATTGACTACGGACGTGAATTTCGCGGCTCCCTTTCGGCGGCAAGCGCGGCGACGGTGATGGCGTTTGAGATCTTCCGTCAAAACCATCTTAAAAAATGATAAAAAAGCGTTCCCTCCGATGCATAGCACGGCAGGGAACGCTTTTTTTATATCAAATATTCTTAAAGATATTTTTGTGTAAATGCAACTCTGATCTCATGCTCGACCGCATCTGCCATCAAGGCAAAGCCCATATCTGTGGGGTGACATCCATCCACCGTACAAAGATGCACGTAGGGACCTCGGAAAAGACTTTCACCGTCAATAAAATATAAGTTTCTATCCCCCATCTCCTTCGCCCTTTGGAAGCTTTCGAAAACAACTGCGCGTCTTTTTTCGGCGTCGGAAACGTCACGTAAAAAATCCGGCCGCGTCATCATGATGTATGGGATATCAGGATGGTGCGCGCGAATTTTTTCATAGAGCTTATAATGTGTATTTTTCAAGTGCTCGACGGTTGGCGCGTTGTGGTCATAATCTGAAACGAACACCGACATTTCCATTTGTGCCATGTAATCAACGATCGTATCCTCACCTCTGCCCGATCCGGAAAAGCCAAGATTGATAAAGTCCATATTCAGGCGTCTGGAAACGATCGCCTGATAAGCATTCCCGGGACGTGCCGAGCATCCACCCTGCGTGATGGAGCTTCCGTAATAAACAACAGGGGCTGTTTTTTTATATTTCAACCCATGGTCAACCGTGGCACCTGCGGCAAGTCCGATCCAAAGGCGGTCTACTGCATTGTAGGTAGGAAAATTGAGGGTAAAATACCGCATTTTACGGTTTCCGAAATGGATCTTTCCTTCATATCCGTCAGTTTTTGTAAAATCGGGACCAAATCCTTTTATAAAGCGCGAGGTCTCGGTTAACGGATCGTCAAGAAACAAGTCAAAGCCGGAAGAACCTGTCAACGGCATATGCGGCATACGTGCGACCGTGGGCATTTGAACCTTGATAGCAACGTAGGGAGAATCGGTAGCAAATCGGACGCGACCACCCGCTGTGTGCAGATAAAGTGACGCAACGCCTTCGTTCACATTTTTTGCAATCTCATCGGGCAAGCGCTTAAAGACCTTTTCATGTGTTGGATCGTAAAGCCCGTAAAGCTCAAACGGACGATTTCTTACGTCGTATAAAGCGACGTCATCTTCGTCGATATGATGCTCAATTTTAAAATTTTGATCAATTTTATCGATTTCCATAGCCTGCTCCTTTAAAATCGTTTTTGCAACGAATCTATCCTTATCAATTATATCATCACAAAAACGGAAAGTCAATGATTTTAACAAAAACTATTGCTTAAAAAGCAAAAGCGTTGTATAATATACAATTGTAAGGGCTCAAGCAACAAAGACCACAGATCGGAGATTTTATGCAATCACTGACACAAATAAAAAAAAGCATGCAGGAAAACGATCTCATCGTGCGCATTTTAAGCGACTACATCAATAACCACCCCCGCTTTTTGACAAGGGAGATGGTGGAAGATCTCTCACGGGATTGCAACGTAGCAACGGACGATGCCTTTCGTATCCTTTTTTGTGCCGCTTGCGGTCTTGACACCGCCACCGACAGCTATCACAAATACCTTGAGCGGCGATACTTTCTCCCGGGGCTTCATAAGCTCAAAGCCAAGGACTATCTTGAGGACGCCTACAATCTTCACATCGACCTTTCCCCCGCAAGGCTTGGAAAATGGGAGCTTTGCCGCCACTCTTATCACCCCTACCAACCCTTTGTTTGCAATCATCCCGTACTTAAAAATGATTTTTGCGAGATCCCGCAAATCGGGTATTTTGACGAAGAATTCTCCTTTCCCGCAGTTCTTGAAAATGGGATCGAATGGATGACCGTAACGCCAAACGAAATAGAGACTATGAAGGAACCCATCAAGGACAGTTACGGACACGTTGTGACCTTGGGACTTGGACTTGGGTATTTTGCTTTTCACGCAAGTCAAAAGCAAAACGTCACAACGGTCGTTGTGGTAGAACGCGATCCCCACGTCATTTCCCTTTTTAAAACTCACATCCTTCCCCAATTTCCTCATCGTGAAAAAGTTAAAATCGTCCAAGCGGATGCGTTTGATTTTTTAAAGGGTGATGAAAGCCTCAAAAGCGCAAACTATCTCTTCGCCGACCTTTGGCATGATGCCTCCGACGGGCTTGACCTTTATCTTGAAATAAAGAAATTTGAAAAGCAGTATCCCAACACGCAGTTTGCGTATTGGATCGAACCCTCTCTCCTCTCTGTCCTTCGGCAAATGGTGTTTGAAAGGATCAGCGATCCTGTCTCCCCATTGCAGCTGCGAGGAGTCGCTCCCGAGGAGCTTCTTTCGGAGGCATTTTTAAAATCCTTAAATTTGACAAAAGAAAAATAAAAAATGCCGTCTCGAGCCAAAGCTTAAGACGGCATTTTTTATTTTATCATCTTTATCATCGAAAAATTACTTTTTCTTGAACATATCGAACAGATCGTCAAAATCGTCGCTTTCGGTCTCTGCCTTCTTAGGTGCGGCAGCCTTCTTTGTGGGAGCAGCCTTTTCCGCGGGAGCAGCCTTTTCAGCAGCGGGAGCTGCCTTTGCGGTTGCTTCCTTCTTGAAAGGAGACTCGGGATTGGTCTCGACCTTCTTGATCACACGGTACTCATCCTCGGGCTTTTTCTCAAAGCCGGTAGCAACGATGGTGATACGCATCTGATCGTCCATGCTTTCGTCGAAGGTGACACCCCAGATGATGTTCGCCTCGGGATTTGCCTCCTGCGCGATGATGGTGGAAGCAAGCTCTGCATCCTCCAAGGTAACGTCGGGAGAAACGTAGATGTTCATAAGGATACCCTTAGCACCCTTGATAGAGGTCTCAAGCAACGGGCTGGAGATTGCTTCCTTTGCCGCGAGCTCTGCCTTGTCTTTGCCCGTAGCACTACCAACACCCATATGTGCATATCCTGCATTTGCCATGACGCTGGTGATGTCGGCAAAGTCAAGGTTGACCGTACCGGTAACGCTGATAAGATCGGAGATGCTCTGTACGCCCTGGCGCAAAACGTCGTCGGCGATGGAGAACGCGTTGGAAAGAGAGATCTTTGCGTTGGAAACCTGCTTCAGTCTCTCGTTGGGGATCACAATAAGAGAGTCAACGTACTGAGCAAGCTCGGCAATACCTGCCTCAGCCTGGTCAAGTCTTCTCTTACCCTCAAACGCGAAGGGCTTGGTTACGATACCAACGGTAAGAATATCCAGCTCTCTTGCCGCACGAGCAACCACGGGAGCCGCACCCGTACCTGTACCGCCACCCATACCTGCGGTGATAAATACCATATCTGTGCCGTCCAGAATGGAACGGATATCATCGATGGATTCCTCTGCAGCGCGCGCACCGATCTGAGGATTTGCACCCGCTCCAAAGCCCTTGGTGATCTTCTCACCGATTACGAGCTGACT
>JAZNEQ010000026.1:0-26645 GCA_045588715.1 Eubacteriales bacterium | reverse complement strand
GACGATCTTACCCGCGGCGTACTTGTGCCTGCGTCATCCACAGCTTTGAGCCACAGCTTTTCCGCTTTGGAGAGGCGCGTAGATTGCGCGCGGACGGAAGGATCCTTGCTGCCCGTAAAGGCGTTCTTTAGGGACTTGATGCGGTTAAGCAGCTTCTCGGCAAGGCTTGCGTCGCTCTCCAGGATCTTGCGCATGAAGGCTTCGCTTCCGAGTGCCTCTGCGGAAAGATGTGCCCGGACCTCATTTATAAGCATCCGCTCTTTCGCCGTGAGCGCTTCACCGCTTGAGGGTTCGCTATCAGCGGGGGCAGCCTGCGCCCCCTCCGAGGTGGATTTAAGGGAGAATTCCGCTTTGTCGTTTATTCCTCCGACAGATCCACGAATTTCTTCCGAAATTCCGCCAGCGTTATTTCCGGATTCTCCATGAGAATTCGATCTGTTTGATCCGTGTTCTCGTCGCAGATCGCTACCAGTATGTCCTCCATATTCATTCCCAATTCTTTCAAAAATTGAATCTGAGACATTCCCTTTTGATATTGCTTCATCGTTTTTCTCCTTTATGTACTCTTGCCTTTTCTCAGCGTTAGAAATCGTTCTTCTTTCTCTCACCCCGAAATCAAGCTTTCCGTTTTCTCTGCCGGAATCAACAATGTAAACCACGTTTCCGCGCTCCATTGCAATCCCATCGGCAAATCCGTCACCGATACCGTGATACAAATTCAAAACCTCACGCCAAAGATCCTCTCTTTCCGCGTTCGTTATCTTTTTGTACTCATGTGTTTTTGTAAAGCCCCTTGATTTCTTGGTACCAAGCGCAAACTGCGCACTCACATTATACCCCGCAGAGCTCCGTCTGTCAAGCACGTATGCGTTTCGGGTACCCAACTTTGGGCTTTGTATTACACATGAAAAGTCCCACGCAAAACGTCTTTTTTATTTTCTAACTTTTTCATTCCGAAAAATAATGAAACGGCATAAAATCCTCCGTTTTCGGGAATGCTGTTCAAAAAAAGAAATAAGGAGGAACAAGCTATGATCGAACAAGATACAGTAAAGCTGCTTCGCGAATGTGACGCGGGAGTAAAAATGGGAACGGCATCCATTCGCGACGTCGCCGACTACGTGAAATCCGAAAAGCTGAAGAAATATCTTTTAGACTGTAAGGATGAACACGAAAAACTCAACACAGAAATTCAGGAGTTGCTTGACAAATATAAGGACGAAGGAAAAGATCCTAACCCCATCGCAAAAAGCATGTCCTGGATCAAAACCAATATCAAGCTTGCCATGCACGAGTCCGACCACACCATTGCCGATCTGATGACAGACGGCTGTAACATGGGCGTAAAGTCGCTGAATAAATATCTCAACCAGTATAAGGCAGCAGATGAGGTTTCCAAGGATATTACCAAAAGATTGATCAATCTTGAGGAACAGCTTGCAATCGACATCCGCGGATTTCTTTAAAAACGACAACATCCCCCAAAAAGCGAATTTTGATTTGGCGTTTGCCATCAAGCTCGTTTTTTGGGGGATACTTTTGATTTTATTTTACAACGTAGTACATATTGTATTCGCCATCACGGCTCTTTGCGTAGCGAGCACGCTTGACATATTTGAAGGAATCGTACAGATTTCTTCGTTCCATAATTTCGGTCAGGCGAAAATGGACGATTTTTTTTGCCATTTCATCGGTGGCTTGGGCACGCGCTTCGTCATTTTCGATCCGCGCCACCTTTAAGTACTCAATGGAAAGGGCTTCTTTTCTGACCCGCTCCTTCTCCTCTTCCCTCTCGGCGGCACTTACGGCATTTTGGAACAGCTCTTCATACGCCTTTACGTCCGTATCGGTAAAATAGGGCTGATCGGGATCGTCGTAGATTCCCAAGCGGAAGCCCTTGACCGATGCCGTGGCGCGCGTGATATACGCCTTGAGATAGGGTGCTCCCTTTCCATAAACCCCCGTAAGGAATTCATCGATCAGAGGATCTACGTCAAGATTGGGATCCCAAAGGAGTCTTCCAATAAGATAGGACTTTAATTCGTCCATTGCAGCACCTCCGCCATAGGAGAAATTCCCCTCTTCCAATACACCGCGAATACCCATTCGCTTATAAAATTTGATATTCTCCGCCATTTGATAAAAGTTGGGAAACGGCAAGAGATAATGACGATAGTTCACAGCATAATCCCAGATATAAACGCGATTGCAAATTGCGGTCCAATCCTTGATATCCTTGACAAATTCCGCAGCCTCGCTCTTGGGGTCGGCATTTGCAAGCACCTCAAAGGGCTCTGACCATTCACACTCAATATTGCAAAGACGAACGATCACGTTTCCCCTCGGGCGAGCAAAGCGAGGTGCATGCCTTGTGTATTGATAGGCAAAGGTGTGGATCAATACGTTGGGGTATTCCGCCTCCACCCGCTCTGCCACACGGTTGACAAAGGCGATCATGCTGCCTGAGGGAGAACCCTCACGAACATCGATCTCGCGGCAACGCTCACACCGACAGTATCCCTGATTGTCGTTTTGTGCTACCGAAAATACACGGGCATGGGGATTTTCCCGAATCAAACACAATACGTTTTTCGTCATAATACGCACAACGCTTTCGTTGGAAAGACAGGGCTGTGTGGGAACGCGTTTTCCGTCGACCAAAGCATAGTATTCGGGATTGGAAGCGTAATACTGTGCCGATGGAAGAAGCGTTTCAAAAGTGTGGTGCGCACTATAAAACTTCATTCCCAAGCCTTTTTCCCGCGAAAGATCGGCAACAGAGGTATTCAATCGATTTTTGGAGGCAAATCCACCGTCAAAGGCGCCGCGGAAATACGCATCACGGTATTCAAAGCAAGGCGTCTCGGAAATATGAAGCACCGGAAGGATCACCTCCTCGGCATGCTCGATCCTTTCAACGTCCGCGCGAAAAGCGCGAAAGCCTAAAAAGCGCTCCAAAAACGCATATACGCCGTAAAGTGTTCCGCGAGAAGAATTTCCCGCGATCAAAAGCGTTCCATCCTCAACGCGGCGAATAAGAAAGCCCTCCTCGCCAAGCGACTCCAATTCTTCTTTTTTCAGATACTCCTCGGCGTTTCTTGCGTTTTTTCCGATCAATATCTCAACACCTCTTTGAGGGCAAATATCGGAATAGTACGGAATGAGAACGTCGGTTGCCTCATAAACGTATCTTTGAAGCTCGGAGGCGGCAAAGCGTTCGCATTCGTCCGCAAAATAAGAGCCTACGATATGATATTGGCTTTTCCCGTTTGATACGATCCTTGCGTATTCCATTATTTTCCCTCCCTGTCGTCTACAAGCTTTCGTATTGACCAATCGTACTGATCCAGCAATCCGATCGCGGTCTCCTCATCGCATGAAAAAATATCGCATACGATAGAAATCACTCTTCGCTTAAGCTTGATATTGGTAGGACGAAGATTGATCATCATATTTTCGTATACGTTCCCCATGCGGATCATCACGCAGGTGGAGATCATATTCAATACCATTTTGTGAGCAGAGCCCGCCTTCATTCGGGTCGATCCCGTAATTACCTCGGCACCCGTTTCGGTAACGATGGAAATATCAGATTCTCTGTCCAAGCGGCTGCCCCGATTGGAGGTAAGTCCCACAGTCAGGCATCCGCAGGTTTTTGCATACAAAAGGGCATCGGCAACGTAAGCAGCGTTTCCCGCAACCGAAATACCAAGCACCGTATCGTTCTCCCCAACCTTTTTTTGTTTAAGATCGCGCACACCGTCCTCACCACTGTCCTCCGCACTCTCTCCCGCGCTCACCATACGGTCATATCCTCCCGCAATGATCCCGCTGATCAGCTCGGGGGAAACACCGTAGGTGGGAGGACACTCCGCCGCGTCAAGCACGCCAAGTCGACCCGACGTACCGGCTCCTATGTAAATCAATCTGCCACCGCGTTTCATTCTCCCTACGATTTGATCGCACGCCTCCTCAATGGAGGGGATCGCCGCCGTAATGGCGGTAACGGCATGATAGTTTTCCTCTTGAATGAGAGACAGGATCTCCCTCGTATCGGCACGGTCGATATGCATCGTCCTGGGGTTTCTTTTTTCTGTTTCGCTCATTTTTTCTTCCCTCCCAATTTCTTTGCAAGCATCAAAGCCCCCTTGACAGGCTCTTCCTCCAAAAAGGAAATACGGTATCCGTACTTTTCCTCAAACTCCTCACGAAGCCACGAAACAACAAGTTCCTCGTGCGTCAGTCCCCCTGCAAATACAATGGGAACCGCTTTCCCGTCAAATTCACGCAATGCAACAAGCACCGTACGAGCAACCTCTTTCATATTGCGCTCAAGAATCGCACCGGCGACACAGTCACCGTCCCTGCATGCGGAAAAAACCGCTGGAGCAAAAGAGGCGATCGCCTTTTTTCCATTTTCATATGCATAGGAAAGCAACGCGTGCGCCCCACCTTCGTAAATGCGATCGATCTCACGGGTCAAAAGCGTCGCTTCTCCGCTTCCGTCATATGCCGCAAAATATGCGTGTAAGGCATCCCGACCAAAATTGTAACCGCTTCCGCCGTCGTCCAAAAGGTATCCCCAGCCTCCAATACGGCGGCGTTGCAAGCCCTTTTGCGTGTATACGCAAAACCCGGTTCCCACCGTTACGGCAATTCCGTCCCCATCACCAAGCCCGGCAGCAATCAGATTGACGTTGTCCGAATCGTTTTCAAAAGCAAAAAAGCCAAACTCCTCAAAAAAGGCAGTCAGCTTGCCTTTGGTATCCCCCGAGGTACCGCCCGCAACTCCCGCAAACAGCGTAACGTCACCAAAAGCGATCCCTCGCGTGATCTCAAAAATTCCGTCCTTTAAAATTCTTTTTGCATTTTCAATTCCAATATCCACGGGATTGCAGGCATCGGTATAGAGCGTACGCACGATCTCTCCCTTATCATCCGCAAGGATCATTGCGGTTTTGGTGCCCCCTCCGTCGATCCCCAAAAAATAATGCTCCTTCCCCGAAAAAAGTCTTTCAATTTTTATTTGCAGTACGTCGCAAACCGAAAACAACGTCTCGATATCGGGAAGTGAGCTTCCATTTTCCCATTTGCTGACCGTTTTTTCAGAAAACCCAATCCGTTCTCCAAGCTCGCGTTGCGTAAGCCCCAAGGCACGCCGTGCTTCCTTTAAATTGCCGCCAAAGCTCTTTGCCAAAAGTGCCATTACATTCCTCCAAAGCCCTTGTTTTCAATCAAGATACACCTTGATGAGAGCTTACTACCATTTTACCACAACAAAACTCTCTTTTCAATCGATACATTGTAGAATACAAAATTAAAACTCTCTTTTAAGTAGAGTTTTCTTTTTTAACCAAAAAAAGAAGAACCGTCACGTCGGTGCACCTTACTTCCATAAAACAGGTCGCCAACGTGACGGTTCTTTTTATTTTATTCGCCTTTCTCTTCTTCTTTCACAAATTTCTCAGCATAGGCAAGAGACTCGTCGATGTTGGAAAGGAAATGATCTTCCCCAACCGCATCTACAAAGCCTGCTTTTTTCATCACCTTAAAGGGCTGCTCGTTTGCGTGCGAAATCAAAAGAAGGATGTTACGCTCGCGGCATACCGACAGAATATCAAACAGATTGCGGGTTGCCGTAGCATCGATGGTGGGCACGTCACGCATACGAAGGATCATTACGCGCACGTCGGGCTTTACGGGCAGATCCGAAAATTTATCTGCCGAAGCAAAGAACATGGGGCCTTCGATCTCAAATACGGCGGTATGATCGGGAATGTCCTTAAGCTGCATATGATCGTGAGATGCCAAAAACTCATCGTCATTCCATGCACGGATGTGCGTTACGTCTCCCATGCGCTTCATAAAGAGCACAACTGCAAGGATCAAGCCTACCGCAATGGCAACGACAAGATCGAAGATCACAGTCAAGGCAAAGGTTACGACAAGAACAAGAATATCACTCTTTGGCGCGGTTTTGCAGATCTTGACAAAACCTCTCCACTCGCACATGTTATACGCCACCATAAAGAGGATCGCCGCAATGATGGGCATGGGGATCCAAGCGGCATAAGGCATCAAAACGAAGAAGATCAAAAGCAGGACCAGGGCGTGGACAATTCCCGCAATGGGGCTTCTGCCCCCGTTTTTCACGTTTGCGGCAGTACGCGCAATGGCACCCGTTGCGGGAATACCGCCAAGAAGAGCCGAACAGATATTTCCCGCACCCTGGGCGATCAACTCCGTGTTGGAGTTGTGACGGTCCTTGATCATTCCGTCAGACACCACACAGGAAAGAAGCGATTCGATCGCCGCCAAAATGGCAATGGTAAACGCAGAGGGGAGGAGTGCCGTTACCGTGTCAAGATTCACCGCTGAAAAATCGGGGAAGGTAAATTTTGCGGAAAGCGTTCCAAAGGAGCTTCCAATGGTAGCCACGCCAAAGCCCTCGCCGTCAAGCCCCAAAAGCTTGACCGCTGCCGTACCGACCAGCACCGCAATGAGGGAACCCGGGATCTTTTTGCTGATCTTGGGCCATACGATCAAAATCAAAAGTCCAATGGCACCGACGAGAAGCGACCACCAATTGACTGTGGCAATGTTTTCAAATACGCAAAGTAATTTTTCGGGTGCCTCGATAGGACTTGCACCCTTGAAATCAAGCCCCATAAAGTCCTTGATCTGACCGATGACGATGGTCAGGGCAATTCCCGACGTAAAGCCTGTCGTAATGGTGTGGGGGATGTACTTGATCAAGGAGCCCAGCCTTAAAACACCCATCAAGATCAAAATCACGCCTGCCATCAGAGTAGCGATCACCAGTCCCCCAATTCCGTTTGTAACAACGATTCCCGCAACGATGGTTGCAAATGCGGCGGTGGGGCCCGAGATGTTGACGCGGCTACCGCCAAGAAGCGCGATGACAAATCCGGCTACAATGGCAGTGATCAGTCCGTTTGCGGGTTCTACCCCCGAGGCAATTGCCAAGGCAATGGAAAGAGGGAGCGCGATGATCGCAACGATGATTCCCGCGACCACGTCCGACAAAAGCTGTTTTCCCGTATACCCTTTTAAGGTGGTAATGAGCTTCGGTTCAAAAATTTTCATAAGCCGTCCTTCTTTTTATGTATTCATTTCATATTTTACTACCTTTTTCTCCGTTTCTCAACCCCTTGTTCCCATTTTTTTGCAAAATCAGCGCTTTGACAAACATCAATTTCCCCATCTCCGTTCTATTTTGCCAAATTATACAAAGATGAAAGAATTATGAATTAAAATCTTGGAATTTTGTATTGAAAAACCCAAAAATGTGTTATATAATAAACGTGGGAAGAAAATACACAATCCCCTTGAAAGGAGATATTATGAAACTGATCACACTTGGAGATTCCATTACAAAGGGAACCTACATGTCCCGCACACAAACCTCCCCCAATTCTATCGCATCTCCAACCTTTTCAGAGGTCGTAAAAGAAGCGTTCGGTTACGACACGCTGGTCAATTACGGCTTTAACGGAACCTCTGTCAGTGAGCTTGCCCCTGTCATGCGTGAGCATGCAATGGTGCTTCGGTACAAGCTGATGGATGCCGATGCCGACACCTTGATCGTCGCCGCCGGCTTTAACGATTTTATGAACAGCGTTCCTCTCGGAACCGAGGCAGACCGTGAAGATATTTCCTTTTTCGGTGCTTTGGACGTGCTCTACCGCGGGCTGAAGGAGCGTTATCCCAACACCGCCATCTACGTTGTCACACCCATCCATGCATCAACCGAGGATGAAAACAAGCTCGGGCTGCCCTTGACCGAATATATCCGTGCCATCCGCGTGCGTGCCGAAGAATACGGCTTTGACATCATCGACGGATTCGGCGTGCCGATCAACCCCAAATCCACAGAGGACCGCGCGCTTTACATCAAGGACGGCGTACATCCAAATACAGAGGGGCACCGACTTTACGGGGAATATCTTGTGCGAAAGATCCGTGATATTGAACGCGCAAAAAATCCGCCGCGTGAGATATGCGAATATAAAACCTACTGCAATCCCCTCTCCATTCCCTCCCTCCCGCGCGGCAAGGACGGAAACAACGATCTGAACTGGACGGGCGAAAAACAGAAGGACTACCACTCCATTTCAGACCCAAGCGTTCTCTACTTTGAAGGAAAATGGTATCTCTATCCCAGCTACGGCATTCTTTGGGAATCCGAGGACTTCGTCACCTGGAAAAGCATTCCCTGCACCCCCTACGAGGCTCCCGGTTACAGCCCGGCTCCCATGGTACACAACGGAAAGGTTTGGCTCGCGGTACACTCACGCCCGATGTTCGTTGCCGATTCTCCTAAAGGCCCCTTTACCGAGGTCGGTAAGCTTGTGCGTCCCAACGGCACCCAGTTTACCGCGATGGATCCCGCATTTCTCAAGGACGACGACGGCAGGATCTACTTGTATTGGGCAGACGTTGCAGTCAATGAAAAAGGAAAACGCGTCATTGCAACAATGGGGGCTGAGCTGGATCCCGAGCGCCCCAATCACCTCATCACTGAGCCGAAATTCCTCTTTGGATTTGAATCCGATCACGAATGGGAGCGCTTTGGCGCCAACAACCAAGACGTTGAAAAGGGCTGGTGCGAGGGACAGTGGATAATCAAGCAAAACGGCAGATACTACCTCATCTACTCCGGAAACGGAACGCAATTTGAAACCTATGCACAAGGAGTTTACTATTCGGATGAGGGTCCCCTTTCGGGCTTCGTTTATCAAAAAAACAATCCCTTGACAAAGCACGTACACGGACTTGTCAGCGGTGCCGGACACGGATGTGTCGTACAAGGTCCCGATAACACACTTTGGACCTTTTATACGATGCGCATGGGCGTCAATCACGTATTTGAGCGCCGCATCGGTATGGATCGCATTTATATCAACGAGGACGGCGAGCTTTACTGCAAGTGCGTGACCGATACCCCCCAATACGGTCCGGGCGAGATCCTTGAGGGAGACGTAGGCATCCTTCCCCTGACCTTCCAGCTCCGCGCAAGAGTCAAGGCAACCTCCATGAAGGAAGGACGCGAATGCTTTTACGCCCTCGAACAAAACCTCAACACGTGGTGGCAGCCCGACGACACCGATCCTCTGCCGCAGATCACAGTCAAGCTTGCCGCGAACTATCGCGTTTCGGCATCTCGTGTCATTTGGCAGGATATGGGCCTTGACTACGATGCAGGGATCCTTTCGGGACCTATCAAATATAAGATCGAGCTCTCCGACGACGAGGTCAATTGGACGACCGTGCTTGATTGCTCGGACAACGATCAAGACCTTTTGATCGATTACCGCACCTTCCCCTCCTGCACAGGAAGTCTTGCGCGGCTGACCGTTTTGGGTGCCCCTCAAGGAATTCGCCCCGGCGTGATCAGCTTCTCGATATTCGGAAAGCGCGAAGTATAAAATTCATAAAGAAGTATAAAATTCATAAAAAAGAGGAAACAACCAATGAAAATCATAGAATTGCTTGCAAAAAAACAAAACGATCTTTACGGTGCCGGCCCCGCCACCATTGCCTTTCTCGGTGACAGTGTCACACAGGGCTGCTTTGAGCTGTTTGAGTCGGGGAAAGCCATTGACACTGTTTTTGAAAACAAAAACGCCTACAGCACCCGTGTCAGTGAGATTCTGCACATGCTCTTCCCCAAGGCACATATCAACATTGTAAACTGCGGTATCAGCGGCGACAATGCCGCAAACGGGCTGTCCCGCATGGAGCGCGACGTTCTTCCCTTTCACCCCAATCTCGTTGTGGTCAGCTACGGACTCAACGATGCTAATTTGCGGGAGGGGGGGCTTGAAAGATACACCACCTCGCTTGACGGAATTTTTAAAAAGGTAAAGGAAACGGGTGCCGAGTGCATCTTTATGACCGAAAACACCATGAACACGCACGTCAGCTGTCACGTTACATTCGATCGCTTCCGCGAGATCGCAGAGGGAACCGCAAAGGTGCAAAACGACGGAATTCTCGACATGTACTTTGAGGCGGCAAAAAAGGTAGCTGCCGAAAACGGTGTGCGTGTATGCGACTGCCACGCCAAATGGAAGGCAATGATGGCGGCAGGCGTTAACACCACCGAGCTTCTTTCCAACTACATCAATCACCCCATTCGCGAATTGCACTACCTGTTCGCATACAGCCTTGTGGAAACGATGCTGGATATTTAAAAAGTCGAACACAGCAATGAAAGCAAACATTGTAAAAATTCCTTTTCTGCGCACTCCGCCTGCCCCCTCCGTCTCTCCCCTTTTTGAAAAAAAGAGCTTTTGTGACGGCGACTTTACTCTTCTCTACGGAATTTATCTTCCCAAGGACTACAGTAAGAAAAAGAAATATCCTTTGATCCTCTTTTTCCACGGTGCGGGGGAGCGCGGGAACGACAATGAATTACAATTTAAAAACGCCATTGGTCAGTTTTTCAAAGCTTCCAATGCCTCTATTTACGATTGTATCGTAATAGCCCCCCAATGTCCTGCCGATCAAAAATGGGTCAACGTTCCCTCATGGACCGATACGACCTATTCCACCGACACGCTTGCCGAATCCCGTCCGCTTGCCGCCGCGGTCAAGCTGATCGCACATTTAAAAAGCACGCTTTCCATCGATGACGACCGCATCTATTCCACGGGGATCTCCATGGGTGCTTACGCGACGTGGGATCTGCTCGTACGCCATACGGATCTTTTTGCCGCCGCGATCCCCGTGTGCGGCGGTGCCGACTACCGTTATGCCTCACGCCTTGTTAACGTCCCCATTTTCACCTTTCACGGCGACAGCGATTCGGTCGTCCCCCCAAACGGCACCAAAACGATGGTAGACAAGTTGGAGCGTCTGGGTGCCAAAAGCCTAACGTGCATTTATTATATCGGAGGCGACCACGGCATTTGGGAAAATGCCTTTTCCACGGAGGGACTCTTTGATTGGCTGCTTTCACATCGCAAAAGCGACCGAAGGAATGAAACGAAGTCGCTTCCTTAAATTGAAGTCTCCTTGCAAAAAAAGGGGGAAAACCAAATGAGAAAATGCATTTGGTTTTCCCTCTTTTTTCCATGAATCGTTCCGCTCTTATTGACATAGCCCCTTAAATATGATAAAATATTTGGGAAAAAGAAAACAGACAGGAATATTTTCATGGAAAACACCTCTCAGGATACCCTTGACGTAAAGAAAGAAAACAAAATGGGCACCATGCCCGTTCCAAGGCTCCTTTTCTCTATGTCGCTTCCAATTATGATCTCCATGCTGGTTCAGGCGCTGTATAACATTGTAGACTCGATCTTCGTCTCAATGTACGACCCCATCGCCGGAACAGCGGCGCTGACCATTGCCTTCCCCATTCAAAATCTGATGATCGCAGTCGCCGTCGGTCTTGCCGTCGGTATGAATGCACTGCTCTCCCGCTCCCTTGGGGAAAAGGATTATGAGAGAGCCAACGGCATTGCGGGTCAGGGCTTTTTTCTTACTCTTTGCGGTTATCTTTTATTTTTACTCATCGGGTTCTTTGGCGTTTCTGCCTACGTATCTACCCAAACGGACTCCCCCTTGATCCTACAGTACGGAACCGAATACCTTTTTATCGTCTGCGTTGGTTGCATCGGTGTATTTATTGAGATCACCTGCGAAAGACTGTTACAGTCTACCGGAAAAACCGTTCTTAGCATGGTTACCCAAATGTCGGGGGCTGTCATCAATATCATTCTTGACCCCATTATGATCTTCGGTCTTGGATGGGGCATTCGCGGAGCGGCACTTGCCACAGTGATCGGTCAGCTTGCTTCCGGTGTTATCGGGGTTATCCTGAATCTCACCCTTAACAAAGAGATCAAGCTAAAGATTCGCGCTATCATTCCGCGCGCACGGTTGCAAAAAGAAATTCTCATCATTGGAATTCCTTCGGTGCTCATGCAGGCGATCGGCTCGGTCATGACCTATTGTATGAACATGGTACTGGGTAGCTTTGAGGCGATCGGTGTCAGCGCCATGAACGTATTTGGAATTTACTTCAAGCTTCAAAGCTTTATCCTAATGCCTATTTTCGGCCTCAACAACGGCATGGTTCCTATCATTGCCTATAACTACGGCGCTCGTAAGCGTAGCCGTGTCATGAAAACAGTCCGCCTCGCAGCGGTCAGCGCCATCATCTATATGCTGCTGGGGCTTGCGGCATTTCAGATCTTCCCCACACAGTTGCTCTCCATCTTCCATGCGAGTGAGGAAATGCTTCGTATCGGCACGGTCGCACTTCGCACCATCAGTCTCAGCTTTATTTTTGCAGGCTTTTGCATTATTACCGCATCGGTATGCCAGGCTCTTGGAAAAAGCATTTACAGCCTCATCTCAAGCATTGGACGTCAGCTGGTCGTCCTCATCCCCGCCGCCTTTCTCCTTTCCCTTACGGGAAACGTCGATCTTGTTTGGTGGGCATTCCCGATCGCGGAAATTTTCAGTGTGCTGCTTTCCACCTTCTTTATGATGAGAGTTCTCAAAAAGCTCCTTCCGCCAAGCATGGAAGAGCATCCGCTTTCTCAGCTTCGATAAGAGGCAACTATGATACGCATTATGTTTGTCTGCCACGGAAACATTTGCCGCTCGCCTATGGCAGAATTTATATTTAAGCGGCTTTTAACGGAAAACGGCAGTACCAAGGATTTTACAGCTTCCTCAAGCGCCACAAGCACCGAGGAGATTTGGAACGGGATCGGGAATCCCGTCTACCCACCCGCCCGTGCAGAGCTGGAGCGTCACGGCATTACAGGCTTTGAAAAAAAGCGCGCCGTGCAATTAAAGCGCAGCGACTACGACCTTTACGACCTTTTCATCGGTATGGATGAAAAGAACGTCCGTAATATGCTCGCCATTTTCGGGGGAGATCCCGAAGGAAAGATCAAAAAGCTGATGGAATACACGGGAAGCTCCAACGATGTCATTGACCCTTGGTATTCTCACCGCTTTGACAAAGCCTACCGCGACATCGAGCGCGGTTGTACCGCTCTTTTTGAGCAATTAGATCCTCTTAACAAAACTACCGGAAAAGGAGAAAACATATGAAGATCGCATTGATCGCCCACGACAAAAAGAAGGACGATATGATCGCCCTCGCCATCAAATACAGAGAGGTGCTCGCCCCTCACGAGCTTTACGCAACGGGAACAACGGGAACACTCGTTATGGGTGAAACCGGGCTTAAGATCACCCGTATGAAAAGCGGCCCCTTGGGAGGGGATCAGCAGATCGGCTCTATGATCGCCGAGGGCGAACTGGATCTCGTTCTCTTTTTGCGCGATCCCCTGACCGCCCAGCCTCACGAGCCCGACGTTTCGGCACTTTTGCGCCTGTGCGACGTTCAAAACATTCCCTTGGCAACCAACGTAAAAAGCGCTGAGATCATGCTTGACCGCCTTGCGGCAGGCATTTGACGCTTATATAGCAAAGCAAATCAAACGGGAGCATAGAAATTTGCTCCCGTTTGATTTGTTTTTAGCTCTAATTTCCAAAAAAACTTGCAAGGTATTTATTTATGTGCTATACTGAATCCGATAACTTCCCGTATATCAGCAAAAAGAAAGGAAACGGAAGATGATCCAAACCAAACTCGTATCCTCCCTTGAAAAATGCTTCCTCGATAGCCGCATCGAGGAATTTGAAGCATTTGATAGCTTTTCTATGCTTAAAAACGAGCGTCTCTCCCTCCAGCTTCTTTATACTGCCGACGCAGAGGAACCAAACGGCACCACACGCTTAAAGGTGGCCCTTGACGGCTCTCTTGCTCCTTATGCAAGCACACGCACGGTAGGTCTTGTCCCCGTGACTATGCCCTTTTACGGAGAGGCGCCCGACGATAACTATCTTCGCTCAACACCGGGGCTTTACCCCGACGTCCTGCTCCCTTTGCATTATCACGGCTGTATTACAGCGCAAAAAGGACAAACCCGCGCGCTTTGGATCGACCTTGAACCGGGGGAGGCGCTCCCTGCCGGAGAATACACCCTTACCGTAACCTTGTCCGACACCGACGGGACCGTCCGCGCCGTGGAATCCTTTTGTGCTTGCATCATTGACGCAAATCTCCCCAAAAGCGACCTGATATTTACAGAGTGGTTTCATTGTGACTGCCTTGCCAACTACTACGGGTGCGAGGTCTGGTCGGAAAAGCATTGGAGCATTATCGAAAGCTTTGCGCGCACCGCAGTCAAAAACGGCATCAATCTTCTCTTAACTCCCATACACACCCCTCCCCTTGACACAGAGATCGGCGGAGAGCGACTGACGGTTCAGCTGGTCGACGTAACACTTAACGGCGGCGTATACAGCTTCTCCTTTGATCGCCTTGACCGCTGGATCGATATGTGTGACCGCATCGGCATCAAATATTTTGAAATAGCACATTTCTTCACTCAGTGGGGGGCGTTGCATGCTCCCAAGATCATGGCAACGGTGGATGGCGTTTATCAAAAGCTCTTCGGCTGGGAAACCGATGCCACAGGCGAGGAATACACAAAATATCTGCGCGCCTTTATTCCCGCATTTCTTTCCCACATGAAGGAAAAAGGCAGAGACAAGGATTGCTTCTTCCACGTATCAGACGAGCCGAACCGCGAGCAATTGGCATCCTACCGCGCCGCAAAGCAGGTGGTCGCGCCACTCCTTGAAGGATACGTTATTATGGATGCCCTCTCCAATTTCGATTATTGGCAGGAAGGCATCGTAGAAACGCCCATTCCCGCAAGCGATCATATTGCACCCTTTATCGAAGCCGAGGTCCCGGGACTTTGGACCTATTACTGCTGCGGTCAACACACCAACGTTTCCAATCGATTTATAGCCATGCCGCTTTGGCGCACGCGCTGTATCGGCGCCCAATTTTATAAATACGGGATCGCGGGATTTTTGCATTGGGGCTTTAACTACTACAGCAACCAACACTCGGTTGACGTGATCGACCCTTATCTGGAGCACAGCGGCGAATTTTGGGTGCCCGCAGGGGATACACACTCCGTTTACCCCGCACAAAACGGTACCGCGCTTGAATCTACCCGTATCCTCGCCTTTACCGATGCTTTACAGGATCTTAGCGCCATGCGGCTTGCAGAAAACGTCTGCGGAAAAGATGCGCTTGTTGCCTCTCTTGAGGAGATTTTTGGCAAGGAGATCCGCTTTGACGAATGCGCCAAGGACGCAAAAACGGTACTCGCCATGCGCGCCGCAGTTAACAGCATCATACAAAAGACAATCAAATGATGATACGCAACCATTCCGCAAAGGAGGAACGCAAAAAAGAGGTGAGTCACTGATTCACCTCTTTTTGCATATAACACATTCAATTAACGGTTTGCACCTTTAAAAGGTTGGTCGTTCCCTCCTGATTGAGGGGAACTCCCGCAGTGATCACCGCCTGATCCCCATGGGAGACGATATCAACCTGCTTTGCGCAGTCAATGGCATGGATAAACAAATTATCCGTACTGTGTTGATTGAGGGCAAGCACCGGGAGAACGCCCCAGGAAAGGCTGAGCTGATGAAAGGTTTTTTTCTCGGGAGTCGCCGCCACGATTACGGGAACAGGACGGAACTTGGATACGCGTCGTGCGGTAAGCCCCGATTTTGTAACCGCAATAATTACCTTTGCGTGCACGTCGCGCGCGGTGGTCGCCGCGGCATCGCAAATCGCGTTGGTAACGTCATCGATATCCGACTCGTACTTAATACCTTGATAGGTCTCCATTTCCACAGCATCCGTCTCTGCCTGCTCGGCGATCTGTGACATGACCTTTACGACCAGCGCGGGATGATCGCCCGTCGCGGTCTCACCCGACAGCATGACGGCAGAGGTTCCGTCAAATACCGCATTTGCCACGTCGGTGATCTCCGCACGCGTGGGGGTGTTGGAATGGATCATGGACTCAAGCATTTGTGTTGCGGTAATCACCATTTTACCCGACTGATAGCACTTGCGGATAAAACGCTTTTGAATACCGGGCAATCGCTCAAAGGCGACCTCAACTCCCATATCTCCGCGCGCCACCATAATACCGTCCGAATTTTTGAGGATCGCGTCAAAATTCTGAACACCCTCTATATTTTCAATTTTGGAAATGATTTTGATATTGTGACCGCCGTGATAATCAAGGAATTTGCGAAGCTGGATCACGTCGGCAGCACTTCTGACAAAGGAGGCGGCGATAAAATCAACGTCCTCTTCAATACCAAAGATCAGATCCTCCTCGTCCTTCTTGCTGATGTACGGCATATCGATGTGGAAGTTGGGAATATTTATGCTTTTATGATTGGAAAGAACACCGCCCACGTCCACACGGCAACGTATCTCTTTATCGGTGGCAGAAAGCACTGTCATTTCAACCCGTCCGTCATCCAACAAAATGCGAATCCCCTCACTTAACTGTCGCGGGAGATCCGGGTAAGTGATGGCGGCATGATGCTCGTCTCCGAGACAATCCTCCACGGTAAAGGTAAACTCATCTCCCTTGCAAAGGGTGATGTGACCGTTTTCAAAATCGCGAAGACGTATTTCAGGTCCCTTGGTATCCAGCAAAACGGCAGCGGGAAGCTGCATGCGGTCTCTTACCTGACGAAAAAGCGCGATCGCCTTCTTGTGATATTCGTGCGTTCCGTGGGAAAAGTTGAAGCGCGCAACGTTCATCCCGTTTTTCAGCATTTCTTCCAATATGTCTTCCTTGAGGCACGCGGGTCCCAAGGTACATACGATCTTTGTTTTTCTCATAGTCTGTGCCCCCTCTCTTATATATCAGCTCTATTTTAGCATATTTTTATTGCCAAACTGTGTACATATATAATTTTTGCAAAAAAATAAAATGCTCTTTACTTTTTCCCGTGTCCGTGGTAAAATAACATTAAGCATTAGGAAAGGACGGACTGTACCGTGACAAATAAGGAACGCTTTTTGCAAATATACAACGAAAAGATCACCCGTGAGGGAGCGGATAAGCTCCTTGAGTTTCTTGCAAACGGGAGCGATTTTTTCACAGCACCCGCATCGACCCGCTACCACGGCGCCTATGAAGGAGGGCTGCTTGAGCACAGTCTGAACGTTTACGACTGTCTTTGCGATATTCTTGCGCGTCCTCGCATGAAGGAGGTCTACGGCATTGAATACTCGGAGGAAAGCATTGCCATCGCCGCTCTTTTGCACGACGTGTGCAAGGTGAACTTTTATAAGACCTCTTACCGCAACGTAAAGGACGAAACCGGGAAATGGGTCAGTGCCCCCTACTATACCATCGAGGATACCCTTCCATACGGACACGGCGAAAAGTCCGTATACATCGTATCCGCCTATATGCGTCTTACCCGCGACGAAGCGTTTGCCATCCGCTACCACATGGGCTTTTCGGGCACCGAGGACACCAATAACGTAGGGCGTGCGCTTGAAATGTTCCCTCTGGCATACGCTACCTGCTGCGCGGATATGGAAGCCGCATTTTTAATGGAAGGAAAGCTCGCCGCGGAAAAGGCCCAATGAAAATGACCACCCTTTGCTACCTTGAAAAAGGCGGGCAATATTTAATGCTTCACCGCACGAAAAAAGAAAACGATGAAAACCGTGACAAATGGATCGGCATCGGCGGAAAGTTTGAGGATCGGGAAAGCCCCGAGGACTGTATGCGACGCGAGGTATGGGAGGAAACGGGACTTACGGTCAAAAAGGCTTGCTATCGCGGGATCGTAACCTTTGTTTCCGACGTTTATCCCACCGAGTATATGCATTTGTTCACCGCAACCGATTGGACGGGGACCGAGAAGGAATGCGACGAGGGCGAGCTTGCCTGGATCGATAAAAAAAGCTTACTCTCACTTCCCATGTGGGAGGGAGACCGCATCTTTTTAAAGCTTCTTGACGCCCCTACCCCCTTCTTTTCGCTAAAGCTCGTTTATCAAGGTGAACGTCTTTTGGAAACGGTGCTGAACGGGAACCCCATTGAAAAAGAACTTACTTAAGGAGGCTTACATGGAAAAGAACAAAAAAATATTCTCATACGTCACGCTTTATCTGCTTATGGCACTTTTGGGATTTGCGACCTATTATTTCACCCTCCCGCCGATCCATTTGCAAAGCACCGAATTTTGGCTTTTTGCCGCCTGGATCGCGCTTCTCGCCATTCTCCCCCACTATCTTCTGAATTCCGGAACGGTGAAAAGCATTGCGCAAAGCATCTTAAGCAAAACCAAAAACAAAAAAGCAGAAGAGAACGCTTGGACCGACAAAAAGGATCGCAAAAAGAGAGGCAAGCTCCTGTTGCTCATTCCGCTGATCCCGCTTTTTGTTTTGGCAGTTGGAACCGTTGTATCCCTGGAGGTGTTCAACGCAGGCAGATATGCCGGCGTAATTGACGTGACCGAGGCAGAATTCGTTTCCGACATGCCCGAAACGGATAAGGTGACCCACATTGCCCTGATGGATACCGAAACGGCAAAGATCATCGGAAGCCGAACCCTCGGTTCTCTCTCTCACGTGGTTTCGCAGTATGAGGTCTCCGAGGAATACTCGCAGATCAACTACTTGGGAACGCCCAAAAAGGTGTCCAATCTTGAATACGCGGGCTTCTTTAAATGGATTGGAAACAGAGCATCGGGAATCCCCGGGTACGTTTTGGTAGACCCTGTGGACAATACTGCAAAATACGTGGAGCTTAAAAATCCGCTCAAGTACGTTGATAGCGGCTATTTTGGCGACGATCTTAACAGAAAGCTAAGATTTGACTATCCGACAAAGATTTTGGGAACGCCGAGCTTCGAGCTTGACGACACGGGCAAGGCAGTATTCATCGTCCCCTGCTATCTTCCCAAGGTGGCTATGTTCGGTGCCGAGGACGTCAACGAAGTGATCATCTTCGACCCCGCGACGGGAGAATCGGTTTTGTATTCGCTTGACAAAACCCCCGCATGGATCGACGAAGTGTATAACGGCTATCTCGCCTGTGAAAAATACGACTGGAAGGGAATGTACTCCGGCGGCTTTATCAACAGCATCATCGGTCAGAAGGATTGCAAGGTCACGACCGACGATTTCGGATACGTAATTCTCGGTGACGACGTTTGGTACTACACCGGTGTCACCTCGGTCAACAGTGACAAGAGTAATATCGGATTTATTATGACCAACGCACGCACGGGCGAATACAAGTTTTATCCCGTGATCGGTGCCGAGGAGCATTCCGCAATGGCTGCGGCAGAGGGAGAGGTACAGGAAAAGGAATATACCGCTTCCTTCCCCGCCCTGATCAATGCCTCGGGGCAGCCTACCTACATTATGACCTTGAAGGACGTGGGTGGACTTGTAAAGCTGTATGCGCTGGTAAACGTTGAAAAATACAGTATTGTCGCAACGGGTACGACCCAGGAAAAGGCAATGGAGGCATACGAGGCACTTCTTCGTGAGGAGGGACTGATCCGGGATGAGCCCGGCACCTCCCCCGAAAATCCCTTAACAGCTCTTAACGTTACGGTCGAATCGATTCAAATCGTTACGGTCAATGGAGAAAGCTACATTTACATCGGTGCCCCCGACGAGAATGGAGACAATCGATTGTTCCGCTCCTCCATCGCCAAAAACGAAGCTCTTCTTCTCATCAGAGAGGGCGATTCCATCGGGCTTCAGGTCACCGAAAGCAAAACTCCGGGGATCTTTGAGATCGTGTACTGGAGCACCGGTAAAAAATCCTGATCCCATACGTGATCTCAACAGAAAAAGGGGCTGAGCCAAAAGCTTTTTAGAAAGCGATTGACTCAGCCTTTTTTTAATCAGATATCAAGTTCCGGCGGAAGATCCATTTCGTCGGATACGTACTTTCCGTTCTTTTTACGCTGTCTTACACACTCGGAAAGAAGATATTCGATCTGTCCGTTAACCGAACGGAAGTCATCCTCTGCCCACGCCGCGATCGCTTCGTATAGCTTGGGAGAGAGGCGCAGAGGGATCTGCTTCTTTTGAGAATCGTTCATAGAGAGTCACCGTTAATACAAGCTTCCCGAATTGACCACGGGCTGCGCATCACGGTTTCCGCAAAGCACCACCAACAGGTTGGAGACCATAGCGGCACGGCGCTCCTCGTCAAGCTCTACGGTCTTGTTCTCGGAAAGCCGTTCCAGTGCCATTTCTACCATTCCAACAGCACCGTCAACGATCATTTTCCGTGCATCGATGATAGCGGATGCCTGCTGACGCTGCAGCATCACCGCCGCGATCTCGGGGGCATACGCAAGATAGGTAATGCGCGCCTCAAGAATCTCAATTCCCGCCTCACACACACGTGTCTGGATCTCGCCGCGAATACGTTCGGCAACGACGTCGCTCGACCCGCGCAAGCTTCCTTCGTCTGCCACACCGTCCCCTGTGGTATCCACGTTGGGGGAAACGTCGTAAGGATAAATACGAACCACGTTACGAAGCGCGCTATCACATTGCAGGGAGAGGTATTCCTTATAGTTATCCACGTTAAATACTGCCTTTGCCGTATCAACCACGCGCCACGTCACGGCGATCCCGATCTCCACGGGGTTGCCAAGGCAATCGTTGATCTTTTGGCGGTTGTTGTTGAGCGTCATAATTTTAAGCGAGATCTTTTTGCTTTCAAAAGAAACGCTCTCAAAGCCGTTTACGCCAACCGCTTTCAAGGCAGGCGCGGACTTGGTCGCAACGTCACCGCTTTGGTTGAGCTTGGTATTTGCCGCAGGATTGACCGCACCGCAGAAGGGATTGACCGCATAAAAGCCCTCCCCCTTGAGGGTGCCGATATATTTTCCAAACAGCGTAAGAACCAATGCCTCCTGCGGCTTTAAGATACGCAAGCCGCAAAGCGGGATCCAGCCTGTGCAAAGAACCAGGCAGGAAACGCCGAGAAGACATCCACCAAGCACATAAATCCCGCTTTCCAAGTAAATGATCCCAAAAACAAGTCCTGCGCATGCGGCAAGCAAAGCCAGGCTGCAAAGAACCAAAACGGTCATTCCCTTTTTTGATTTGTGTAAAATTTTCTCTTCCATAAAATCCTCCTATGTTTTTTGATATCAATATGATATCATATAAATTTCACTTTGTCAATACTTTTTTAAAAAATCACCGATCGCGAATTTTTACGCGACCGGTGACAATTTTATAATTTTTTTAATACGCTTTCGATCGTTTTCCAAAACAGCTCCACAGAGGAAAGGTCCAGCCTTTCGTCGGGAGAGTGAATGTCGTACATGGTAGGACCGATAGAGATCATATCCATGTCGGGGATCCTTGAATAGATCACACCGCACTCCAGACCCGCGTGGATCACGTCGACCGTTCCTTCTGTTCCGGTCGTTTCCAAAAGTGTTTTTAAATACAGGTCACGCACCTCGGAAACAGGGGCGTACTCCCACCCGGGGTATCTGCCGCCATGAGAGGTCTTCCCACCAAGAGCCAAGGATATGGCATCCAGCTCGGCAACCGTCGCATCCAGTCTTGCCTCAAGAGAGGAACGCGACGAAACGACCAAAGAAATTTCATTTTCCTCGGTGCGTATCACGCCGAGATTACGGGAGCATTCTACCAAGCCCTCAATTTCTCGGTGCATGGCAAGCACACCGTTTTGCAAAGACGAAACAAGGGCGATCACACGCATACTGTCTTCTTGCGAAAGCGATTCCGCGCATTCACAAGGCGTGCACCGCACGCAAAAGCCGCGATCTTCCCGGCAAAGCTCTGCCGAGATCGCCGCTGCAAGCTCCATCACTCTTTTTTCTGCTGCCGCATACGAGGGGACCGCGATACGTGCAACACACTCACGCGGGATGGCATTGTCCTTCGAGCCGCCGTCAATCGATACGATCGACAAGGACAGCTCCCGAGCAAGACAAGAAAGGATCCTCCCCATCAGCTTATTTGCGTTGGCGCGTCCGCGATGGATATCACATCCCGAGTGCCCACCCGAAAGTCCGCCAAGAAAAATGCAAAGTCCTTCGCCGTCATTCTTTTTGCGCTGAAAGGGGAACGTCAAAACGGAATGGACTCCGCCCGCGCATCCCGCAGTGACGATACCAAACGCTTCGCTATCCAGATTGATCATACGGCGGGATGAAATACGGGAATAGTCAAAGGCAATGGCACCATCCAGGCCTACCTCCTCCGAAACGGTAAAAAGACATTCAATGGGGGGGTGCTCACCAAGTTCTCCATCCAAAATCGAAAGCATGATCGCCACCGCGATCCCATCGTCGCCGCCAAGCGTCGTTCCGCACGCGCCGAGAAGATCCCCCTCGACAAAAAGCTTTAAAGGGTCCTTCATAAAATCATGGTCTGTGTCGCTGTTTTTCTCGCACACCATGTCGGTGTGTCCCTGAAGCAGCACGGAAGGATGCCCCTCATATCCGCAAGTCGCCGCCTTTTTGATCAGCACGTTGTGTACCCCGTCACGGTAGTACTCTAAGTTTCTTTCTTTTGCAAACGTCTCTAAATAATCGGCGATCCGCTCCTCGTGATAAGAGGGGTGCGGAATTGCCGCGATCTCTTCAAAATAGCGAAAAAGCGACCTCGGCTCTCTGCCCTCAATAACGTATTTCATAAAAACGCGCCTCTCTTTCATTTTCTATAACGTTGGGGCGGTAGTTCACCGCCCCAAGATGTATCGTTAAAATCACATTCTGCTTCGTCTGTCACGGGAAAGGTTGATTGCTCCCTCGTGCAAGAGCTCAAGATTGTCAAGCGATTTTCCCGTTCCGATCGCAACGCAGGAGACCGCATCCTTCGCCACTCTCGTTTTAATTCCCGTCACACGCGAGATCAGCTTATCAAAGCCGTAAAGAAGACTTCCGCCGCCCGTCATGACGATACCGTTTTTTAAAATATCGCCAAGCAGCTCGGGAGGTGTGTTTTCGATGACCCAGCACACCGCGTCGAGGATCGCCGTTACCGGCTCTGCCAACGCCTCGATCATCTCCTTGGAGCTGATCTTGATCACCTTGGGAAGTCCTTGGTGGATGCATCTTCCCTTTACTTCAACGTATGCCGTTTCGGCATGATCGTACACTGCACCGATCTGTTTTTTGACTGCTTCCGCCGTGCGCTCTCCGATGAGAACGTTGTATTTGCGGCGCACGTAGCGAATGATCGCCTCGTCAAATTTATCTCCCGCAATTTTGGTAGAGCGAGAAACGACCACGCCACCAAGAGAGAGGACGGCAACGTCGGTCGTGCCGCCACCGATATCCACCACCATGTTCCCAACCGGCGCATAAATATCCAACCCAGCACCAATCGCGGCGGCAACCGGCTCCTCGATCAGATAAGTCTTTTGCGCACCCGCCTCATGTGCCGCGTCCAGCACCGCTTTTTCCTCCACCTCGGTAATTCCCGAAGGGATACAGATCATAACGCGCGGAGGGAAAAACATATTTCCGCAGGCGCGGCGAATAAAGTACTGGATCATTTTAAGGGTGACCTCGTATTGGCTGATCACACCGTCGCGCAGAGGACGGACCGCCGTGATATTTCCCGGCGTTCTTCCAAGCATTTGCTGTGCCTCGATTCCCACCTTAAGAATTCTGTCGGTGTTGGTATCGATCGCAACCACCGAGGGCTCCTGCAATACGATCCCCTTCCCCTGAACGTAAACCAAAACCGTTGCGGTACCAAGATCGATCCCAATGCTTTTACTCAACTGTGTGCCGCCAAAAAAAGACTTCACGGAAGACGCAAATCCACGGCGCTGTCCCGATGCTTTTTTCTTAGCTGCAGCCTTTTTTGCCTTGACTGCTTTTGCGGCATTCTGATTTTCCTTCATCGGATCCATCCTCCTTCCTAAAACGATTCTTCTTTTTCATTATACATTATTTTTCATGCAAAATCAACATTTTTTTACAAAAACAAAGCATTGAATAAAAAGTGCCTTACTCTCTTGCCTGTGCCCCACGATATCTGTTGACGTTGTCCGAGGCGGCAGCAACGCAGTACACACGCGCAGCGCCCATTTTTCGTAGGATCCGCACGCATCTTGCCATGGTAGCCCCCGTTGTCACCACGTCATCCACCAAGAAAACCGTTTTCCCACGGCAAACGCGTTCGTCTGTCAGAGGAACGAATGCGTTTTGTGCATTTTTCTCACGCTCCTCGGGGGTGAGCTCCTTTTGCGGTATATTGCATTTTGAATTTCTTACGACAAGAGTCCGACGTTCCACCCCAAGCTGCTTTGCCAAGCAGCCTGCCAATTCCTTGGATTGGTCAAGCCCCTCCCGAAGGATCGCCCGACGGCTGCGCGGCACATAGGTGACAAGACAATTCTCCAAAGAGATCCGTTCATCGTAAAGAAGCTTTGAAATAGCAAAAGACAATTGCGCCGCTAAAAAAGAAAAGGTTTTTGCATCATTGCTTCGTTTGATGTGATAGATCAGGTGATTCTCTACCGATTCCTTTTTGCTTGGAGCATAATAAGCAAGCTTGCAAAAGCTGCGGCATTTTGCCTCGTAAAGCAAAAGCGGCATGCACAGGCAGTCACGCACACATCTTCCGCATATACTGCACGTTTCCTGCATCTCATCCCGAAAGATCCGATAGCATTCCTCACACAGTGCAGTCGCCCGTCTCTCCCCACGCGTGGGAGCGTGCCAATCAAGAAGCGTTCTGCAAGAGGAGCATTTCGGTGGGAAGAAAAGGTCTCTGATCCCACCGATCAATCCAAAGATTCCCGAAGCCATCGTAAAAGACCCGTGTAGCGCATAGATTGGCGATTATTTTGCACCATCATCTGTGCTACCTCCTCCCGTCCTACCAAAATCACCATGCTTTGCGCACGCGTAACGGCGGTGTAAAACAGGTTTCTTGAATACAGCATGGGTGGAGCGCTCCCCAAAGGAATGATCACTATGGGATATTCGCTTCCCTGACTTTTGTGGACGGTAACCGCATATGCCGGCTCCAATTCGTCCAGCATGTGAAAGTCGTACGTAACTTGCTTATCATCAAATGCGATCTCGGCGCGCTCTCCGGCAAGATCGAGCCTTTCAATGGTGCCGATATCTCCGTTAAAGATCCCGTTTCCGTAGGTACCGTCCTCGCGCTCCCATTCGATATCGTAATTGTTCCGCATTTGCATTACGCGGTCGCCCTCGCGAAAGACAAGGTCACGGAACCTGTATTCCTTCTTCCCCTTTGCGGGCGGATTGAGCGCTTCCTGTAAAACCACGTTCAAATGCTCTGTCCCCGCCTCCCCTTTTCTGGAGGGAGCAATGACCTGCGTGCCCTTCACGGCAACCTCCCCGTAGCTTTTGGGAAGGCGGATCGCGCAAAGCTGCGCGACCGTCGCGGCGATCTCCGCATCGCTCCTGCGGGGGAGGAAAAAGAAATCGTTGTCCTTTACGTCAAGGTGCGGCATCTCCCCGCGGTCGATCCTGTGGGCGTTGGTAATGATCATACTTTTTTGCGCCTGCCGAAAGATCTCGTTAAGGCGCACCGTTGCAAAGCGTCCGCATTCCAAAAGATCGTGCAAAACGTTTCCGGCCCCCACAGAGGGGAGCTGATCCGCATCCCCGATCAAAATAAGCTTTGCGCCCGGTTTAACGGCGCGCAAAAGCGAGCACATCAAATGATTATCGATCATCGAAGCCTCGTCAACAATGATGACGTGCTCCTCCAAAAGATTGTTTTCGTCGCGCATAAAGCGTGCGTTTTCCCCCTCTGCACCGCCGTATTCCAAAAGGCGATGTACGGTCTTTGCCTCACACGAGGTGGATTCGGAAAGCCTTTTTGCAGCCCGTCCCGTAGGGGCACAAAGCGCAATGCGAAGCTCCATGTCCGAAAAGATGTGCAAGAGCGCGCGCACGACCGTCGTTTTACCCGTGCCGGGGCCGCCCGTCAGCAGCATCACGCCGTTTCCAAGCGCATCAAAGATCGCTTGTCTTTGCAAGCTCGCATATTTCATTCCGCTCTCCTGCTCCTCGCGGCGAATAAAAGCGTCGATATTGGAAACGTCGGTCGCGGGACAAACGCGATCGATCAAAATAAGCTTTGAGGCGATGTACTTTTCATCCTCGTACATCTGTCGCTCGTAAAGATAGGGGGTTCCGTCAAAATTGACCGCACGTATCTTTTGCTCACGCAAAAGCTCCGCGATCGCCTCATCTATGCTTTCCACCGGTGCTCCCAACAGCTTTGAAGCGGACAGCACCAGCTTTTCGCGCGGAATGCAAACGTGTCCGTTCTGCTGTGCGTTGGCACCAAGCATATACCGCACTCCCGCCGCAAGTCGCTCTATAGAATCGGGTGCCGCGCCCAGATGCATTGCCAAGCGGTCGGCACGTTCAAAGCCGATCCCCTCAATCTCCTCACAAAGCGCGTAAGGATTATTTTTTGCTATATCTACCGCGCCACCGCCCCATTTCTTGTAAATGCGCACCGTCATTGCCGCACCAAAAAACTCTCGGAAGAAGAGCATTGCGGAGCGGATCCCCGCCTTGCTTCTGAAATCCTCGGACATTTCATGAGCGCGCTTGGAGGTGATCCCGGGAATATCGGCAAGCCACTCGGGGTGATTCTCGATCACGTCAAAGCTTTCGTCCCCAAATTTGTCTACAATGCGCTGTGCGGTCTTGGGACCGAT
>JAZNEQ010000025.1:0-12218 GCA_045588715.1 Eubacteriales bacterium | reverse complement strand
TTCATTGATATAGTTCGTTTTATGTAAAAGTTCAAGCCAATAACCTGTTTCGCTTGCTTCTTTAAGGGCGATTTCGAGCTTGGATATAAAATCCTTTTTGCCTTGTGCGTACTGTGCTTCGTGAATGTTGGCACCGATACTCGTACCGCTTCTGCCGATTTGATTTGCAATAATTGTTTCGTGGTTGGATTTCAGGTGTTTTACAAGATTGATAATGTCAACGGAAAAGTCCATTGATAATTCACGGAGTTTGGATTCAGCCATAGTAGCACCTCACTTCCTGCTTATATTATACCATAATTTCGAGCATTTGTAAAGAGTGATGTTGCGGCGTTGCCGCAGTGGTGTTATGCTACGCATAGTGATGTTGCTCTCGATGGTCGCAGTGATGTGATGTGTTCCTTTACACGCCCGAAGGGCACATCACAAGGCGAAGCCGTCATCACGCACGCAGTGCGCATCACGTTCCGCTGAGGCGGAACACATCGTTCCAAAAACGAAAAAGCAGTCCGATGGACTGCTTTTTCGTTTTTGGTTGCGGAGGTGGGATTTGAACCTCACGACCTCCGGGTTATGAGCCCGACGAGCTACCAGGCTGCTCTACTCCGCGATATGAAATTATCCCTTGGTGCCGGTGACCGGGATCGAACCGGTACGGGTATTTCTACCCACGGGATTTTAAGTCCCGGGCGTCTGCCTGTTCCGCCACACCGGCAAGTAACACCAAGAGACCTGCGCCCTTTCGGTTCGCACCACATATTATAACATACGCTTTCTTGTTTGTCAATACCTTTTTAAAAGTTTTTTCGGGATTTGTTCCCCTATATTTGATTATATTCAAAAAGAACTGCAAATATACGAAAAAAAGCGCCTCGTCTTAAAAAAGAGAGGCACTTTTTTCTTTTTCCGTTAAAGCGTTGCCGCCATGACCGCCTTGATCGTATGCATGCGGTTTTCGGCTTCGTCGAAGACAATGGAACGATTGGATTCGAAGACCTCGTCGGTAACCTCCATAGAATCTCTTCCGAATTTTTCGCCCATTTCAAGTCCTACACGGGTCTTGAGGTCGTGGAACGCGGGAAGGCAATGCATAAATACCGCACTCTCCCCTGCCGCGTCCATGAGTGCTTTGTTGACCTGGTAGGGGGAAAGCTCGCGAATGCGCTCCTCCCATACCTCCACAGGCTCGCCCATTGACACCCACACGTCGGTATAGATGACTTGGGCGCCCTTAACCGCTTCCATAGGCTCCTCCGAGAAGGACAGCGTCGCCCCCGTTTCCTTTGCGATCGCCTCGCACTGTGCGATAAGAGCTTGATCGGGAAAATATTTTTTGGGTGCGCAAGCAACGAAATGAAGTCCCATTTTGGCACATCCCACCATTAAGGAATTGCCCATGTTATATCTCGCGTCGCCCATGTAGACGAATTTAATGCCCTTCAAATACCCAAAATGCTCGCGAATGGTAAGGAAATCCGCCAAGATCTGCGTGGGATGAAACTCGTTGGTAAGACCGTTCCACACAGGAACCCCTGCATAGCGTGCCAGCTCCTCCACGATCTCCTGTCCAAAGCCACGGTACTCGATGCCGTCGTACATTCTGCCAAGGACGCGTGCGGTGTCTGCAATGCTCTCCTTTTTCCCGATCTGCGAGCCGGTGGGATCAAGGTAGGTCACGCCCATACCAAGATCCCTTGCCGCAACCTCAAATGCACAACGGGTACGCGTACTGGTCTTTTCAAAGATCAAAGCAATATTTTTGCCCTCGCAAAGCTTATGAGGGATCCCTGCCTTTTTCTTTGCCTTCAGGTCTGCCGCCAGAGCCAGCAGCGCCTCCATCTCTTCGGGTGTATAATCCAGAAGCTTTAAAAAGCTTCTTCCTTTCAGATCTATCATAACGTTTCCTTTCCGCTTATACGCAAGCTGCCTTGATCACGTCAATGGCGCGGCAAAGCAATTCTGTGGGGATATTTAAGGGTGGGAGCAGGCGCACCTTGTTTTTCGCCTTAATGACCAGAACACCGTTTGCACGGCATGCGGCGATAACCTCGCCCGCATCCTTTTCGGTCTCCACACCGATCATCAGTCCCATACCGCTGACACTCTTAATACCGGGAGCGCCCGAAAGCCCCTTGAAGATCATTTCGGAACGAAGTCTGACACCCGCCAGCATCTCCTCGTCAAGACGGGAGAGCACGTTGATAGCACCTGCGCAAACCGCGGGATTTCCACCGAAGGTGGAGCCGTTGTCACCGGGTGCGAAAATATCCTTGACCTTTTCGCCAAGCATGGTAGCGCCGATGGGAAGACCGCCACCCAGTCCCTTTGCCGTGCTGACGATATCGGGCGTCATGCCGTAATTCATGTATCCGTAAAGCATACCCGTGCGTCCGTTTCCGCACTGTACCTCATCGGCGATAAGGAGAATGTCCTTTTCCTTTGCGATCTCGCAAATTCCCTTTACAAAGTCCGCGTCCAGAGGATTGACACCTCCCTCCCCTTGCACTGCTTCAAACATAATCGCGGCAAGAGGCATTTTTTCGGCGATCTCGCGCACCGCCAAGAGATCGTTTGCGGGTGCATGAACAAACCCGGGGGTCAGGGGTGTAAAGAGCTTATGGAAGGCATCCTGTCCCGTTGCCGCCAGCGTAGTAAGGGTCCTGCCGTGGAAGCTGTTGCAAAGCGTGAGGATCGTATAAGCATCCTCGCCCTTATGCTCGGCAGCATACTTTCTTGCCGCCTTGATGGCGCACTCGTTTGCCTCCGCTCCCGAATTGCAGAAAAAGACCTTTTTCATGCCCGTCCTCGCGCAAAGCATTTCGGCAAGGCGTGCACAGGGAGAAGTATAATACAGGTTGGACGCGTGCTGAAGCGAACCCAGCTGTGACGTAACAGCCGCGATCCATTCATCATCCGCAACACCAAAGGTGTTGACTGCGATCCCCGTACCGAGGTCGATATATTCCTTCCCCTCAGAATCGTACACAAGCGCTCCCTTTCCCGAAACAAGCTCTATGGGAAAGCGCGCATAGGTACCCGCTACGTACGTTTGATCCGTTTCAAAAATATTCATTGCTCTACCTCTGATCCTTCGCCCCGATAAAACATGGTTCCAATCCCCTCGTCGGTCAGCGTTTCAATAAGAATGGAATGGCTGACGCGCCCGTCGATAATAAAGACGCGGTGCACACCCCACTCGATCGCATTCACACAGCACTCCACCTTGGGGATCATGCCGCCGTTGATCACGCCCTCGGCGATCAAACCGGGCGCCTCCTCTACGCTGATATGAGAAATGAGCGTGGAGGGATCATTTTTATCACGCAAAATACCGCTGATATCGGTCATGGAGATCAGCGCCTCCGCATGCAATTCACCTGCGATCTTTGCCGCAGCGGTGTCTGCGTTGATGTTGTAGATATTGCCCTCGTTGTCACAACCGATGGTAGAGATCACGGGGATGTACCCCTTATCGATCACATCGAGAATCGGCTGCACGTTGACGTTTTTGATCTTGCCGACAAAGCCAAGGCGCTCGTCCTTGACCGCCGCCTCGATCATGTGGCCGTCCACGCCCGAAAGCCCCATTGCCTTACCGCCCATGTTGTGGATGAGATTGACAAGTCCCTTATTGATCTTACCCGAAAGCACCATTTGCGCAATTTCAACCGTTTCCTTATCGGTAACACGGAGACCGTCAACAAACTGTGTCTCCTTTCCCACCCTGGAAAGCATTTCGGTGATCTCGGGACCGCCGCCGTGCACAAGGACGACCTTGACCCCGATCAGGGAAAGCAGGATCATATCCCGCATGACGGAATTTTTAAGATGCTCGTCGATCATTGCGTTTCCGCCGTACTTAACGACGATGATCTTTCCCGTATATTTTTGAATATAAGGCAACGCATGGACCAGGATCCTTGCGCGGTCTGCATTTGAAATGTTCATACAAAAAATCCTCTCGCTCTTGAAACAGTGACATCTTCGCACCCGACAAAGCGAATGCGAAGATGATAGTTTATGTGCAGTAGTTTACGTACGGTAGTCACCGTTGATCTTTACGTAATCGTAGGTAAGATCACAGCCCCACGCGGTGGAGGAAGCCTCCCCCGAATTGAGCCCTACGCGGATCTCGATCTCATTTTCCAAAAGAATTTCCTTTGCCTTTTCCTCGGAGAAGTCAACGCCCGCACCGTTTTTGCAAACGAGGATCTCTCCCTTTTTGGATACGAAATGCACGTCGACAAGATCAACGTCCACGTCAGCGCCGCTGTACCCGATGGCACACAGCACGCGTCCCCAGTTCGCATCCGCTCCAAACATTGCCGCCTTGGTAAGGGAGGAGCAGATCACAGACTTGGCAACCGTTTTTGCGGTAGCAAGATCGCGCGCGCCGTTTACCTTGCACTCAAGAAGCTTGGTAGCTCCCTCGCCGTCGGCGGCGATGGCGCGGCAAAGAGCCACGGTGATAGTATTAAGTGCCTTCATAAACGTGTCAAACGACTCGCCCTCGGAATCGATCGTTGCGTTGCCCGCCATACCGTTGGCAAGGACGGTCACCATATCGTTGGTAGAGGTGTCCCCGTCAATACTGATCATGTTAAACGTGTTTTGCACGTCGCCAGAAAGCGCGCGTCCGAGCATTTCGGAGGAGATCGCACAGTCGGTGGTGATGAAAACAAGCATGGTCGCCATGTTGGGATGGATCATACCCGATCCCTTGGCAATGCCGCCCATCTTGCAGGTCACACCGCCGATCTCAAAGCTGACGGCAACCTCTTTTTTCTTGGTATCCGTGGTCATAATGCCCTCTGCCGCCAAAGCACCGTTTTCCGTGCCAAGACCCGCAACCAACGAAGGAATACCGTTTGCAATGGGGGTGATGTCAAGGGGCTGACCGATAACACCCGTGGAAGCAACCACGACGTCGTCGGCAGAAATTTTAAGCTCCTTTGCCAAAAGAGTACTCATTTGTTCGGCGATCTCAAGGCCGTTTGCGTTACAGGTGTTTGCGTTTCCGCTGTTGCAGATCACTGCTTGTGCGCATCCGTCCATGAGGTGCCTCTTCGTAACTGCCAAGGGAGCTCCCTTGACGAGATTGGTCGTATACACGGCGGCAGCGTTTGCGCGCACCTCGCTATAGATCAGCGCAAGATCGCGCTTGGTTTTATTTTTACGGATCCCGCAATGAATTCCGTTTGCCGAAAATCCCTTTGCAGCGCAAACGCCGCCGGATATCATTTTCATATCTTTGAATCGTCCTTTCAGATTGGTGGTAAAAATCAAAGCTCAAGCCCCAAATACGCATCCAGTCCCAGCACCATATTCAAGCACTCGACTGCCGCGCCCGAGGCGCCCTTACCGAGATTGTCGTATCTTGCGACAGTGAGGAAGCGTTCTTCGTTTCCGTATACGGAGATCTCCATCGAATCCTTCCCCGACATTGCCGCCGCGGAAAGGAATCCGCCCTCGTCCGCACCCTCCCTGTAGGAAAGAAGGGGGGTATCGTAATAGCGGCGGTAGACCGCCTTAACGTCCTCGATCCCCGCACCGCCCGAAAGCATGGAGGAAAACAGGGGCACCGTTACCTCCATACCGCTGTAAAAATCGCCTACAATGGGCAAAAACAACGGTGCGTTCTCAATTCCCGTGATCACTGCCATTTCCTTTAGGTGCTTGTGTCCTTGCGCGATTCCGTACTGACGGGGCGCCGACAGCAAAGGATCTCTTTCCTCGCCCTCGTATTCGACGATCATCTTTTTTCCGCCGCCGCTGTAGCCCGTCAGCGAGGTACAGGAAAGCCGTGCACCGGGAGAAAGAAGCCCCTCCTTGATCAAAGGATACACCAACGCGATAAATCCGCTGGCATGGCATCCGGGCACCGCAATTCTTTTGGCGGTGCGTACCTTTTGCGCCTGCTCGGAGGAAAGCTCGGGAAATCCGTAGCACCACCCGTCACTTGTGCGATGTGCCGTAGAGGTATCCAAAACCACGGTGTTGGGATTTTCGATCATTGCGACCGCCTCGCGAGCCGCATCGTCGGGAAGGCAGAGAAAAACCGCGTCTGCCGCGTTCAGCATCTTGCGGCGCGCTTCGGGATCCTTGCGAAGCTCCTCGGGAAGAGTGAGAAGCTCGATATCCTCGCGGGCGCCAAGGCGTTCGCGGATCCTCAGTCCCGTCGTTCCCGCGCTTCCGTCAATAAAAATTCGTTTCATGCCTTTAAAAACTCCTGTACCAAAGAGATCTGTGCCTTGACCGACTCCGGACCCGTGCTCCCTGCCGAGATACGCTTTGCCACACAGGTCTCAAGCGAGATCTCAGTGTACACGTCCTCCCCGAAAAGCTCGGACGCCGCGCGATATTCGTCAAGCGTCAATTGCTCCAGCGTTTTTCCCGCCGCGATGCAATCCGCCACGAGGCGCCCCACCAGCTTGTAGGCGGTGCGGAAGGGCATGCCCTTTTTCGTTAAGTAGTCGGCAAGATCAGTGGCATTCAAAAAGCCCTTTTGTGCCGCAACGTACATATTCTCCTTTTTCACCTTCATGGTACGTATCATGGGAGCGAACACGCGCAGGCACTTCTTTACGGTATCCACCGCATCAAAAATGCTCTCCTTGTCCTCCTGCATATCCTTGTTGTAGGCAAGAGGCAACCCCTTGAGAACCGTCAAAAGTGCAATAAGATCTCCGTAAACGCGGCCTGTTTTTCCGCGCACCAGCTCTGCCATGTCCGAATTTTTCTTTTGCGGCATGATGGAGGAGCCTGTGGTATAAGCATCGTCAAGCTCCACAAAGCGGAATTCCCAACTCGACCAGAGAATGATCTCCTCCGAAAAGCGGGACAGATGCATCATGACGAGAGAAATGGCAGAAAGGAGCTCTACGCCGAAATCCCTGTCGGATACGCCGTCAAGGCTGTTTTCGGTAATGCCCGAAAAGCCGAGACGGTCGGCAACCAGCGCACGGTCGATCGGATAGGTCGTACCCGCGAGCGCGCAGGAGCCCAAAGGCGAATAGTTCATTCTCGCCGCGGTGTCTGCAAGCCTGCCGTCGTCACGGCGAAGCATCATTGCATACGCCAAAAGCTGTTGTGCAAAGGTGATGGGCTGTGCACGTTGCAGATGCGTGTATCCGGGCATGATGGCGTCTTGATTTTTCTCTGCCTGCTCGCATACGGCACCGATCAAGTCGCGTACCAGCGCGCGGATCTCTGCGATCTCATCGCGCAGATACAGGCGAATATCCAATGCCACCTGATCGTTTCTGCTGCGTGAGGTGTGCAGCTTTTTTCCAACGTCACCGATCCGCCGTGTCAGAACCGCCTCAACGAACATGTGAACGTCCTCAGCCTCGGGATCGATGGCAAGCGTCCCCGCATCGAGGTCGTCAAGGATCCCCTGCAGCCCGTCGATGATCGTGTCGCTTTCATCCTTTGAAATGATCCCGCATGCCGAGAGCATTGCGGCATGCTCCATAGAGCCCTTGATATCCTGACGATACATCCGCGAATCGAAATGAATGGAAGAGTTAAAATCGTCTGCCTCACGCGAGAGAGCCCCTTCGGTTCTCCCTGCCCACATTTTTTCCATGATAAAAGATTCCCTTAAATTTTCTTATTTGTTCTTGTTCTTTGCCGCAACCTGTGCCTGTACGGAAATGGGAAGTCCCCACAGATTGATAAAGCCCTTGCTATCCTTCTGGTCGTAAACGTGATCCTCTCCAAAGGTTGCGATCTCCTCGGAGTAAAGCGACCAGTCGCTCCATGCGCCCGCCTTGATCATGTTACCCTTGTAAAGCTTGATCTTGACCTTTCCGGTCACGTGCTCCTGCGTCTTGCTGACAAATGCGGAGAGCGCCTCGCGAAGAGGTGTATACCACTGACCGTTGTAAAGAAGCTCGCCAAAGGTCACGGAAAGCTCCTGCTTTTTGTGCATGGTCATTTTGTCAAGGCAAAGAGATTCAAGATAGCTGTGTGCAAAGTAGAGGATCGCTCCGCCGGGCGTTTCGTAAACGCCGCGGCACTTCATGCCGACAAGACGGTTTTCAACGATGTCAAGAAGTCCGATACCGTTGGCGCCTCCTACCGCATTGAGCTTGAGGATAATCTCCTTCGCGCTCATCTTCACACCGTCAAGAGCCACGGGCTTGCCCGCTTCAAAATCAAGCGTGACGTAGGTAGGCGTGTCGGGTGCCTGCATGGGAGAAACGCCCATTTCAAGGAAGCCGGGCTTTTCGTACTGCGGCTCATTGCCCGCATCCTCAAGGTCCAACCCCTCGTGAGAGAGGTGCCACATATTCTTATCCTTGGAGTAGTTGGTCTCGCGGTTGATCTTCAGAGGAACGTTGTGTGCCTCCGCGTATTCGATCTCCTCCTCACGGGACTTGATATCCCACTCACGCCAAGGAGCGATGATCTTCATGCCGGGAGCAAATGCTTTGATGGCAAGCTCAAATCTTACCTGGTCGTTGCCTTTACCCGTGCAGCCGTGGCAGATCGCGTCGGCTCCCTCGGCAATTGCGATCTCAGCCAAGCGCTTACCGATGATGGGACGCGCGAGTGCCGTACCCATAAGGTACTCCTCGTACTTTGCGCCCGCCTGCACGCTGGGGATGATCATATCCTCGACGAACTCTTCGGTCAGATCCTCGATATAGATCTTGGAAGCACCCGTCTTGATCGCTTTTTCCTCAAGCCCTTCCAATTCATCTGCCTGGCCAACGTTACCGGAAACGGCGATGATCTCGGGATTGTTGTAATTCTCCTTGAGCCACGGAATGATAATGGACGTATCCAATCCGCCGGAATATGCCAAAACTACTTTTTTGATCGATGTATCCTTCATGATGAAAGCCTCCTGTTTATGCGGAATACCGTACTTGAATATTCCGAAATGTGATGTGCATAATTATACAACATGCCGCAAAAAATGTCAACCTTTTTTTGAAAAATGTTTCCCTTATTATACTTTTCTATATTTTGCACAATTCACACAATCGCACAGCATTCTTTTTGTTCAAAACGACAGTTCATCGCATTTATAATTATACAATGCGGAGTGAATACAATGAATAAAAAGTCAGCAATACAAAAATAACGCACAGCGGGGTGCCTAACAAAAAACAAGCACACCGCCATGCGTTTTAAGCAGTTCAAAATCAGTACTTTGCGACGATCGACTTCATAAGAGGAAGCTTTTCTTCAATTTCCGCAACCAGCTTAAACTGCGTGCGGCAACGGTCAAGATTGTGGTTTTCTCTATGTACCGAAAAATATACGTCTCCGTTGAGATGGTCGGTAAGGAAGCGGACACCGCATTCCAGGGTCATCATCAAAACCGACAGGGGCAAAAGCTCCCGCTCCTTGGGAGTAATGCTCTCCCCTACCTCTTCAAGGAATGCCTTTGTAAATGCCTCGAATTTTTCAAGATCAAAGTGGATCTTGTCAAGGTCACGCTCGTCCTCTGCCCCCGTGGAAGCACCAAAGCGAAGTGCATCGCCAAAGTCGTAAAGCATGGAGCCCGGCATCACAGTGTCAAGGTCGATCACACAGATCGCCTTGCCCGTCTTGGCATCCAAAAGAACGTTGTTAAGCTTGGTATCGTTATGCGTCACACGAAGCGGAACGCTTCCGTCGGCAATCGCATCGGTGATAACAGACGCGTATTTTTCATAAGCTTTTGCAAACGCAATCTCTTTCTCCACCGTATCGGCACGGCCGGCGCGGTTTTCGGAAAGCGCCTCAAAAAATTGACGGTAGCGGTTGGTAGTGTCGTGGAACTTTTCAATGGTCTCGTAAAGCTTTTGGGCGGGGAAATCCGCAAGCATCCGCTGAAAATCTCCAAAGCCGTGCGCCGCTTCGGCAAAATCGGAAAGATTGTCAACCGCTTCCAGGGAGACCGTATCCTCTACAAAATAGTAGGCGCGATAATAGTCTCCTTCCTTTGTTTTATAGTAAGGGAGTCCGTCCTTTGTGCGCAAAAAGCTAAGGGTACGGCGCGAGGGATCCCCGCCCGCAGCCTCTATCTTTTCTTTGATGAAGGTGGTTACCGCCATAATATTTTCCATGACCTCCTCCGGTCTTGTGAAAACGGCAGTGTTGATCCGTTGCAGGATCACACGGGGAGTGCTGTCAACAAGATACGTACGGTTAATGTGCCCGTTTCCGTGCGGAAGTGCACCTGCCTCTACGCCGAATTGGCTTAAAATTTCGGACAATTCGCTCATTGTTTTTCCTCACTTTCGATATTTCTCTTGGTTTTTTGCACATTTATCTATAAATAAAGAGAAACCTCTTGATTTTCAGAAATCATTATGCTATCATAATTATAATATATCCAAAAATAAATAGATATATGGAAACGGACATAAAATCTTTGAAAAAAGCTCAAAAAATCACCGAATACACGCAAAGCGCGCTAACGGACTGCGGAATTGCACGCTGTCCCGACATTCTCGCTTTTCACTGGTCCCTTTACCAAAGCTTTGAACAGTATTACGATTTCGGCGGGGAGAGACACCCGTTTTATGAGCTTGTCTTTGTGGAAGAGGGCACCGTGGGAGTGACTGCGGGAGACGAGGTCTATTCCCTTTGCTCGGGTCAGGTCCTTCTCCATCATCCCGACGAATTTCACCGCATCTGGTCAGAGTTTGAAAGTGCCCCCAAGGTACGCAATCTCTCCTTTTATGCCGCCGCGATCCCCACGTACAGCACTCGCATTCTGCAACCGTCCGGGGAGGATTGCAGCGAGCTTACCGATATTTGCAACACCGTAACCCGGGGGCTTGCCGCCAACGACCGTTCCGTTTTAAACGAGCAACGTATCCGTCTTGAATTGTGGCTTTTACGCATGACGAAAAGCCGGGGTGAGCCGATCATACATCCCACTCTTCCCTCGGCGATCCGCTATGCGGAGATCGTTAATCTTTTGCACGCGCATTTGCACGAGCAGCTCAGCGCCCAGGAGATCGCAACCCTTTGCAATATCAGCCTCTCGGCGCTCAAAAAGATCTTTACACGCTATGCGGGCATGGGTGTTTCACGCTACTTTACCGAAATGAAGATGCGACACGCGGCAGAGCAGCTCCAGGCGGGCATGCGCGTGGGAGAGGTCGCGTCATCTCTCGGATATTTTGATCAAAACTATTTCAGCACCGTATTCCGCCGCGTGATGGGAGCACCTCCCGGCACCTTTAGGATCAGCGAAAAAAAGAATGAAACCCGCATTGAAAGAAAGGAAAAAAACGCTATGAAGTTTATCACCGTCCCCACTTATGAAAAGCTCAGCCGTCAAGCGGCAAATATCATTTCCGCGCAGATCATTATGAAGCCGCAAAGCGTGATCGGACTTGCGACGGGCTCCTCTCCGCTTGGCGTTTACCGTAAGCTTGCCGACTGGTACACCAAGGGAGACGTTGATTTTTCCGGAGTTACCACCGTCAACCTCGACGAATACGCGGGACTTCCCGAAACCGACACGCAAAGCTACCGTTACTTCATGCAGACCAACTTCTTCGACCATATCAATATCAAGCGCGAGAACACCTTCGTTCCCAACGGTTGTGCAGAGGATATGGAGCGTGAATGTGCCGAATACGATGCCCGTATCAAGCGTCTTGGCGGAATTGACCTCCAGCTTTTGGGCATTGGCGTTGACGGTCACATCGGATTTAACGAGCCCTCGGGCGTCTTTGAAAAGAACACGCACGTGGTAGACCTTCACGAATCCACCATCAAGGCAAACGCGCGCTTCTTTGAAAACGAGGATCAGGTACCGAAGCAGGCAGTTACCATGGGCATGATCTCCATCATGCAGGCAAAAAAGATCGTGCTCATCGCCAACGGTAAGCACAAAAAGGACATTTTGCACCGTGCCTTCTACGGTCCCATCACCCCCGAGATCCCCGCATCCATCCTCCAGCTTCATCCCGACATTACGGTTATTTTCAGTGAGGAATAAAATAAAGAAAGCATCCCAAATTAGTTGATATCCGCAAACGCAGGTTTTACTAAATAGTAGATAAGCACTTATGATGAGCGATATAAATCGTCTGTCATAAGTGCTTTTGCGTTACTTTTGCTAACCAAACGGGACTCGAACCAACGAGCCTCTCGACGATCAATTTCCGCGCCTTTTTGCGTGGCTCGGCTTGAAAAGTCCACACTTCCCTGCGCCTCGCCCCACAAAAATTCATCAAAAATTGATTCACCGAGAGGTGCGA
>JAZNEQ010000024.1:0-12686 GCA_045588715.1 Eubacteriales bacterium | reverse complement strand
GGTATGGATATGCCAATTCCAGGAAACTGCAATTCAACGAAAACGGTGTGGAGGGGCTTGCCAGATACGTGGCGCGCCAGTTTACCGCCCACAAGGGAGAGCTCCCTTTCGGGAAACGTTGGTCTGCGTCCCGTAATCTCGTGATCCCGCCGCCCCATGACCGCGACGGGCGGCTTTCGCAAAAGAAGGTAAAGGCACTTGCAACGGTTGACGTAGAGCGGAACGCGCTGTTCGAGGAGCTGTACGAGGGCTATCGCTTGTCGGAGGTGCGCCCGTTTTACAACGAGATCAACGGTGGATATTATCTCTGCATCAAGATGTACCGTGAGGGCTCGCGCCTATCCAACAAGCGAAAAAGGCGGGAGCGGTATCCGAGGCGAACAACGGAGCGGAAGATTAAGGCAAATAAGGCATAGAAAAAAAGCCGCATGGCGAGCGGCTCTTTTCTGCGTGGGTTTTGAAAAGACAAATGTATTGGAGATGGAAAAAGTGAAAGAAAGGAGGCGAGCGATATTTCTAATTTTGCGGAAAAATACGCGAAGTGCCCTTACTACATCGAAAAAAATCAAAAAAAGAAAAGTAAGATTAACATGATCCGCTGTGAGGGCGTTATAAGAAGATCTACAATTAACCTTTTTTTTAGCGCCGAAAAAGACGAGCGGGATTATAGGGAGCGCTTTTGTTACAGCCTTGAGGGATGCCAAGGGTGCCTCATACATCAAGTGTTGGATAAAAAATACGACCATGCAAAAAAATAGTATTTTCAATGATTTTTTTAATATAAAAATAGGAGTGAAAAAACTCCTATTTTTTTTCGTCTGGGGTGTTACGTAAGGGCGTAGCAATTTGGTAAAATGGTTATATAAGCGAAAAGTGAGGAGGGGAGCACGTGCGAGGACAAAAGTACGACAAAGCGACAAAAGAGCGAGCATTTGCGCTCTTTGAAACGACGGATAACGTGACCGCGATTGCGAAAAAAATCAAGGTTCCCGTGGAGACGGTGCGCGGTTGGAAACGGAAATATAACGAGAAATGCGAAAAAGACCCCGAATTCGTGAAAGTTCGTGCCTTAAAAAAAGAGCAGATGGTGAAGGATGCCTGGCGTGGGATCGAGCTGTCGGTCAAGCTGATTTTAAGACGCCTTGAAAGGGCGATTGAGGAGGAGCAAGGGATCGACGAGCTGCTTGATATGGTGGACGAGCTTGCGAGGGAGGAAAAGATGCCGTGTTTACAGAGGGAAGCGCTTCTCAGGCGGGTCTCCACGCTCAAATGTGAGGATCCCGCCAAGCTTGCCACGGTTTTGGGGACCCTCTACGACAAGCAAGCTCTTGCAAGCGGTGACAGTACCGTGAATGCCGACGTAAACGTTACTCCCTTCGAGGCGCTTTAATGGCACGTAAGACACAAGCAAAGCCGATCACAGCCCTTGATCTGATCGAGAAGCGTCGGGCGCGGTGGGAGGAGCGGCACGATCTTGACTATGACAGACGCATCGTCGAGGCTGCGGCGCGCAAGATTGCAGAGGACGCGGGCATTGCGAGAGAGATCCGCGACAAGCCCTATCTCCTTATCGAGATCGCTTTTGTGATCGTGGACAAAAAGAAGGAGACGGTACCGTTCTTTTTCAACGAGGTGCAAAGGGACTTTATCGAGCGGTTTGAGGAGAAGGGGACGGAGAAGCCTTATTTCATCCTAAAGGGTCGGCAGCAGGGCTTTACGTCCTTGATCACGGCGATCCAGCTCTCGTATGCGATCGTGCGTAAAAACTTTTCGGGCATGACGCTTGCCGACCGTAGCGACAATGCGTTGGCGATTTTTAACGATAAGGCACGCGTGGTGCTGGAGCGGTTGCCCGCGATCCTTCAACCACACAAGCGCTTTTCCTCCAAGAAGGAGCTCTTTTTCGACGCGCTCAATTCCTCCTGGAGAGCGGAGACGGCGTCGGGGGATATCGGGCGCTCGCGAACACTTAACTTCGTCCACTTTTCGGAGGCGGCGTTTTATGAGTGCTCCCTTGCGGATATGCAAAAGGGCATTGGTGAAGCCTTGACCAAGGACGCGGTCTGCGTTTACGAATCGACGGCGAACGGATTTAACGAGGCGAAAGCACTGTGGGATAGCGGCGCCTGCCATAATCTTTTTTACGAGTGGTGGAGGACGCGGGAGTACCGCGAGAAGGATCTTTCCTACGTCGATGCCGCAATGAGCGATTCATGGCTTTTGGAGCGTGTCTCATTCCTGCGCGAGCGAGGACTTGACGAGGAGCAGATCTCCTGGTACTGCCGTAAATACGCCTCCTACCTTGACAAGGACACCATCAAGCAGGAATACCCGTGTTCCCCCGATGAGGCATTCATCGCCACGGGCAAGAGCGTGTTTGACACTGAAAAGATCACGCAGCAGCTGATGCGGTGCGACGGAGTTAAGCCCGAGCTGCGCGGCACGTTTGAATACCGTCGCGTAGGAGCCCCGATCAAGACGGACGGGGAGGTTACGGACGTGGAGTGGACGATCACAGAGATTGAATTTGTGGAGCGGCGAGACGGGTACGTCACGATCCACGAGGAGCCGCAGTTCAAGCGCGACAGAGACGGCAACGTGACGTCGCGCGCGCCTTATGCGATCGGAGGCGACACGGCGGGAACGGGACATGACTACTTTACAGCCAAGGTGATCTCCTGCCTTGACGGTCACACGGTGGCAACGTTGCGCGTGCAGCGCATTGACGAGGATCTGTATGCCGAGCAGATCTATTGCCTTGGCAAGTACTACAATGACGCGATCATCGGCATTGAGATCAACTATTCACGCCATCCGATGGACGTCCTGGCACGGGTCTATTCCTATCCGCACGTGTACTACGAGGAGCGGATCGATACCAAGAGCGGCGGCGTATCAAGAATGCCGGGCTTTACGACAACGCATATCTCCAAGCCGCGTATCATCGGCTCCTTGGTGCAATTCATGCGCGAGAACCCGACGGCAGAGCGTGACCCCGAAACGCTCCGTGAGATGCTGACGTTCGTCAAGAAGGAGAATGGACGCACCGAGGCGGTGGAAGGGATGCATGATGACCTTGTCATGGCGCTGGCGATCGCGCACAAGGTGTCCGAGCAGGGCGAGCATGAATGGATGCGCGTGGAGACCGAAGAAGACAGATACCTGGAGGAACATTTCAATTTGTCGCCGCGAGAGAGCGGAAACGAGCAATATATGTCATGGGAGGAGCTTTAATATGTTTTTGAGATGGGCGATTCAAAAAAATCGCAAGGACGAGCTGACACGCCTTCGCGAGGAGGTCAACCAATTGAAGATCGAGGTTCGCGAGCTGCGCGAGGCGCACGAGAAGGAGGAGACCTATACCAACGAGGACGGGGAGAAGGTCCCCATGTCGCAGGTGATCTCCGAGTACCTTTACGGGAAGGAGGATGAGCGATGAGTGAGCGCATCCATACGGATGATCAAAGCACTGAGCTTTGGCGCTTCTTTCAACGCGGGAGGGCGTATCAGTCGCAGCGGGGGCTGACGAAGATGCTGCCTCTTTGCGTCAAATTCTACGAGGGGGATCAGTGGGCGCCGCCCACAAAGAATACGAAAAACCTGCCGCGCCCTGTGGTGAACGTTACGAAGATGATCTGTCGCTCCAAGAAGAGCGCGATCCTTTCCACCCCTGTGCGCATCCGATACAGCACGTTTGATCCGCGTAACAACGTGGACAAGTTCAATTTTTTCGCCGAGTATATCGGGAAGGAAATGGGGATGGACGCGATCGACAAGCGTGCCATCGATTCCGCGGTCAAGAAGGGGACCTACGTGTACCACTTCTATTGGGATGCGGAAGCGCGCGGGATGAACGGCAGTGTGATCGGCGGGCTTCGGTGCGAGCTGATCGAGCCACTCAACGTCTTTTTTGCGGACCCTACCGAGACCGACGAGCAAAAGCAAGCCTGGATCATGATCGCCACGCGCGAGAGTGTCAAGGCGGTTGCGGCAAGCGCTGACAAAGGGATCCGTGAGGAGGATATCCGATCGGATGAGGAGGACGATCCTTACGCCCGCCGTGAGCAGGAGGAGAGCGAGCTTGTCACGGTGTTGACAAGGTATTTCCGCCGTGACGGTGAGGTGTGGTGCGAAAAGGCGACCAAGTCCTGTGTTGTGAATAAGCCCTTTCAGATCACCCCCGACCTTGAGGGCGCCATGAAGACGATCAAAAAGACGGTCGGTGGCGACGAGGATGCCGCGGAAGACGGGCTCCCGGACAACACCGACCACAGTGCAACCCGCAAGGGCACAGGCACAAGGGCTTACCTCTATCCCATCGTTGTGGGGCAATACGAGCCGCGTGAGGGCTGCATTTACGGGCTTGGCGAGGTGGAGGGGATCATTCCCAACCAAAGGGCGATCAACTTCAATATTGCCATGATGCTGCTGTCGGCGCAGGAGAACGGCTGGGGCAAGTACGTCGTCTCCAAGGATGCGCTCCGCGGTCAAGTGATCACCAACGAGCCGGGGCAGGTCCTGACCGACTATACCCCGGGAGGCGGCGGCATCAAGCGCTTGTCCGAGCACAACCTGCCGTCCTCTCCCATGCAGATCGTGGACAGCTTGACGCAACTCACGCGCGTAGTCACGGGGGCGAGCGAGGTTATGACGGGTGAAACGCTGGGGGCATCGATGTCGGGTGCGGCGATCGCACAGCTGCAAAGCCAGGCACTCCAACCCGTAGAGGAATTAAAAAAGAGCTTTTGGAGGGTCAAGGAGAAACAGGGGCGCGTAATGGCGCAGTTCTTCAAGCTGTTCTATTCTCCGACACGCTTTACCTACACCCCCGAGAATCCCCAGGGCGGAGCCGAGGAGCGGCGCGTGGACGTCTTCTCCTCCATGGAGTATGCGGACACCGACTTCGACGTTGTTGTTGAAAGTGTGGGAGGCACGAACGCAAGCATTGCGGGGGACATCAACGCGCTGGAAACGGCGCTCAAGCTTGGTGCGATCTCCCCCTTGACCTATTTCCAATTATACCCGAGCGACGCGCTTTCCAACCGCACGGAGATATTGCGCGTGCTCGAGAGCGAGGAAGCGAACAAGGTCGCGGCGCTGACACAGCAGATACAGCAATTGTCGCAGCAGCTTGAATCACAGAAGCGGACGGTCGATCAGGTCATGACGTTGATGAACGAAAACGAACGCCTCAAGGCGGCGCTTGCCAAGGTTTATACGGAGGCAAAGGGCAAGATTGAGCAAGCAAACCGTCAGCTCATCGCGTCGGATAGGAAGCTACGCGAAACCTATGACGATGCACAACAGATGGCGATCAGTATCGCACAGCAACAGATGTCACGGCAACAGCCCTGATATAAATTAGTTTCGCAGGTAACGCGCAAAAATCCACATTTCGCACGGAACAGCGCAAAAATCCATACAAGAAAGGATAGAGGACATGGAAGAGAACAAGGCGCAAACGACGCAAGAAGAGCTTGCGGGCGGTGCTGTCGCCGGCACCGAGACTTCCGAGGCGGCAAACACCGCCACCGAGAGCGAGGAATCCGTCAGCACCGAGACGTTTGAGGACACGGGAGCAGAGGAAGCTCCCGCCGCGAAACAAAGGCAGAGTGCCGAGGAGAACCGCGCACAGGCGCAAAGACGGAGAGAACGCGAGGCGTTGATCTGTGACGTGCGCACAAAGGCCATCATCGAAACGCTGGGCGGGAAGAATCCCTGGAGCGGCGAGGAGATGAAGGACGCTGCCGACGTTGAGGAATACCTCATCATGAAGCAGATCGAGAAGGACGGGGGAGATCCCCTCGGTGACTTCTCAAAATACCGTAAAAAGCGTGACCGCGAGGCGGCAGAGGAAACAAGACGTGCGGAGCAGACAAGGGAGTGGTACGTCGGTGACCGTAAGGCTTTCCAAGAAAAGCACCCCGACGTCGATCTGTCAAAGCTCCTTTCCAATGAGGGCTTTCGTGGCTATGCGGAGGGGAAGGTTGGAAAACGCCCCTTGTCAGAGATCTACGAGGGCTATACGGCGCTTGTAGGCAAAACCGACGAGAAGGCGCGCGAGATCGCGGCACAGGCGCTGGCGAATAAGCAAGCCTCTCCCGGTGTGCTTGGTACCTCGGGGGCTGCCGAAAGCGACTATTTCACAGCCGCAGAGGTGCGCAAGATGAGCCCCGCCGACGTGCGGAAAAACTATGAAAAAATCAGAGCCAGTATGGCGAAATGGTAAAGAAAGGATTTTGAATTATGGCATACGAAAATTTTATTCCCCAGATTTGGAGCGAGGCAATTCAAAGAGAGCTGGAGGGCTCCTACGTATTTGCAGAGGACTGTAACCGCCAGTGGGAGGGCGACGTCAAAAAGAAGGGAGATACCGTGCATATCCTCGGTGTAGGAAGACCCGAGATCAAGACGCTGGATCGTGCGGGCGCATCGGGCGATATTGATGGACCCGAGGAGATCGCCGACAACGACACGATCCTTACGATCGATCAGATCCGCTACTTCAACTACATGGTAGGGGACATTGATAAGGCGCAGGCGATCGGAGGGTTGATGGACGCCCTTTCCAAGGAGACCAGCGAGGGACTTGCCGATGCGGTGGATAAGCATATCGCGGCTTTGGCGGTTGCCGCAGAGGTTGCAAAGCTTAATGCAGCGGCTACTGCTGTGACCGCAGACAACGTTTTGAACGTTCTTGACGATGCAATCCAGCGCCTTTACGAAAACGATGTTAAAAACTCCACCGAGGTGGTTGTCACCATCTCACCGCGCTTCTATACGCTCTTTAAGCGTGCGTACATCAAGGCAGATACCAATAACAGCGCAATGATCAAAAACGGTCGTGTGGCACAGTACGGCAACGTCACGGTCAAGATGTCCAACAACGTTCATAAGACCGATGAAGGAGCGACCGACAACATCATGATCCGCACCAAGCGTGCCATCGCGTTTGCGCAGCCTCTGACGCATACCGAGGCGTACAGACCCGAGAAGAAATTCGCGGATGCGGTCAAGGGCTTTATTCTTTACGGCTCCAAGATCGTTCGCCCCAAGGAAATTCTCAATATCAACGTCAAGTATTCTTGATAAGCAACCACACAAAGGGACAAGTGCATACGTGCTTGTCCCTTTTTCTAAAAGAAAGGAGCAAACTATGAAGATTGGAGATATCAAGCTGGAGGCGCTGGGGCTGATGTACCCGGGCGAGATCCCCGCGTACTCTACGGCGGATACGATGGGCGGATCCTTGCTCGAATTGAAGGAAGAAGTCGATAAGATTTTTAATAAAACTATAAATAAAACTATAACTGCGGACAATTTCAATGAAATTTATCAGAACGTGACGACGAGCGGATACGCAAACATCCTAAGCGATTACAGCGAGATCCTGGCGCGCATGACGGGATCCTTGGCGCGCTGCCTTGACGTGATCACAGAGCGGCGCGTGCTGCCTGTAAAGCGGGCAGAGCTTTATTTGACGAACGCCGCACGGAACGGGCGTGCCTACCGTTTTGAAAAACCGGGAGACTGTTACGACGTAGACCGCGTGATCATGCAAGCCGAGAACGCCTACGACGGCGACTATCCCTACCGCATGGAGGGGGAAACGCTGGTGCTCCACGACCCCGACATGGAGGCAAGCTTTTCGCTTTTGTATCATCCCACCGTCACGCCGCCCTCCGTGTGGGAGAATGATGCGGAGCTTGTTGGCGTCCCCGACGAGCTTGCGCGTCTCATCCCGTATTTTATCAAGGGGGAGCTCTTCCGCGAGGAGGAGCCGGGGGAAGCTGCCGAGGCAATGGCGTGGTTTGAGCAGAGGCTTGCTTCGATTGCACAAAAGCGAACGGAGAAGCAAAGCAAGGTCGCGTCGGTCTACGCGCAGGAGGCGTTATGAGAGTGAATAAAAACGTGCCGCAAAGGGAGCGGCGCCGCATGGTCATTGACAACTTCAAGGGCGTGGACTTCTCCTCGCCGCCCCTTGCGTGTTCTCCCACGCGTTCTCCCGATGCGGTCAACTTCATCGGCGACCACGGGATCAACCGTAAACGGCATGGATGGGAAAAAATTGTGGATGTTCCATATTATAATATAAATGGTATTTATCAAGTGGATGAAGACACTGTCCTTGTGTATGCAGATAAAACCTTTTACGAGATAAAAAAGGACAGCTCGAAAAAGGACAGCTCGAACAATCGATGGGATAAAAGAAGGTTGAAAGTTTATAGTGGTTGGAGGGAAAAATATCCTGTAAATGAATATTCCGTACAAGGGGGGGATGTGCTTTCGGACACAACTTTTTTGAAAGATAAAAGATGTTACTTTTATAAATACAATGATGTTGTTTATGTGACAGGGATTGGCGCAATGCTAAAGTATTGTCAAATAGAAGTTCCTGGAAAAGAACCAACAATGGAAATGAGATTGGTCTCTCCCTATATTCCGGTTACAACGACAAATATTGGAGCTACTGATAGTGCAGATAAAATTACCGCATTAGAAGAACCGAATTTATTGACACCAATAAGAAAAAATAAACTTGTTGGTAACGCAAAGGAAAGCACCTGGATTTTGGACCACTACATAGACGAATCATCGTTTGAAGATTTTGAAACAAACTACATCCCAATATACCTATTTAACGTAAAAATAATCAACGGAAGTGAGATTATAAACCTCTGTGCAGATAAAAATGGTTCTTTATTTAGCTATGAACAAAGACAAACAACTGACGGTACTATCATATTGGGTATTGTAAATCCTAATCAGGGAAAAGTTACCTGGAGAAATGATGATAACCGTGCGCAAATAACTTTAAATATTGAAACAACTCCTACTATCAAAGATGCATCAAATATCGAAGTTACTTTTGCGACATCATCCGGATTTTTAGGGTATGATAATGCGAAAAAATCCGACCAAGGTAAAATTGCCGGTACGTTTGAGCATGTCTGTTTTTGCGGAATTGGCGGATCAAATGATACTATGTTTGTAAGTGCCAGAATTTTAGGCGGTATTGATGAAACTCATAATGACATTGTATGTTTTTCTAAAGAAGATAACGTTGAATATTTTCCGGATATTTATACCGCACAAATAGGCACTTATGACAATTCAATTACGGGAATACAATATATTTCAGAATCTACACTTGCTATTTATACCAAAAAAGGTGGAAAAATATTGCGTGGAGAATATCAAAGTGAATATGACGAGAAACTGAAAATAAAAAAAACGATTCCTGTTTACAGAATGAGTGATTTTATAAGTGGTTGTCCTATATCGCCATATACTTTCGTAAATTTGCACGGCGATAATTTGTTTTTTTCAAAATTAGGAATTTATGCTTTAGAAATTGAAAAAAACATTTCCGAGAATGTCATAATATCCCGTAATCGTAGCAGAGCAATAGAAAATAATATAAAAAATAAATCTACGCCGGACGTTGTGGGGATTGTATACGGCAACAAATGCATTTTCGCAAGAAGCTTCCTTATTAAGAAAGGGGAAGAGACTGAGGATACTATAGTATATCCTGTCTGGTTTACGGATTGTTTTATCGCTGATGCAGCATACCGATACGTTCCCGATGGCGAATTATCGTATAACTATGAGTGGTGGTATCTTGAGAATGTACCTGCTCGTGTGTTTGCGATTGTAAACGATGAGTTGTGGTTTGGAAGTACGGATGGAATGATTTGTCGTTTTACAGATAGTTATATCGATTCCTATTATTCTGAAACTGACAACGGCATGGTTGGTACTGACGGAAGTGTTTTTGCGCTCCAAACAATGGACAAAGACGAAATCGATTTTAGAAGAAAATATGGTGGTTCCCTTCATAATGGTAGACGTGTTAGAATCGAGAATCACTCAACAGTTAATAATGGGGAGACTGATATAACCAATAAAGACCTGTATATGTGCAACGTAGATAAGGAAAACAAGACCTTCCAACTTTCCTATTACAATCGCGGCGACGATTTACTTACGACCGACGATCCCGATCTTGTAGGCCCGATTACATTCACCTTTGATGATACGTATTCGTCGATCCGCATGCGCTTTTATATTGATACCCCCGTCAAAGCCTCCTGGTCCACGCCGCCGCTGGACCTTGGCAACGACGCGGTGGCAAAGACGATGCACTCCATGACGGTGACGGCAGAATCGGGAACGGGCGCAAAGTTTAAATTCGGGTACGAGACCCGAAACGGGTTTATGGAGCGAAACGCGGAGGGTACGGGGAAGTTTGACCTTAACAATATCGACTTTAACGACTTTAGCTTTGAAAACGGCTTTCAAAACTCCTTTACGGTCAAAACGCACGCACGCGACTTTAACTATATCCGCTTTCACATTCTTTCGGAGGAAGCGGCGCCCTGCGCGGTACACCGCATCGGGGCGGAATACAAATACACTCATAAAAACAGGGGGGTGAAATAAATGGAACAAATAGAAAAAGTAACGGATACTGTAAAATCAAAGATCAAAGCTCTTTCCGCATACTCTCTGCCCGATAATCCAAGCGCAAGAGGAAAGAGCGCAGCGGATATAAAAAAAGCATTTTTTGAACCGATCGTATACGGTGAGAATAACGTTATCGATGAAATCGATCGCGTTGTCGACGAAGCGAACGCAGCACTGGAGGAGCTTGATGGGGAGATTGGAAGCGATGCTCTCACAACGACCGCCCAAACCCTGGTCGGCGCGATCAACGAAAACAAGACTGCCATCGATCAAAACAAGACCGCGATCAGCACAAATAAAGGCGCCATCGGCACACTGGCGGATCTTAAAACCAAAGATAAGTCGTCACTCGTCGGTGCGATCAACGAAAATAAGGATGGTATCGCAAACAGGGATCAAGCGATCGCCACCCTGCAAGATCGCCTTACGGGGTATGAGACGGTAGTGGAGGAGCACGAAGAAAACAAAAAGGCGATCGAAGAGAACAGGTCAGCCATCAACGGTCATGAGGTGGCGATCAAGCAACAAAAAAGCCGCATGGATCAGTACGCTTCGCTTATTCAGGGAAACAAAGAAAATATTACGACTCTTGAAAAGCGTTTGGACGGGACACAGAAAAGTTACGTTTTGAATACGTTTGCGGAATTTATACGACTTCTTGAATTTGACATTTATCTTGACTTTATCTTTTATGAGCTGCTTACCGGAGATCGTATTTTTATCGTAGAAGAAGGCGTTCCGGATTTTTGGTTTGAACAGACAGATGACGAGGAGAGAGTTGCCAACGCAGGAACGTACGTTTATCAGGGAAAAGAATATAGCCTTGCGGCAAAATTTGATCTCGGTGACGGGGTGTATGATTTCTTTGGGATTTTCCATATTCTTGAAAGTGACTTTGGAGAGGTCAAAGAGGCGCTGCAAAAGGAGCTTTCGGGAAAGGTGGATAAGATCCAAAACGTAAGCAATAACATATATGTATATGCAGAATCTCCCGGTAAGGGGACGATCCTTTACGGGACGAGCCTGACTGCGGATAAAAGCACGATTCCGATTCGCGTGGAGGGAGGAGCCGTGGCGGTTGGCACACCGACGAATGACGCGCACGCGATCAATCTCAAACATCTTACCGACAACTATGGCACGCATGAGGAGCGTATTGCTTCTATTGAAGCGTGGTTGGATAAGCAAGACGATGTTATCGTGGAGAGTAGCGATTCCGGCTATATGGATATTCCAAGCGGTATGCAACAATATGCGCAAATCTTGGAGATTCATGGGTGCGAATCGGCATACCGTGACGAATATTACTATTGGCAGATTGAACGTAACTTCCCGCAAAGGATCGAGACGGACACAGGCATGGTTCTGTTTGAAATGCCGTCGAATTGGTATACGCTTCTTCCTCATTTCGGTGTCAGAGGAAACTATATTTACTTTGATGGCGATAAGGTATATTACAAACAAACGACAAAAATCGAGTCGTATCAGTACGATCCTGAAGCAGGCGAGAGCATTGTCGCTGACTACAGCGATACTACGTCGATTGTACGGCTTGCGCTTCCCATTATAACGGACATTACCGATATTTTAAATATAGATCCCGTCTTTGACAGGTCGGTGTGTAATTCTATAAACGTCATCCCGCGTTATTCCGAGGATGATATATATGGTATGACTTGCGAGGGTGGCGCTTATGAGTACCAATATAATATGCCAAAAATCAAAATCGCATTTGAAAAAGCTTAAGGAGGAGGCAATATGGAATCTTACAGAATCAAGCTTGCAAAGTTGAACGGCACACAAAAGCGGCTGTACCCCGAGCTTGTCGGGGAGCTGATACGAAAAAGATATTCTGTCAACGCAGAGCTTGCGATCCTGCGCCAGCGGGACGAAAAGCCCCTTGAGTTTGCAGCGTATCACGCATACGCCGAGGAGTGTAAAAAAGAAGCCCGTGAGATCCTTGGAATGCACGAAGAAAATACGGAAGAGGAGGGGGCGGCGGTATGAAAAAAAGAATCTATGCGGTCATGCTTTTAGCGGTTGCTCTTGCACTGCTCTCGGGCTTTCCCGTGGGTGCGGAGGAGACCGTGGCGGCGGCAGAGAATACCTCCTTTTACGATCCGGGCGCCATGAAGGTATGGTTTGAGGAAAAGGTGCTTCCCAATCTGACGTCCACGCTGCTGATCATCGGCGTGGGGCTTGTGGAGCTCATCCCC
>JAZNEQ010000023.1:0-48669 GCA_045588715.1 Eubacteriales bacterium | reverse complement strand
GCTCACGGGCATGACGCGCGCGGGCCAGCTCCTGGATAAGAATACGCGCAAGCTCTTCGCGTCGGTGAACGAGTGGTACACGAAGGAGAACGAGCTTTTCCGTGACCATTCGACGGACGACGGAAAGATTGAGCTTAACCGCTATTACAACGAAGAGGTCAAGGCGTGCCTGGAAGCGCTTGCCAAGGGCAAGGGGCGGCTGACAGGCGAGGATATCAAGCGTGCCGATCTCGCGGTCTCTTACTTCTCCAAGCTGATTGAAACCTACAACATGGTCTATCGAAACGGGCGGTACGTGGACGCCGTGGAGATCGCGAAGAAGAATATTGCAAACGTCCGCAGAGTGAAAAAGCTGAAACGCGGCGTGACGGATAAGATCTTTCAACTCCTTAAGGACGTACTGGATCCCGCTGCGGTGATGCGCTATGCCGACGGGTACCGCAAGGGCTTCTTTACTTCGGTTTATGAGGACCTGCGCCAAGGCTGCATGAAGACTGCATTACTCCGTGCTGAGCTTGGGCACAAGTATCAATCCTTTTTTGAAGAGCACAACAAGTACGAGAACCGACTTGCCGAGGAAGTGGAATTCCGCGGACACAAGATCCCGCGAAACGTGCTGATCTCCCTTTACATGACGAGCAAGCGCGAGCACTCCCATAAGGGACTTGTAGAGAGCGGATACGTTTGGGCAGATAAAAAGACCAACGATTCCCATAAGCTTGCCCCCTTAGGTGATCCCGCTGCCAAGTATTCCGATGCCGAAGCTCTGGCACTTGTCAAGGCTTTGCAAACGGATATCGAGGGAGTGCTTGATAGCACCGATCTTGCATATATCAAGCACGTGGAGGACGTGATCGGCGAATGCGCCAAGCTGAAGATCGAGACCGACAACGAGCGCCAGGGTCGTACCAACGTGGATCTTGACAACTACTATTACCCGATCGTGCGCTCCTCCCGTCCCATCAACCTGGATTCAGATTCGATCCTGGAAGCCATGGAGCGTGTCAATAACCTCTCCATGAACAAAGATACCGTCAAGGGCGCGAATGCCATGCTTTACATCGATACCGTGGATGCCGTAATTTTGCGGCATATCAACCAGGTCAGCATTTACAATGGCCTTTCGATCGCTGTAGATAACTTCAACAAGCTGGCAAACCTCAATATCAACGACGGTCCCGGTGTTCCCGTTACGGTCAATACCGAGCTTGACACGGGCTTTGGCAAATACGCGATGAATTACCTCCGCACTCTCAAAAACGATATTGAGGGGATGCACTCCATGTCGGAGACCGACCGTACCCTTGATAAGCTCATCGGCAAGGTGCGAGGCGCCTACGCGACAAGCGTTCTCGGTGCCAACCCGAAGGTGTGGTTCTCACAGTATTCCTCTGTGATTGCCGCTAACAACGTTTTGGATGGAGATTGCATCGCGCGCGGAATTGCCAAGGCTTTCTCGGAGGCAAGGCGGGAGGCGGAGGAACACCCCAACCGCATCGAAGCGGGGATGAGTGAGGAGAAACTTCACAAAAACGCTAAAGCTGTTTTGAAAATGAAAAACGTTTCAGAACTTTCGGGACAGGAATTTGCCGACGATGGGGCTACGTCTTTGAAGGATCGCGTAATTAACTTCTTTGATTCTTTTGGAAATAGCGCGGTGCACCCTGAACTTGGGGCTGTTTCGATAACAAAATCCAGTTTTCGAGATGATAAAGCTCATGGATTGACAAGACAAAAAGTGATTTCTTTTGCCGCGATTCCGGAAGTTATTGCAAAAGGGCGTATTATTGACGTTTGGAAACCGGACAATAAGCCCTATCAAAGAATTACCGTTGCGGCTCCTATCACCATCGCAGGCGAAAAATATTATATGGGTGTTATGATTCAACGCGACAATCAGAGCCAACGGATGTATTTACACGATGTAATAACAGAAAAGGCAACCTCGTCGTTCAATACGGAGCCAACCACTCAAAAGAGTGAGGGTATCCGCGACGAAGGTCACCTTTTCATTACCAGTATACTACGAAAAGCTCTGAATGTCAACAATGAATTTTATGAAAATAATGCCAAGGCTTCAAAAAAGGTAAAAGAAAAAGAAGTAGACAAGTACTGTCCGCTTGCCAAGCTTCGACACGAGGAAAATACCGCGGTCGAGGCGCAGAGCGTTGCAAAGAGAGCCAGGAACACGGCGGTGGATGTTTTGATGAAGCCCATCGGGTGGTCGGATCGCAACGTCATTTACGTTGCATGGGGCGCGTGCCAGGCACAGGTGGAAAAGAACGGCGGTCCCAAGGTCGGCACCGAGGAAAATAAGGTTGCCGCGGGGAAGCTGCTCGAACGCGTGATTTTGGAGACCCAGCAAAACTCCCTTATGACCGAGCGAAGTGCTTTGATGCGCTCCAAGAACGAGATCGGGCGCTCCTTGACCATGTTCTCCGCGGATGCTATGAAGAACGTTGGCAGATTCTTTGACGGCATCGGTGAGGTGCGCGCCATCAAGCAAGAGCTGAAACGGAAGGATCTTACCCCGGAGGAGCGGAAGGCACGCAAGACGATCAGCGGCTCTCGCAAAGCGAAGGTCACAAAGCTTGTGTCTTCCTTAAGGCTTACGGCAACGGAAAAATACATGGTGATGGGGTATCTTGGATATCGCCAAACGAACGGTGCGAACCAAGTCAAGGCGTACATCAACAAGCTGGATCTTTCCAAGGAAGAGAAGGAACGGCTGTTTGCGTACTGTGGGTACGGTGCGGCATGACCACACTTTGACAACAGAAAACAGCAAAAAGTACACTTAAAACGCCTAAAACAGCCCATAAGACGATGTTCAATCGAAACACGCAAACATTAGAAAAAAAGAGAAAAACAAAGAAAAACCGAGGAAATCTGTTATTTCCTCGGTTTTGATGCTTTGGCGTGGCATGAGGGATTCATGAACCCAAATTTGCGCTGATATGCTCTGCTGTGTTGTTGTTGGGATAACGCAAATTCATACAAATTGCTATGGCAATTTGTGGGGGTTCGAATGTCAAATAACATAACAAAAGCCCAACAGAATCACGATGCGATCCTGTTGGGCTTTTGGCGTGGCATGAGAGATTCGAACCCCCGACCTTTTGGTTCGTAGCCAAACACTCTATCCAGCTGAGCTAATGCCACATATTCGTTTTTCGTACTTTGATATTATACAGCATTTGGATTTGTTTGTCAATACCTTTTTTGAAAAAAGTTTTTCTTTTTCAAAAACGTACAAAGGAAGCAAAAAAGTATAGTTGATTTTGTTGACTTTGGCTTTTTTATATGTTACAATTGGAGGAGTATAGATCCTGCTATCAACCAAAAAAGATTCTTTGGGAGGAACTGAACAATGAAGCTGATGTTGGCTGCGGATATGTCCTTTAACTATATTGAAGGCATTCCCGAAAAAGAAAAAATACATGAAGCAATGCGTGAGCCTGCCGCATTGTTTCAAAAGGCTGATTTTTCGATCGTTAATTTGGAAAACGTATTCGGAGAGCGCGAAGCGCATACTCCCATTGTAAAAGACGGTCCCAATCTGATCTCAAGCAAAGCCTATGCAGAATATATCCGCGCGCTTTCCCCCACGGTGGTGGGAATTGCGAACAACCATACCATGGATTACGGTGCTGCCCCAATGCGGGAAACCAAGGCTCTTTTTGAGCGCGAGGGATATCTTTGTATTGGTGCCGGTGAAAGCATAAAAGAGGCGTATCGCCCTGCCGTTCTTGAAAAGGATGGTGTGAAGATAGCCTTGATCGCAATTTGTGAAAACGAGTTTGGCGGAGCTTCGGAGTGCGAGCCGGGAACCTCCTCTTATCGCTTGGAGTACGTTACGCATGAGATCCTTTCGGCGAGGGAGAAGGGAATGCTTCCCATCATCTACTTCCATACGGGACACGAGGGCTATCCCTTCCCGTCGCCTCGCCGCCGCGAGATCTGTCGCCATTTTGTGGATATCGGTGCTGCTGCGGTGGTTTGTATGCATGCGCACTGTCCGCAAGGCTACGAAATCTATCACGGAGCCCCTATTGTTTACGGCATGGGGAACTTTTATTTCCCGCATTTTCCAAACGTGACCCCCGCGTGGTTTCACGGATATATCACCGAATTGAACATTTCAAGCGAGAAAATTACACTCTTGATCCATCCCTACCGTTTTGACACGGATATCGTTCTTCTTGACGGCGAGGAAAAGGCTTGCTTTGAGAAGTATATGGAATACATCAATGCTCCCATCGGTAACGAGAAAGCACTTGCACAGCTCTTTGACTCGTGGTGTCTTGTTCCCACAAGGTTTGGGTATTATGAGGAGCTTTCCTCCTTTACGGTGGATATGATCGCCGATGGCTTCCGTGCAAAGACTCCTAAAATGAAAAATATTTTTGTTTGCGAGGCGCATAACGAGCTTTTGACAAATCTTATGCAAATGATTTTTGAGGAACGTATTGACAAGGCACAAAGCGGGGTTGCACTGATTGAAAAATTGCAACGCATGGAGTTGCCGGAATAAGTCTTTGACATTTGGCACAAAAATATTTTCCTTAAAATATTTCAAAAAACTATTGACAAACGTTACCGAATCTGCTATAATAACAAAGTCGTAAGACATTGCTGGTATGGCTCAGTCGGTAGAGCACGTCATTGGTAATGACGAGGTCATCAGTTCGATTCTGATTACCAGCTCCAAAAAAGGATCGATTCACAAATGGATCGGTCCTTTTTTTACCCCAATTTGTCAGTGAGGAAAGGAATAAAAGTATGAAAAGACAAAGCGGTGTATTAATGCACGTCTCTTCCTTGTGGGGAGAATATTCCGAGGGCTCTCTCGGAAGAGAAGCATTTGAGTGGATCGATTTTCTTGCCGAGAGTGGCTTTGGGGTGTGGCAGGTGCTTCCGTTTTGTATTCCGGACGAATATCATTCTCCCTATAAATCCTTTGGTGCTTTTAGCCTTAATCCCAATTTTATCGATCTTCCCACGCTTTATACGGAGGGGCTTCTTACCAAGGAAGAATTGGAGGAAGCAAAGCAAAAAACACCCTATGCCTGTGAGTTTGAACGCTTGGACAGAGAACGCTTTGCGCTTCTTGCGCGTGCGGCGGCGCGAGTGAAGGATCGTTCTGCGATTCTGGAATTCATAAAAGCGCATCCTGCCACCGAGAGCTTTTGCCGTTATATGGCGATCAGAGAGGCTGAGGGAGGCGTGGCGTGGAACGAATGGAAGGGCGAATCCTTTGACGAGGACGTGTTCTTTGCATGGGCGTTTACGCAATATACCTTTTATAAGCAATGGATGGCGGTAAGGGACTATGCCAATAAAAAGGGCATCTCGATCGTAGGGGACGTGCCGATCTACGTGGCGTACGACAGCGCCGACGTGTGGGAAAACCGCACGCTTTTCCAATTGGACAAGGCGGGAAACATGAAGGCGGTCGCCGGTTGCCCTCCCGATTATTTTTCAAAGGATGGACAGCTTTGGGGAAATCCGCTGTATGATTGGAAGTGCATGAAAGCCGACGGATACGCCTGGTGGCGCGCTCGTATGCGTTTTATGATGGAGCTTTTTGACGGTGTGCGGATCGATCATTTCAGAGGCTTGGAATCCTATTACAGCATCCCTGCCAAAGACACCACGGCAAGGAACGGAAAATGGAAAAAGGGGCCCGGCATGGCATTGATCCGTGCCATCTCCCCTATTTGTCGCGATGCATTGATGATCGCGGAGGATCTTGGGGACGTTACTCCCGCAGTGGAAAAACTTGTTCGTGACAGCGGATATCCCGGAATGCGCGTGCTTCAATTCGGCTTTTTGGGGGATGATAATTCTCCGCACCTTCCGCACAACTACGATCTTAACTGTGTGGCGTATACGGGAACCCACGATAACAATACACTTCTGGGCTACGTTTGGGAGCAGACCGAGGCACAAAGGGAGCACTTGATGAGGTATTGCGGATATGAAGGCGACTGGGACGGATGCTATGATGCCGTGTTGCGTACCATGTTTGCAAGTCACGCGCGTCTTTTGATCCTTCCGGTGCAGGATCTTCTCCTCTTTGGGCGGGATACGCGACTCAATACCCCGGGAAGCGCCGACGGAAACTGGAGCTATCGGATTACGGGTACGCAGATCTCGGGGCTTTCCGCTAAAAAATTTAGAAATTGGAATCGACTTTACGGACGGTAGGATGACTTTTTTACCCTCCGCTTCAAGAAAATAAAAGCGTACAAAGAGGCTTTCGGCATGCCGAAGTCTTTTTGTACGCTTTTGGTTTTTACGTTGCTTTCTTTTTTAAGCTGACCTCGATCAGCTTTTCACAAAGTGCGTTGTAGCCGATACCGACCGCCGCTGCGGCTTGCGGCAAAAGGCTGGTGGGAGTCATACCGGGCAAGGTATTGGCCTCCAGGCACCATAAAGTTCCTTGACGATCCAGAAGGTAGTCAAATCTCGCGTAGCCGTAAAGCCGTAACGCATCAAAGCCGATGCGCGTCATGTGTGCCGCCTCGTCTGCTATCTCCCCGGAAATGGGGGCAGGACAGATCTCTTCCGTGGAGCCTTGGTATTTGTTTTTGTAATCGTAAAAGCCTTCTTTGGGGATGATCTCTACGGCGGGGAGTGTCATTCTGTCAAGAATACCGACGGTAAGCTCGCGCCCCTCGATTCTTTTTTCCACAAGAACGCAGTCATCCCATGCTGCCGCGGCAGCAAGGGCATTTTTTAGATCTTCCTCACTCTCTACCATCGATACCCCTACGCTGGAGCCACAGCTACAAGGCTTTACTACCAAGGGGAGATCGATTTTTGAAAGGATCTCGCGCGAGGTAGTGGTTTTGGGATCGACGGCGAGCCAGTCGGGGGTGTTGACTCCTGCGGCACGCAAAAGCTTTTTTGCAATGTCCTTGTCCATGGCAAGGAGACTGCCGATATAGCCGGAGCCCGTATAGGGGATCCCAAAGCTGTCAAGCGTTGCCTGAAGCTGTCCGTTTTCCCCAATTCCGCCGTGGAGTGCCAAAAATGCGATGTCTGCGCGTTTGCAAAGCTCTATCACGTTTTTGCCAATCATTGCATCGCCGTTTTGCGTTTCTTGCTTGAGTGCGGCAAGATCGGGAATGACCTCACTGACCTTGTGGTGATATGAGCCGACAGTGCGAAACAGCGTATCGGGATCGGCGGGAAGGGTGGACAATCCTACGTATACGTCCAAAAGGCAGACGCGATGCCCGTTTTCCATCAATGCGTTGGCAATGAGACTTCCGGAGGTTAGCGAGACCTCACGCTCGGGCGAGTAACCGCCCGCAAGTACTATGATCTTCACCTTTCGTTCCTTTCTTATGAGAGATATACAACTCTGTCGTTCCCGCCAAGGTCACGTAATACGTAAGCCTCTTGGAAACGGTGCTTCTTAGCAAGTGACATAAGCGCATTCCCTTGATCGTATCCGATCTCAAACAGGAAAAATCCGTTTTTCTTGAGGTGCGGACGCATCGTTTGCAGGAGTGTGCGGTAAAACAAAAGCCCATCCTCTCCGCCGTCCAGCGCCGCCAATGGCTCAAACTGCACTTCAGGAGAAAGCCCGGCAATATCGCTTGACGGAATATAAGGGGGGTTGCACAGGATCGCGTCAAAGTGGATGTCAGATGGAAAATTCTTTTCCAAAACGTCAAAGCAAAGAGGCGTAAAGCGGTCTTTTACGTTGTTTTTTAGTGCATTACGGCTTGCCAAGGCGAGGGTGCGCTCAAATTTATCTACGGCATAGGCAACGGTGTCGGGGCGCTCGGCAAGAACGGAGATCGCAATGCACCCACTCCCCGTGCAAAGATCGGCAAAAACGGCATCTTTCGGGAGACGCTTGATTGCTTCCTCCACTAAAATCTCGGTGTCGCTCCTTGGAATGAGACAATCGGGCGAGAGCTCGTAGCTTTGACGGTAAAAATCCCATTCGCCAAGGATATATTGAAGCGGCTCTCTTTTGCATCTGCGCGAAAGAGCGGTTCTGAAGTCCTCACTCTCATAAGATGCATCGGGAGAGGACATAAGGGAGGCGCGCCCAACGGAGAAAAAATGAGAGAGCATGAGCTGGGCTTCCCACTCGGCAGCTTCGATCCCCGATGCGGAAAGTGTACTTGTAAGCTCTTGATAGGTCATTGCTTTTTCTCCTTTTTTACGTTTGCTCCTTGAAATTCCCTTATATGTTATCACATTTTAAAATAAAAAGAAATAGATTTTGAAAAAAAATAAAATTTTTTTGTCAGGGTATTGATTTTTTTTAAAAAAATGATATACTGTTATTAAAGCATATGATGTCTCCTTGAGAGATGGTGCTAAAAAAGAAGGAGGGCTTATCATGGAACACGATGTTATCGTAGTAAAGAAGGACGGCCAGATCTGGAAGATCATCGGTATCGTTGCTGCTGCTCTTGCAGTTTGCGCAGTTGCCGCTGTTGTTCTTGTAAAGATCTTCGGTAAGAAGAAGGCTGTAGAGGCTATCGAGGCTGAGGATGAGGTTGCCGCTGTTGAAGAGGGCGCCGAGGATGAGGCTATTGAGGTCGAGGCTGAGGAAGCAGCTGAAGAAGCAGTTGAAGAAGCAGCTGAGATCGACGCTGTAGAAGAGAACTGATTTTTCTTCGTTTCTACATCCAAAACGGGGGTGTCGGTAAAATGCGAAACGCATTTGGACACCCCCGTCCTTCGTTTTAAAAGAAAGGAATGTAATATGGCTAAATACAGAAGAGGTCGAATTAACGAGGAAATGCAAAAGGAGCTGACCGTGATCCTGCGTCGTGTAAAGGATCCCAGAGTCAGCGACGCTTTTATCAGCATTACGGCGGCAGATTGTACCGCAGACCTTAAGTATGCAAAAATATATTATTCGGCAATGGGCGGAGACAAAAAAGAGATCGCAAAGGGGCTTCGTGCAGCGGCAGGCTTTATCCGCCGCGAGCTGGCGGGCTCTCTCAATTTGAGAATGACCCCCGAATTGACCTTTATCGAGGATGCCTCGGTTGCTTACGGTGCGCACATCGCGTCCATTCTCAACAATCTTGACATTTCTCCCGAGGAGGATGAAGAAGAAAGTGAAGAGGATGGGAACGAGGCATGAGCGAATATATTTCGTTTGATTCGATCCTTCCCAAATTGGAGACAGTACAGGATACGCTGGTGCTCTTTCACCGTGCTCCCGATGCTGATGCCGTTGGATCTGCTTACGCTATGAAAAAAATTTTGGAGGCGCTTGGCTCCCGCGCGTACTGCGTTTGTGCTTGTGAGGTTTCCACACGTCTCTCCTTCCTTTTGTTTGGGGAGCAGGGAAGCGTGCTTTCCGAAAGCATTCCAAGCGATTTCTCCGTTTCCCGCATTGTGAGCGTGGATACTGCTTCTCCCTCTCAGTTGGACAGCCTTTATGAACGCTTCGGCGATCGGGTCGATCTGATGATCGACCATCACGGGAAAGGTGAGGTGTATGCAAAATTTGCATATATACGTCCCGACGCTGCCGCGACAGGGGAGATCTTATTTGATCTTTGCAAGCTTTTGGCAGATCAAAAAAAGCTTGTATTTACAAAAAAGCTTGCCACCGCGCTTTATGCCGCGATCAGCTCGGACACGGGCGGATTTCGCTTTTCCAACACCACGCCACACACGCACGTGCGTGCCGCCGAGCTTCTTTCCTTTGGAATCGACGCGGCAAGCATTAACCATCTTTTGTTTGAGAGCAAAAGCATGGAGCAGCTGCGTGCCGAGGCGGCAGGCTTTTCCAAGCTTTCGCTTTATGCGGATGGGCGTGTAGCGGTAATCGCGTTTCCCTATACTCTGAAAAACGACCTGGAACTTGAGGACGTACACCTGGAAACCTTGATTGACGTTGCAAGATCGGTGGCGGGAGTGTTGCTTGCATTTGTCATCCGCCAACCCTCTCCCGAGGGAAAATTCCGTGTTTCTGCGCGAAGTGCGTGCGGTTTTGACGTTTCGGCCCTCTGTGCTTCCTTTGGTGGTGGGGGACACGTGAAGGCTGCGGGATGTACGATCCTTGGCGCAGATATTGTCGAGGCGCAGAAAAAGCTTTTGGATGCAATTGACTTTTCTTTGCTAAATTGAATAAAATGCCTCCTTTTTGGAAAAAGATAACGTAATGCTTTCCAAAAAGGAGGATCTTTTTATGTGTAAAAAAATATTTACGCTCACCCTTTCGTTTACGCTGTTGCTTTTTCTGATCGCGATCATGCCCGTTCACGGTGAGGAGAAAATATACCAAACCACGGTGCGGTTACACGTGATTGCAAATTCGGACAGCGAGGAGGATCAGGCAATCAAATTGGCAGTGCGTGACGAGGTGCTTAAGTTGACCAATCCGATCCTTTCAAATTGCACTGACCGCAAGGAAGCCATTTCTCTTCTTTCACGTCAAACGCAGCAAATTGAAGAAGCGGCGCGTTCTGTTCTGCAAAAAGCGGGAAAGGATGACAGCGTAACGGTCCTTTTGAGCGAAGAGTACTATCCCGAAAAAAACTATGACAGCTTTTGCTTTCCCGCGGGTGAATATGTTTCCTTGCAGATTCGTATCGGTGACGGGGAGGGAAAAAACTGGTGGTGCTGTCTTTTCCCCCCCTTGTGTCTCGGCGCGGCATCGGTTTCGGGGGAGCGAGCGGAGGATGCCTTTATTTCGGTGGGACTTACCCCGTCGCAATATCAGGTCATTACCGAGACCGATCATCCCGTATACCGCGTTCGGTTTAAGCTTTTGGAGGTCTTTTCCTCTTATCGTTGAGTGAGAATTCTTTACGTTTCTCACTATTCTAAATTGTTTACTTGACTTTCACACCTTATTATGGTATCATTACTGTGTATCTTTATATAAAGGAATGATGCTATGAAACGTAGAATGATATATTGCGTGGCCATGCTTCTGGCGCTCTTGCTATGTGCCGCGATTCCGTTGGGGGCGGCACTGCCCGCGGCGGCAGAGGAGGAGAACTCCTTGGATTTTGGACTCTATGGCCGCGAAAACAATACGGAATACAGGGGGGCGGATCTGTACCGCTATCTTTTTGAAAAGGATCCCACCAATGCTACGGCAGAGTATTTGGACCAAATGGGGATCACGTTTGGCTATAACAGTGCGATCCCCGCCTCCGCAGTCTCGACCGACTATGACGGAGAGGAAGGGGTACTTTCCATTACGGTGCGTCCCTATCAATATACAGCCACCAACGGGGCCACCGTAACGTGGCTTCCCACAACGGCAAGAGTTGACGGAAAGGTTCTTGAGCTTACCCCGGAGGGGGATCATTATACCGGTCATTTTGGAAATTTGTTTCGCTCCGAGGATTTCGAAATGGAGGTGGACTACAGCTGGAGCGTTACGGTACCGAAGGAGACCGTGACAACGTTGAGAAACGAAGCTTATCTTGTGGGAAAGGCTGCTTACGATGCGATGGCAGGCTATGAGGAAGAGCTTGAGGCATACCAAAGCAAGGTCGACGCATATAACACTTGGCAAACGTATTTAACAAACAAGGCCGCCTATACCGCCTACTGTGAGGCGCTTGCCTCCTACAACGAGCAGTTGGCGGCATATGACGCATACCGCGAGGCGCGGAGTGAATACATCGTCAAAAACGCCGCGTACGAGCAGTGGCAGAAGTATTACGAAAAAGTAAGGGAATATGAGGCGGAGTACAGTAAATACACCGCTTATCAAAATTATCTTGCTTCGATGGCGACCGTCGAAGCAAAGCTTGCCTTGATGGATTATATTTACGTATCGGACAGCAGGCGATGGAGTCTGCGCGGTGCGATCATGGGCTCTACGGTCACCGAGGTGATAAACCGAAAGGATGAGCTCGTTGACGTGCTCCTCTGTTCGGAGGAGGACGTGAATCTTGCCGGGGATTCGACCGTAGCGCTTCGTGAGCTGATTACCGGCTACGATCCTTTGTATTGGACGGCTGCCACGTCCGGATATCAGGGAACAGCCAAACGATATGCTTATTTTTCAGAGCATTATGAGGAATTGAAGCTCCATTTTACCAATCTGTATATGTCGCTGAGTGCATTGCTTGAAAACACGAGTGTAGAGCAGGTGCTTGACATGGAGGGGAAGCGGGAGCACTATTTGCAGCTGATAGGCCAATTATACGTTATTTCCACCTGTCTTGATGAGAGCGGTCAAAGGGATGATTCAAAGTGGAAGATCGTGGGATTTCGACTTGGTGAGATCGTGGAGCCTATTCAAATTCTTGCCGACGGAGACTGGGATCCCCGCGTGTCTCCCATGCCGGCGTATGCGGAGGAAGCCGCTTGCCCCGCGCCTGTCAAGGCGCCAAGCGTAGCGCGTCCCGATCGAAAGCCGATCGCTCCCGAGGCGGTAGAGCATCCCGGTACGGCGCCTGCCGCCGTTGCCGATCCCGATGAAGGGGGAATTCCCGAAAGGGTGGAGAGCTATCCTGCAAGTCCACCCATGCTTCCCGATGCCGAGCCCTTGTCCATGCGCCTTGCCGAGGAGGTTCGAAACGGAACGCTAAAAAAATACAACGGTCCTATTGAGGATATGGAGCTTTCGTTTTCGAAAACGCTTTTGCGTAACGTATCCATTACCAATCAAAAAACAGTGATCTTCCACGACATCGACGGAACCGTATTGGATACCGTCAGTGTCAATTACGGTGGAAGAGTTTATAAAGAAGTGCCCGAGCATGCTTTGTCCCCTGCCTACACCTACCGTACTCTTGGGTGGGTTGGTGCTGACGGCGAGACGGTGGACCTTTCCCTTGTCGTGGCGGATATCGACGTTTATCCGCATTATGAAATGACACAAAAGATCTACACCGTTACCTGGAGGATCAAGGACGGGGATGGCGTTGTGACGGATCACACAGCGCGCTGGTCTTATGGAAGCATTCCAAAGCCCGGGACGGACGTACCCTGTAGGTCATACGATACCTATGGATATGCGTATCAATTTTCGGGTTGGAATCAAGAGATCGGAAGAGTGACGGGAGACGTTACTTACGTTGGTGAATTTCAAAGGATCACAAAAAAGTTTGCGATCCATTGGGAGGTAGGGGAGAACGTTACCACCGAGATGTGGGAATACGGCTCTATTCCTTCCTTTAGCGGAGAAACGGCAATTGTTTCACCAAACGAGAGATGCACGTTTCTTGGTTTTTCTCCCGAAATTGAGGCGGTCAAGGGGGAAGCTACCTATACCGCTCTTTATGAAAGAAAGCCTTATGCGATCGGAGGGGTATCGGAGCCTTTGCCCATTACGACCGACCAACACACCCTGACTGTTCTCGCGGGTGAATTCTCCTCTGTAGGGGTGGCGGATACCTTGGGATATGCAGCAGAGCTTGAAAAGGGACTTTCTCTTTTGTGGGAGAACGGATGCAAGCTTTCCGTTTCCCTTAAACACCTTACGTCCTTAAGGGATGCGGGATGTACGCGGATCGTTCTTCAAAGCTTTGAAAGTGATGGAGAGGATTTTTACGAGCTACGCTTTTATGACAATGCCCTTCGGGAAATTCAGCTCGAAGAAGGGGTTACCGCTCTGCATTTACCCCACCGGGAATTTGAAGACGGAAAAAGAACTGCATTTTTCCTGTGCGACGTCTCCGGGGAGGAAACGCGGATCGAGCAAGGCAGTATTCCTGCTTTTTCGGGGGTGACTGTGCGCCTCGCGTACGCGTATCCGCTCAGAGTACAGCACAATCCACTTTGCAACACAATGGCGCTTGATGCCGATGCCTTGATCGGAAGTACCGTATCCTTAAACGTGACCTGTGATACGGGATATGAGATCACGGGGATCGAGGTGAAGGATGCTGACGGGAATACGATCGTGCTGGATGGATATAGCTTTGTAATGCCTGAGAGTGCTGTGGACGTTTCCTTTGTGGTGGAACCCATTGTTTATCACGTTGTTTTTAAATCCGAAGGAAAGGTACTTCTCGAGAAGACCTACGGGTATGGTGAAAAGCTTGAAATTCCGCCAAATCCCCACAAGGAAGGGGATGACAGGTACGTTTATAATTTCGTTTCCTGGGGGAAAAACGTACCTGTTATTTTGACAGGGGATGAGCACGAGCTTGTCTTTGAGGCACAGTTTATCCGCGCCATACGGGATGTGAATTACGATACCGGAAACAACAATAACCTTTTGGTGGAGCTGGTGCTTCCTTGCGTTTTGGGAGGGCTTGCCCTCATCGGTGGAGGAATAGCAACGGTTACGATTTTGCGGCGAAAGAAAAAGCGCAAAACAAAATAAAAAGGGGCTGGCGCACCATGATGATTGCCTTTGCCAAGGCTGATAATTTTGAAATATCGGGTATTGAGCTTTCCAAAACTATGTGTTGGGCAATAACGTTTGAGTGGTCCTCTAACGTATATATTCACGATATTGCAATCTATTCTTTCTGCAAGAACGGCGACGGAATTGATTTCAGATCGGGCTGCCATCACTGTAAGGTTGAAAATCTTACGGGCTACGTTACGGATGACGGCGTTGCATGTACGGCATTATCAAAAGGCATCAGATATACGTATCCGAATGCAAAGTCAGTATATCCGATGACGATGGCTGCAGGATGCGTTGACGGTTATTCACATGACATTCACGATATAGAGGTTAAAAACGTAAAAGTCGGCGGTTTGCATCACGTTATGATATGTCTTGCGGCAAACGGCGATAAGGTCTATAACGTAAATATAGAAAATATCGAGGAAAGCGAGCAGGGCGCAAAATGGTCTGTGCTTTGTCTTTACACGGGTTACGGTGACGGATATACAGCAGGAGATATTAACAATATATACATTAACGGGGTTCATTCAAGAAATGCAAAGTTTGCCTTGGAGCTGCGCGCTGACGTAAGGGATATATACGTTAACAATATCGTTCAGGATAACCCCAACGGATATCAGTATACGGTTTTCCAGACCTCTAACAAGAAAACGGGTTACAACCGAGGAATGTCCACGTGCGGTAACAATCTTGAGGACATAAACGATGAGCTTTTCGATTCATACAGAAAGGGATTTATCTATTATACGGAGCTTTCGCTGCCGGAATGCCACATGGCACAGATGGATTTCAAAAAGCTCGCAAGACTTTCACACGATTACGGAGTTACCGTAGATTCGATACATCTCCCATTCAGCCCATTTGACAAAATAGATATTTCTAAGCCCGAGCTTGCAGACGCATCGGTTGAGATGATGGCGGATATTATACGCCGCGCAATGGCAGAGAATATGTATAAATCAGCGAAATTTGTAGTTCACGCAAGCGGAGAGCCGATTGCTGATTCCGAGAGAGCAGAGAGAATGGAATGCGCTAAGAAGAGCCTTGCCAGACTTGCTGAAATAGCGGCTGAGTGTGGAGCGATTATTGCAGTTGAAAATTTGCCACGTACCTGCCTTGGCAGAGATTCTGCGGAAATTCTTGAACTCATATCAGCACACCCGCTTCTTCGCGTTTGTTACGACACAAACCACCTTCTTTCCGAAAGCTATAAAGACTTCACTAAAGCTGTCGGAAGCAAGATAGTAGCCTTACATATTTCCGACTACGATTTCGTAAATGAAAGGCATCTTCTTCCCGGAGAGGGAAAGATAGATTGGAATGATCTTCTCGACACTCTTATGACTAACTTCGTATATCCCGGCACGGTATGGCTTTATGAGGTGAGTCCCAAAAATACTAATAATATCGAGAGAGTAAGAGAATTGACACCTCTTGACTATGAAAAAAACGCATTTGAGATATTTCAGGGAAAAGAGCTTACAAAAATTGAAGGAAAGCTTTTGTTTTAATATAAAGCATGAAAATTTAAAACAATTTTGATTAAATCTCTTTACAAAAACCTAACGTTATAGTATTATATAGGGAGGAAAAACTCCTGCCTATAATTTTTGAATAAGGAGAGTAGAAATGTGTAATATTGCAGGATATGCAGGTAAAAGAGCTGCAGCGCCGATACTTCTTGAGATGCTAAGACGTCAGCAGGATTTTGACGGCGGTGTATGCACGGGAATTACAACGATTTATGAGGGAAGGCTTTACAGCCGAAAGATAGTAGGTGACGTAGATGCGCTTATTAAGCACACCGATGCGCTTTATCTTCCGGGAACTGTAGGTATAGCGCATACAAGACCTGGTGGAAGCAATCAGACCTATGCATTTGCTCACACCTTTGTGACGCAGGATGAAACCATTGCGGGCTTTACAAACGGAACGGCACCGTTTCCTGAGTATCACGTAGACATTCAGAGAGCGACGGATTTCCTTGAATCCGAGGGCTATAAATTCCGCGGCGAAGCTTTTGCTTCGATGGAAACTAAATTTCCAGTCCTAAAAAACGGAAGCCATATAAGCTGCGTTGAAACGCGCACAAATCTTGTTCACTACTACTATAATCACGGAATGAGTATGTCTGCGGCAATAGCAAAAATGTCTGTCGAATGCTATACCGACAGCGTATTCGGCGCAGTCAACGTTGCAACACCGGACAGATTTTACATACTTCGCACAACACGCCCCGCCACAACGTTAAAGACCGATGACGGAATATACGTCGCGTCCACGAGATTTGCATTTCCTGACGGAATTAAAGGCGAGGTCACTCAGCTCCCGTTAATGCACTCGTGCGAAATTACTAATGACGAAATTATAGTCACCGACGAAAAAATGACTGGATGCGAGGAGGTCAGCGAGCTTACCGAATACAGTCTTGAAGAGGGATATAAGAGAATCTGCGACATGCTTCGCGGCAAGGGCAACGAGCCCCTCCATTTTGACGACCTTGAGCTTGCCGTGGGACGCGAGATGCGCGACCTTTTTCCCGGTGACCACAGACTTATTCAGCACGCAAGGCTGGTTTATGACGTTCTCTGGCGCCTGAAGGAAGAAGGAAAACTAAAAACAGAGCGCCGTTGGTTTAAAAACGAAAAGTTCCGCACGTTTATGTGGATTTAAAAGCATGGAGAAAAAACATGTGTAATATAGCAGGATACGTAGGTAAAAGAGCCGCAGCGCCGATACTTCTTGAGATGCTTCGCCGTCAGCAGGATTATGACGGAGGAATGTGCACGGGAATTGCAACTATTCACGAAGGCAGACTTTATTACAGAAAGATAGTAGGTGACGTTGACGCGCTTATAAAGCATACCGATGCGCTCTATCTGCCCGGCACAATCGGGATTGCTCATACAAGACCGGGTGGAAAGAATGATTCATACGTTATGGCTCATCCGTTTATCACTCCCGATGAAACCATGGCGGGCGTAACCAACGGAACGGGAATAAGTATAGGCGACGTTGCGGCAAGAAGTCGTTCGCTTGCCGAAATGCTTTGCGATGCGGGATACAAGTTCCGCGGCGAGGTTTTTGAGAAAAACGGACTTGCCGATTATCAGAACGTGAGTGTTAATGCAAACGAGGCTGAGATGCGGGTTCCTACAAAGCGCAATATGCCCGTGCTCAAGAACGGCGCTAATACGAGCGGCGCAGAGATTCGTACGAATGCCGTTCATTATTACTATAATCAAGGAATGAGCATGACGGCTGCCATGTCCAAGGTTGATTCCTATTTATACAAAGACGGAGTACTTGAAATGATTAACGTTGCAACTCCGGACAGAATCTACGTGCTTCGCACAACAAGACCTGCGGCAACCCTTAAAACCGAGGACGGCATGTATATCGCAACGACGAGATTCGCGTTCCCGGACGGATTGCCCGGTGAATATCAGCAGCTGCCTATAATGTACCCGTGTGAAATCACGAAGGACAATATCAGAATTGCTACAGAGGATAAGATGGAGGGCGAGGAGATAAGCGAGATTACTCCCGAGGTGTTTGAGGACGGATATAACAGAATAGTCGGCATGCTTCAGGGAAAAGCTGACGAGCCTCTGTATTTTGATGACCTTGAACTTGCGATAGCAAGAGAAATGCGCGATATTTTCCCCGGTGATCATCCTCTTTTCCAGCATGCAAGGCTGGTTTACGACGTGCTTTGGCGACTTACCGAGGAGGGCAAGCTTAAGACGGAGCGCCGTTGGTTTAAAAACGAAAAATTCCGCACTTTCATGTGGATATAATGTAATTTGACGTGTAATATATCAAAAGGGGCTAGCTCATTAAGCTAACCTAAAAAAAGAAAAAGCGGATGTTCTTTACCGAAAGGTATTGAGCATCCGCTTGCTTTGTTGTATAATTAAATCACCACAAAATAACCCACAAGAAAGCGAGATAATTATACAACAATGATAGAGAAAAATCAAGTAGTTTTACCATTAGATTTAGGAATTTGTATTCCCGAGGGAGATTTTGTATTCAAAGTAGCAGAAATTTGCGAAAGTTTGGATTATACAGAACTGTTCAATACGTATCTTCGCAGCTGGAGAAAAGTAAATCCAATAACTATGTTTGAACTGTTGGTGTTTGGATATATGGAACGGAAATTCTCATCATATGCAATCGAAAAGGCTTGTCGTACAGATATAAGATTTATGTGGTTACTTGAAGGCGAACCTACTCCAAGTGTAGCAACAATAAAGAGATTTCAAGGCGAAAAATTATCCGAAGCCATAGAAGGACTTTTCTACCAGTTTGTAAATAAACTTTACGAAATGGGAGAGGTAAAATACAAGAATCTTTTCGTAGACGGTACAAAGATAGAAGCATATGCAAACAAGTATACGTTTGTGTGGAAAAGTGCGGTTGAAAAGAATCTTGCAAAGCTTGAAAAGAAAATATCTGTTCTGCTTTCTGTACTTTCGGAAAGGTACGGTTTTAGCGAAAACATATCCCTTGAAGAATGCTATGAGCAACTTTGCTTACAGGCTCAGTGGCTCAATCTTGTATTTGCGGTTGGAAAAGGAAAGCATAAAATACAGCTTCAAAGAGATATTGAAAAGCTCCGAGAATACATAGACAAGAAGGGCGAATATTGCTCACATCTCGGCAAATTCGGTAATAGAAGAAGCTTTTCTAAAACAGATACCGACGCAACCTTTATGCATATGAAGGAAGATTATATGCGTAACGGTCAGCTTAAACCGGGATACAATATACAAATAGGTGTAGAAAGCGAATATATTGTAGGTGTAGGTTCCTTCTCTAACAGAAGTGACGTAGGAACTCTAATACCTTTTCTTAACAGAATAAGAAAACACACTAACAGAAAATTCGAGAACATAATAGCAGATGCGGGATACGAGAGCAGCGAGAATTATCTTTATCTTGAAGAGAACGGACAAAACTGTTTCATTAAACCGCAGAATTACGAGATAAGCAAGAAACGTAGCTACAAGGCAAATCCGTATACTGTAGAAAATATGGATTACAATGCTAAAAGAGATGAGTATACTTGTCCTAACGGAAGAAAGTTAAAATTTAGGAGAGAAAGTAAAAAGACTACCGAGAACGGATATACTATCTCTACAAAATATTACAGCAATGACAAATGCGGAAGATGTCCACACAGAGATAAATGCCATAAATCTAAAACCGGTTACAGAACGGTTAAGGTAAACCAAGTAATCCTTGAACACAGACCAAAAACACTTGAAGCTCTGACGAGTGAAGAAGGAACACTTCTGCGTATGAACAGATCTATTCAGGTAGAAGGTGTGTTTGGTGTACTTAAAGAAGACTATGGATTCAGACGTTTTTTGACGAGAGGAAAGAAGAACATAGAAACACAATTTTTCCTTCTGGCTTTCGCTTTAAATATTGAAAAACTATGCAACCGCACGAAAAAAGGAAGAATTGGCTTGGATTTGTTCGCTCTGAACGCCTCTTAAACCAATTCTCTACGGAATTGTATAACTCTCAAAATTGAGGATTTAATCGATCCTCTTTTCGTCGTGCTCATTTTTGCCTCGTTTAGAGGCTTTTTTCTTTTGTTTTTGTTTCCGATGACAAAAAAATAAAAAAAGAAACTAGCCCAAAAACATTTTACTGTATTTGAGCTAGCCCCTTTATTTTTTATCCAAGCAATACGTCGGTGGCAAGCATCAGGCAAAAGCCGACCAGAAGTGCGTAAGTAGCACCGCGCTCATGTCCGTGCGCGTGTGTTTCGGGAATCATTTCATCGCTGATCACGTATAGCATGGTTCCTCCCGCGAAGGCGAGGGCAAAGGGAAGTATCGCCGTGGAAACGGATACCGCGAAGTAACCGATCAAGGTTCCCACCACTTCGACAAGTCCTGTCATCATGGCAAGAAAGAAGGTCCTGCCGGGCTTGATCCCTGCTGACAGCATAGGACCAATGATGACCATTCCCTCAGGGATGTTTTGCAGAGCGATACCGCCCGCAATAATGAGTGCCTGCGAGGTGTCGCCCGAGCCAAAGCCAACGCCTGCCGCAATTCCCTCGGGGAGATTGTGGATCGCAATGGCACTGACGAAAAGCAGGACGCGGCTGATATTTTTGTTGGTGTGGGTTTCGCTATCCACACCCGCCAGCTTATGTAGGTGCGGTACAAGTTTATCGATAAGGTTGAGACAGATCGCACCGCAAAAAATTCCGAGAACGGCGTAAAGAAGCCCGAGATCACCGCCGTACTCCAGGGAAGGAAGGATCAACCCCAGTACGGCTGCTGCCAGCATGACACCTGCGGCAAAGGAAAGAACGATATCGGAGAAGGTGTGGGAGATGCGCTTAAAGCAAAAGCCGATGATGGCACCGATGACGGTAGCGCCTCCCACTCCGACGGCAGTCAATAATACAAGTTCCATACGTGTTATTTCTCCAAGGGCTCAAAGTCGGAAGCGCCGTGTTTACAAAGTGGGCAGATAAAGTCCTCGGGGAGCGTCTCGCCCTCATACACGTATCCGCAGATCTTGCAGACGTATCCGCTCTTTCCCTCTGTCTTGGGCTTTGGTTTGACGTTTTCGTGGTAATACGCATAGGTCATGGATTCCTTGTCAGACAGGACGCGCGCCTCGCTGACCGTGCACACGAACATACCGTGGGTATCAAGATCGACGTAGCTTTCTACCGTAAGGGAGAGGAAAGAGTTGATATACCTTGGTAAAAAGATGAGTCCGTTGTCAGAGCGAAGCGGTTCGCACCCCGCAAATTTATCGGTGTTTCTTCCGCTGGTAAATCCAAATTTTTCAAATACGGCAAAGGGGGCATCGGTCGTCAGGCAGTTGATGTTCATTTTGCCCGTTTGCTTGATGATATGGTGAGAGTAGTTTTGCTTGTTGATCGTAACGGCAATGCGGTTGGGAATGCTTGTCACCTGTGTGACGGTGTTGACGATGAGTCCGTTGTCGCGCTTTCCGTCGTTGGAGGTGACCACGTATAAGCCGTATCCAATATTGAAAAGTGCAGAAAGATCGTTTTTGTTTGCGGTGGTGTCGCTTTGCTCGCGGTATTCGCGGCAAAGCTCCTTTACCATTTCGTCAAGTGCCGCACGGCTTTCGTCGTTCATGGCAGACAAGATCCGTACCGCTGTGGGGCTGAAAGTGAGGTTTTTGGATTTTTCAAGCATTCCGCGCATCACCTTGGCTGCAAGAGGTGCCCAGCTTCCGTTTTCGATAAGGGCTACGGTGCGGTTTGAAAAATTGCGCTCGGTCAGATGATCGATAAAGGTGCGCATAAAGGGGAAGATATCGCCGTTATAGGTGGTCGTTGCCAGAACAAGCTTGGAATAACGGAAGGCATCGGCGACAGCTTCCGTAATATCACACCTTGCAAGATCGTACACCTTTACCGTGGGAGCACCTGCGGCACGCAGCTTTTCGGCAAGAACGTTGACCGCGCGTTTGGTATTGCCGTAGACTGAGGTATAGGCGATGACGATGCCCTCGTCCTCAACCTCGTAGCTTGACCAGGTGTTGTAAAGCCCGATATAATAGCCAAGATCCTCCTTGAGGACAGGACCGTGCAAGGGGCAGATCGCGGAAATGTCAAGCCCTGCTGCTTTTTGCAGCAGTTTTTGCACTTGAACGCCGTATTTTCCGACAATACCGATATAATAACGCCTTGCCTCGTCTGCCCAAGGCTCGTCGATGTCCAAGGCACCGAATTTTCCAAATCCGTCGGCGGAGAAAAGCACCTTATCATACGAATCGTAGGTGACGATGACCTCGGGCCAATGTACCATGGGAGCGGTGACGAAGGTAAGCGTATGTTTTCCGAGACTCAAGGTGTCCCCCTCGCCAACGACAAGCTGCGCCTCTTCAAAATCGGTTCCGAAAAAGTTTTTCATCATGGGAAACGCTTTTGCGGATGCCACAATGGTTGCATTGGGATATGCCTTATGGAAACTTTGAATATTTGCTGAATGATCGGGCTCCATGTGTTGAACGATGAGGTAATCGGGACTTTTCCCGGAAAGCGTTGTTTGAAGATTGTCGAGCCATTCGTGGGTAAAGCCCGCGTCTACCGTATCGATAACGGCGATTTTTTCGTCCAGAATGACATAGGAATTATACGCCATTCCGTTTGGAACCGGGTATTGCCCCTCGAAAAGGTCTACCTTGTGATCGTTAACTCCAATGTATCTGATATCCTTGGTGATCTGCATTACTTATTTCCCTCCGTTATTGTATGATTTTTCCATCTGTAGAAAGTGTGATGACCCGACACGGGATCGTTTTTTGGCTCTCCTGCAAGGCATTTTTAACTGCAAGCTCAAGCCGTGAGCAGCAGGGGACCTCCATACGAACGATCCGTATGCTTTTTATATTGTTCGTTTTGATGATTGCCGTCAATTTCTCGGTATAATCAACGCCGTCAAGCTTGGGACAGCCGATCAAGGTAATGTGATCGCGCATGAAGTCCTCGTGAAAGGATGCGTAAGCATATGCCGCGCAGTCTGCGGCAATGAGAAGCTCTGCCGAGTCGAAATAAGGGGCGTTGATAGGAATCAGCTTGATCTGACAAGGCCATTGCATGAGTTGGCTTTTGGCTGTGGCGCGCGGTGCTGTGGGGGTGGTCACCGTATGTAATTTTGCCGCGTTTCCGGGGCAAGCCGCTTTTTTATAGAGGGTGGAGGGAGCTTGCTTTTCTACCAGCGTGATCGCGCCCGTGGGGCAGGCAGGGAGACAATCTCCCAAGCCGTCGCAATGATCCTCCCGGGTCAGCACCGCCACGCCGTCGATCATCTCGATGGCACCCTCGTGGCAGGCTGCGGCACAAGCGCCGCAGCCGTTACATTTTGTTTGATCGATCTGTATTGTTTTTTTGTTCATGGACCCTCCTTGATATCAAAAGCATTTTCCGCTTTTGCAATCCTCGGTCGTTCCACCGCGATAGCAAAGCTCGTTTTCACACTGTCCGTTTTTTACAAAGGTAACAAGATTGTTTACCGTTGTTTCGGCAATGCTTTGCAATGCCTCCTCGGTCAGAAAGGCTTGATGAGAGGTGACGATCACGTTGGGCATGGAGATCAGTCTTGCCAATACGTCATCGTCGATAATGTGACCGGAGAAGTCCTCGAAGAAGAATTCGGATTCCTCCTCGTATACGTCAAGACACGCAGCGCCTACGTGGCGTGCTTTGATCGCTTCCAGAAGATCCTCGGCATCAATGAGCGCACCGCGTGAGGTGTTTAAGATCACCACACCGCGGCGGCATTTTGCAAGTGTCTCTCGCTGGATAAGGTGATAGGTGTCCTCGGCAAGGGGGCAGTGCAGAGAAATGATATCGCTGCCCGCAAAAAGCTCGTCCAAGGAGACGTAGGAGACGCGCTCTTTGACAGCAAGATCCTGTGCGGGAAATTTGTCGTACGCCAACACCTTCATGCCAAAGCCCAGGCAAATGTCGATAAACGCACGGCCTATACGTCCGGTGCCGACGACCCCTACCGTTTTTCCGTGCAGATCAAAGCCGGTCATTCCCGCGAGGCTGAAATTAAAGTCACGTGTGCGGATATACGCCTTGTGGATACGGCGAATGGAGGTGAGCAGGAGTGCGATCGCGTGCTCGGCAACGGCATACGGCGAATACGCGGGCACACGAAAGACGTGGAGCTTTCCGTGGGCGTATTTCATATCCACGTTGTTAAAGCCCGCGCATCGAAGCGCAAGCAGGCGGATCCCAAAGTTGGTCAGTTTATCGATGACGGGCTTGTTGACCGTGTCGTTTACAAAAACGCATACGCCGTCGTATCCGCGGGCAAGCTCTGCGGTATCCTCGGAAAGCTTGGTTTCAAAATATTTAAATTGAATGCCGTTTTCGACGCCGTATTTATCAAAGGCAGGCTTGTCGTACGGCTTTGTATCAAAAAATGCAATTTTCATAGGAATTTACCTCTTACGGAAAATGTTTTCGAAATACAAGTATTTTTCCTTTTCTCTTGATTTTCCGAGATTATTATAGTATAATATTCCCGAAAAGTATGTTGAATTTTCAACAAAACGGAGAAAAAAGTGAAAAAATATCTGGAAAAATTAAAAAAATGCCCCTTGTTTGTAGGAATCGAGGAAAACGATCTTTTGAAAATGCTTTCCTGCCTTGGAGCGAGGATAGAGTGCTTTGATAAGAAATACACGATCATGGCACAAGGGTCCCCCGCCAGGTATATTGGGATCCAGCTTTCCGGGTCTGCCCAAATCGTTCAGAACGATTATTACGGCAATCGGAGCGTTTTGTTTCATATTTCAGAATCAGAGATCTTTTCGGAGTCGTTTGCCTGTGCGGGGCTGTCGGCGCTTCCTGTGAGTGTGGTGGCAAATGAGATGAGCGAGGTTATGTTGATCGATTGCTCACACATTTTGCATACCTGTGAGAAGTACTGTGTGCATCACCAAATGCTGATCTACAACCTGATGAAGGATCTGGCGCAAAAAAACGTAATGTTTCATGAAAAAACGGAGATCACATCCAAGCGTACGACCAGGGAAAAGCTTTTGTCATATCTTGCATCCCGCGCAAGAGACGTGGGGGATAACGCATTTGAGATCCCTTTTGACCGTCAGGCTTTGGCGGATTACCTTGAGGTGGATCGCAGCGGACTTTCTGCGGAGATCGGAAAGCTTCGGCGCGAGGGGATCATTGCGTGCGAAAAAAACAAATTTGAATTGCTTTAATAAACGGAGGAATGGAATGATCAAGCTTTGTATTTTTGATTTGGACGGAACGGTACTGGACACGGTGGGAACGATCGCCTATTACGCGAATAACGCGCTTGAAAAAAACGGTATTGAGCCGATTGAAAAAAAGCAGTATAATTTTTTGGTGGGACGTGGGATCGCCAATCTTGTCAAGGGAATGCTGGAATACCGCAATTGCTATAGCGAAGCGCTTTACGAGCGTGTTTTTTACGATTACGATACGGAGTATAATAAAGACGTTGCCAAGGGGACTACCATTTATGAAGGGCTTTTGGAGTCTCTTGACGAGCTTAAGAGAAGAGGCGTTAAGCTTGCCATCGTATCCAACAAACCCGATTTCGCGACGCAGACCGTGGTGAAGGCACTTTTCGGAGAGGGGTATTTTGATTACGTTACAGGACAAAAGCCGGGGGGGATCCTCAAGCCCGATCCCACGGTGGTGTTGGAGGTCATGAAGAAATTTGGAGCATCTCGGGAGGAATGCTTTTATTTTGGAGATACCTCTACCGATATGCAAACGGGAAAAAATGCGGGGATTTTCACGGTGGGAGTACTGTGGGGCTTTCGCGGAAAAGAGGAGCTGCTTGAAAACGGTGCGGACGTGCTGCTCGACCACCCGCGAAAGATCGGCGACGGGGACTCTCTACCTTGGTAAGAGAAGCACATAAAAAAAAGAAAGCGTTTATAACGTCATAAGCGCTTTCTTTTTTATATAATATATCAATTCCAATAATCCAATGGATCGGTAATGCCGATATCCTTGGCGCAAAAAACAGGGTCACACCCTTTCTTTTTTTGTGCTTTATAATCGCGAAGGGCACGAAATGCGTACTTACCAAGATAGAAGATGACGGGGATGTTGATCATGACCATCAGTCCCATCGCAATGTCCGCAACGTCCCAGAGAAGCCCTGCGCTAAGTCCCGCACCTACAAAAATAACGGCAGAGGCGAGAATATAGTAAACGTAGTTCGCTTTTTTTCCGGGGACGTGACCGAGAATGTGCGAGAGCGCCTGATTGACGTAGTAAAGGTTCCCGATCAAGGTGGTAAAAGCAAAAAGGATCATAGCAACGGTGATAAAGATCGGACCCGGCGCACCGAGTGTTGCTTTCAGGGATTCTTGTACGTAGGGAGCTCCTGCCAAGGCTGCGGTGGGTTCAATTCCCGAGCACATACACATAAAGGCGGTTGCAGTGCAGACGAGTAACGTGTCAATAAAGACGGAGAGGATCTGCACCAAGCCCTGCTTTACGGGGTGGGAGACCTCTGCGGATGCGGAGGCGTTGGGGGCAGAGCCCACGCCTGCTTCATTGCTGAACAATCCGCGCTTAACACCGTACATGACGCAGGAGCCGCTAAATCCGCCGAAGATCGCGGACAGATCAAACGCCTCTCTAAAGATGCGTGCAAGCACGGAGGGGAGCGTTGTGACGTTGAGCAAAACGATTAAAAGAGCGACGGCGATATAGGCGATCCCCATGATGGGAACGATCAGGCTTGTCAGCTTGATGAGGCGCTTTCCACCACCAAAAAGACAGTAGCATACCGCAAGGGCGGTGATAAGACCGATGATCCAAGGGGTTACGTCGGCGTCGTAAAAGGAATAAACGGAGAAGGTGGATTGCAGATTGTAGGAGGCAAGCATATTAAAGCCGATGCCGTAGGTGAAGATCAAAAGGACGGAAAAAACAATGGCAAGCGGACGGCAACGGAGTGCTGCTTCCATGTAATACGCGGGACCGCCGTAAGAAGTGCCGTCGGGAGATCGCTTTTTGTAGATCTGTGCCAAGGTGCTTTCAACAAAAGCAGAAGCGGCACCCACCAGGGCAATGACCCACATCCAGAAAACCGCCCCAAAACCGCCAAGACATAGGGCGGTGGAGACACCGATGATGTTTCCGGTTCCCACGCGAGATGCGGTAGAAACCATAAGAGCGTGAAAGGAGGAAACCCCTTTTTTATCCTTGGGTTTTTCGGTAACGACCTTAAATTGCTCCCGCAGCGTTCCTAATTGTGTGCCTTTGGTGCGTACGGTAAAATAAACGCCTGCAAGGACCAGGAGTAGGATCAGAAGATAGCTGTACATAGCATTGCTGATCGCGCTTACGAGAGATGAGATAAGCTCAAGCATAGGAGAAATCCTTTCTTTGATGACCCGAAAAGGGGGGGCGTCACTTAATTTGGTGTGATAGCCCCCGCAATACGGTTAAAGTTGAAGATACCGTTCCCAAAATTCAAGGGAGGTCATTTTTGAAAAATTCTTTTGATAGCTTTTTTTTGCGCGGTGATAGGAGAACAGGATCTTAAAGCTCATTTTCAGAGCGGAGGCAAAGCATGCAAAAAATTGAATTGAATCCTTTTCAAAAACGTAACCGCTATCCGAAGCTTCTTGATATTGTATCGTGCGGCGATGAAGGAAGCAAGCTCCTATTTTCGCCGAGGGAAGAGGTGCCGCTACCGTTTTTTTGCTCATAAAGCATCGCGGAATGAGATGCCCCCCCAGCGTAAGAAAGTTAACGATCCAAAGAAGCGGATTTTGCTTTGGAGGTTGGTAAGACGTACGGAATTCCGGATCCCAGTCGGGAAGAGCTGCAAGCTCCGTGGCAGGCGGTGACATCGCCATGATCTCGCGGTTGAGTTCTTCCGCGTTCACACTCATAAGAAAGTCAGCGCCGCGCAGAAAATCGTTAAATGCGCGCAATACGATGGGAAAGGAAACGTAGCGGTAGAGAAAGAGATTTTTTAGAAAGACCTTTATTAAGCGAAAAATACAACCAAAAGCGTTTTGCATGCCGTGAGATGCCAGCATGATCAACTGATTTCGGATGGAGTAATATTCCAGATGGATGTTGTACTTCGCATCAAAATCGGCGTGCGCTACCGCCAAACCGCTCATTGTGATGATGGGAGCGGTATTTTTGCAACAGCGTGTGCCGTATTCAACGTCGTCAAATTTAATAAACAGGGGAAGGGGGAGGCCAAACGTGTCAACGTCTGTTAAGGGCAGACAAAAGCACCACCATGCGCCGTATTCGATAGGACCGTCGCTTAGGTTCTCGACTAGAGCCTCACGATTGCGCACGTCCAGCTTTGGATGCATGCTTTCGATGTGTGAACCGTTCCATCGCGCGCCCTTTTCATGCTGACGGTAAAGACACGAGGTGGGAAGCATTGCCGCGCTGAGGTGCGCGTTTTTGAAGGAGGGACGGAGTATTGAAAGAAATGCCGTCATTCTCTCAAGCGCTTCGGGGTAGATCACGATATCGTCGTCCATCAGGATCACATGCGAAAAGCCTCTTTTTCGGGCTTCGATCATACCGCGTGTAAAGCCGGCGCTTCCACCGTAATTGGGGTTTTTAAAAAGTGTGGCGATGGGGGGGAGGGAATCGGCGTTTAAGGTTCCCCCGTTATCAACCACGAGGATGTGATCGATGTAAGGAATTTTGGCTTCGTTTAAAATTTTTAAATTGTTTTCCAGGTATTCCTCGCGGTGATAGGTACAAATGGCAATGGCACAGGACGGAGGCATTGGAGCTGCTTCGGCACAGTATTCGCCTGCGAGGAACACAGTGTCATCGATCGCCTCGATGACGGGATAAAGGAAAGCGTTTTCGGGAAGGGAAGAGAGAGCAAGTGTTAAAGAAAAGTCTTTGGTGGCATGACAGTCTGTCAGTGTACGTTCTTTTGCACCGTCATAGATGCAAAGGGATATGCGCGCGTGCCCTTCGAGCATGCCGCAAAAAGTGATTTCCTCAATCGTTGTATATTCTCTGTACTTGGTATAGGTAAAGCAGTTAAAGTAGGTATCAAAAAAGAGGCGCTCCCCACTTTTGAGTGTGATGCGCCCCTCCTGTTCGGTTCCGCCGCGGAAATACAGCGAAGGGTGCTCACCCGATGAAATAACGATTCTCTGTATTCGCATGCGTGTTACCTCGATTTTTGATAATTGGATCGATCAACTGTCAAACTCGGCTTTTACCGCCTCAAGTGCTGCGATGATGACCTTGTCCATGTCGTAGTATTTGTACTGCCCAAGACGGCCGCCAAAGATGACGTTGGGAGTATTGTCCGCCAGTGCCTTGTATTGCAGATACAAATCGTTGTTGCGATCGTTGTTGATGGGATAATACGGCTCATCTCCGCTCTTCCACTCGGAGGAATACTCCTTGGAAATAACGGTTTTGGGCTGTTTTCCAAACTCGAAATGCTTATGCTCGATGATTCTTGTATAGGGCTGCTCGTGCGAGGTGTAATTGACTACCGCATTGCCCTGATAGTTTTCGGTGTCCAGAACCTCGGTTTCAAATCTGACACTGCGGTATTCCAATACGCCGAGCTTGAAATCAAAGAAGCGGTCGATCTGTCCTGTAAAGACGGTTTTTTCGGCTGCATCCTTGTTTTCCTTGATGAAGTCGAAATAATCTGTCTTGAGCAGAATATCCGAGCCCTCCAGCATTTTTTCAATGATGGGGGTGTATCCGCCAATCGGGATTCCCTGATAACGGTCGTTGAAATAGTTGTTATCATAGGTAAAGCGGAGAGGGAGACGCTTGATGATAAAGGAGGGAAGATCCTTGCAGTCTCTTGCCCACTGCTTTTCGGTGTATTCCTTGATCAGCTTTTTATAAACGTCGGTTCCAACCAAGGAGAGCGCTTGCTCCTCAAGGTTTTGGGGGTCGGTGATGCCAAGCTCTGCGATCTGCTCCGCAATTTTTGCCTTGGCTTCGTCGGGCGTTTTTACTCCCCACATTTTGCTGAAGGTGTTCATGTTGAATGGGAGGTTGTAAAGCTCGTCGTGATAGATCGCCACAGGGGAGTTGATATAGTGATTGAATTGTGCAAAGCGATTGACGTAATCCCAAACTGCGCGGTCGGAGGTGTGGAAGATGTGCGCACCGTACTTGTGTACGTTGATATCCTCGATCTTTTCGCAGTAGATATTACCGCCGACGTGATCTCTCTTATCGATCACCAAGCATTTTTTGCCCCGCTGTGTTGCTTCGTACGCGAACACGGCACCGAAAAGTCCGGCACCAACGATCAGATAATCGTATTTTTTCATAAATCAATGCCTCGTGAATTTTATTTTTTAAGACAGTATTTCTTAACGATCTCGGCAACGGCGGCCCCGGCCTCGCCCTTGTCATACGCACCCACGTCTGTAAGATGCTCGTTTACCCTTGCTTTATAATCCTCTTCGTCAAATGCAAGGATCTTTTCGACAAGCTCTTCGTTGGAGCTTGCCATGGGATAGGGCCACTTGTCAAGAGGATATGCAAAGGAGCGGTCGCTTGATGCATAGGTGGCAATATCGGTTGCGTAAACGAAGGCAGGCTTGCCCGAGAAGCAGAAATCGTAAAGGCAAGAGGAATAATCGCTGATCAGCACGTCGGCTGCGTACATGAGCTCTTGCATGTCGTGATATGCAGAAACGTCTATCGTGCCGGCGTAGGTACCCTTAACTTTTACAAAGTTGTGATTTCTGAACAGGAGGACCCACTTGCCGCCAAAACGCTCGGAAAGCGCATTGCAAACCTTTTCAAAATCCATACCGAAGGTGCTGGAGTTCATTCCCACGCGGAAGGTAGGCGCAAAAATCACCATTTTCGTGTCGGCGTCGATTCCGTAGTACGTGCGTACCTTTGCTGCAATTTCGGGCTTGTTTGCAAAAAAGAGGTCGTTGCGTGCCAGTCCCGTCGGAACGAATATTTTTTTGTTGAAGCGGAAGGATTTTGAGGTGTCCTCGGTAAAGAAGCGGCTACCGGAGAGGTAGAAGTTTGGCTGACGGTTTTTAATTCTGAATATTTTCGCGTCGGCACGGCTCTTCGGCTGGAGGTAGTCGTAGCCGATGTGCTTATAATTCATACCGGCGTGCCAGGTGTTGATCCACTTTTGACCGGGTCTTCGAAGTGCCCATGCAGGGAAGGAATCGTTGGTGATGAAAACGCGACAGCGCAGATAAAGCTTAAATTCTTGGGCGCTCTTGGCAGGAACCACTCGGATGCCCAGCTCCTCTGCTTCTTGGCAGGTGTTGGGGTGACTGGTTACCCAGATCAGGTCAAGCTTATCACCAAAGCGCTGACGAAGCTCGGTTGCGATGTATTTGGGGTTACAGGTAAGACCTTTTCTTCCGTGCACGTAAAGCATAACGCGATTTTTCTTGGTCGGGAGCCAGAAAAGAAGCGCCTGGATCAATCTGAGCGCTCTGGAAACGAAGAGCATTTTTCTTTGCGCTTTTGTGCTCTTGGGTCTCTTTTTCTTATCAAGGCCGGATTTGATTTCGGGTACCGTTCCCTGTGTAAAGAGATAGTCGTTCCAGAAGTTGATATTTGTGATCTCACCGTATCTGTCACGGTATTCACTTGTTACCGTGTCAAACTTTTTGTTGATCATCTTCACGGTCTTTCTGTACATCTTGAGGATGTAGAACAGGGAAGAATAGCTCTTTTCGGTGATAAAGGCAGTGTTGGTCACCTCTTCGTAGTTGATCACCTTTTTCGCACGGTAAAAGTGATGGACCGGAGGCTGGTATGCAGGTACCAGTACGTTGTTTGCCTTTGCCTTGAGAAGCCAACCGTTCAGGGTACGGCGGCGCTTTTTGCGCACTTTTGCGGAAGGGGGCGCCTTTTTTAAATTCTTTTCGTAGACACCGTGTGTGAATACGTAGTTAAAGTTTTCGATGGGCTCTTTTTTGTACCCAAGCTGCATAATGGCGGTGTTGAGCCCCTCGCCGTCAAGCGTTTTAAACCAATCGATACCGTTGAGGTAGTGCTGGATACCGAGCATGCTCAGCTCCGCATCCTTAAACCTGTATCTGAGAACGAAATCCTTCACTCTGTTTTTCATCTCGCTGATCAGGCGCTCCTTGGTAAAGCTTAAGCGATGGCGGGAGTTCATGATACACATATTTCTGAAATAGTAGTATTCAAGGTAGGTAGCGTATTTGTATTCAAAAGGCTCATGCCATACGCAGATACCGTTGAGGGTGATAAAGGTTTTCCCGTTTCTGAGTCCAAACTCGATGTCGTCCCTCTTAATAAATATAGGCAGGGGGAGGTTGTTGTCGTTGAGGACAGAGACGGGCATACAGCAGTACCACCATCCAAAGTAGTTTACGCTGTCCTCAATCTCGTTTTTGATGAGCATATCCCCTTTTTCGAGGTTGTAGTTGTATTTTACGGGGTGGTGCGTGACGATATCCCAGTGGTCTGCCGCCTCCGACTGAATATGCATAGCATCGATCTTAAGCATGTGACCGCCGACAAAAGCGTCTCTGTGCTCGGGCTTCAAAAGCTGAAGGAGTGCGTAGGTTCTTATGATCGAGTGGGGGTTCAGACTAATGTCGTCGTCCATCATCATGATATGGGTAAAGCCTTTTTCTTCCTTTACCTTCATGACCTCGATCATCGAGCGTGTAAATCCACCCGAACCGCCAAGATTCTTGTTTTTGAAAATGTGGATTTGGTCGGTTGCAAGCTCCTCATCAAGTGTTTGGCTGTTGTCGCTGATGAAAATTTCAAGCTTGCCATACATAGGGGACGCGGGATTTTGGAGAATATGACGGTTAAACAGCTCCATATTTCTTGCGACGTATGCTTCGCGCCTGAAGGTGCAAATACCAATCGCAAGCTTTACGTCGGGAAGCGTTTTTTCGTCAATGTCGGTTTCGTAAGCGCCGCCGAAAAACTTTGCGTCGTCGGAGATCGCTTTAATGACGAAATAGTAAAGACCGACGTCGTTGTTTACGGGGACCTCGATCGTTACGTCCTCGCGGCCGCTTGTTACTGCTCTTTTTTCGGCAATAATGACGTCCTTGATCTCGTTATTCATCTTTCTTGCGTGGCGCACGTGGATCGAAAATTCTCCCTCAAGTGCGAGCCTGAGCTTAAGGTTGGAAAGTTGAGTGTACTTTTTCCATTTTCCTATAGAAAAGCTGTTAAAGTAGGTGAAGGAGGATAGTGACGTCCCCTTTTCAATAATGCAAAAATGCTCTTCCATAAAGGTTTTAAGGGAAGGACCCTTAAAGTACATTCCAACTCTTGCACAGGTTTCAACGTTTGGATACAATATGTCCTGAAGTATCATTGGTTGTTCTCCTTTTTATTGATCTCTGATAGGGTTTCCTTTATAATATTTTCTCTGATGATGGTACTTGAGGTGCCCTTGGTATAATCGAAATAAACGATGTCAACACCTTTGTCCTTAAAATACGCCTCGTATCTGATAAAGCGCTCGGTGCCCTTGTAGTCGCTGCCGACGAATAAAACGTCGTAGTGGTGCAGATCCCACGCATCGCTGTCCTCGCGACAGGAGGGAACGACCTTGTCAACGTATTTGCAGCCGCCTACCACCGCCATTCTCTCTTCAAAAGGAATGAAGGTCTTTTTCGCCTTATGGCTTGCATCGGGATGAACGCCTACGATCAGATAGTCGCACTTCTCCTTCGCTCTTTTCAAAAGGTTTAGATGCCCCAGGTGGAACAGGTCAAACGTTCCGGACAGATAGCCCACGCGTACGCCGCGCTTGTTTGCAACTCTTCCGGAGCTTATCTTGTACCGGTAGCTGTGCTTTCCGTATTCGTGTGCATCGGCGTTGTAACGCTCGATCACGCCCTTATAGGTCTTTTCGTAATCGGGTATGAAAAGAAGCTCTTTCTTTTGCATTTTCTCAACGATCTCTTCGGCAAGAGATGCGGTTGCCGAGCTGTCGTTGTCTCCCCCGTGAAATCGCGTTCCCTTGATGGAGCCGGGGGATACGTTGAGAATTCTGTTTTGCGTGCCGCTTTCCTCAAGCTCTACGTTAACGCTTTCGATAAATCTGCAAAGCGCCGCCTTGGATGCCGCATACACCGAGAAAAGAGGGGAGCTTACAAGCCCTGCAATAGAGCCCATAACCGCGCAGTCAAAGCCCTCCTTGGCGAGCAATCTGTCGTAGAAAATACGAAGAGCACCGATCACGGATACCGTGTTGACGGTAAGCATGTTTCGTATTTCGGCAACGTGTAGATTTTCAAAGCTGCAAATTCTGCCGTATCCTGCCGTGATCACAAGACAGGAGACCTCGGGGTCGTCTGCAAGAGCTTTGAGCTGGACGTCGTTGTCGCTTAGCAGATTACAAGCGATATAGGTGTAATCGCCGTCTTTCATCAGTGTGCCTGTCTCCGGGGCAACCTTGTCAAGGATGAGTGCGTGGAAGCCGTCGGATACGAGCTTTGCGGCAATGGAAAGACCGATGCCGTTGCTGCCGCCGATAATTACCGCTTTTTTCATAGTGAAAATTCCTTTTTTTGATTATTTTGACATACCGAGAAGCCGTTTTATAAAAATCCTTCGTTTACTTTCAGGTGGGAAAAGCAAATAGGACGTGCGCTTTTTTAAAGAGCAGTCCGCGTCTGTTCTCCTACATTCAAATACCTTTTTTTCCTTTGATCTTGCGTATGCTATGAAGATACCGAGAAATCTCTCTCCGAGATATCCGTCGGTACGATTGTCTGCAAACCCCTCGTGAAGCGTCTTTTTTTCATCAAAATCCGAAAGGAGAGGGAATAAAAGCTCGCAGTACTCCAAGAAAATATCCTTTTTCATGATGAACATATTACAAAAATACTGTTTGGTACCCGAGAGATATTCGTCGGCAAATGGAGCAAGGAAGGGATATTTTTCTTTCAGCAAAGAAAGGAAAAGATCCAGATCCTCCTTGTGGTGATGCTTGGCACCTGCGTACTGCCGATATGCGCTTATTCCCATATCCTCGGCACGGGGAAGAATGACGTCGTATTGATCGCAAAGCGCGGTGATGTCAGCTTCGCCAAGAAGCCGGCGCCCGGCTTTTTCTTCTGTTATTTTTCCCATGACCGTATAGGGAGCACCGTTTTTCTTGGCACCTCCAAAAAATCTTCTGTAATGGCAAAAGCCGAAATAGTCTGCGCTCTCGTTTTTATATGCATAGTACTGCACTGTCAGCTCGCAATATTCGGCGTTTTTTTCTGAAATTGAGCCGTTTGCGCCGTCATCGCCGACTGCTCCCTCTATGCGATGATGAATGGCAGCGCCACCCTGTACCGCCGTTGCCAAGGGAGGAACAAAGGAGAACGGCTTGTGGATGCACATAAATATTTTTATTTGCTTTTTCATAAACAAACCGTCCTTTCAAGCATAACGCGTTTTTTGTTATGCGCCCTCTGTGGGGGGTGGCTCTAATTGGTTTTTGATCGACTTTTGAAACACCTTTCTTTTTTCTGTAGCGAGAAGAAGCCAGCGTTGCTCTTCCGTCAGCTTTTGCTCAAGAAGCGCTTGTCTGTTTTCCTCAAGCTGCTCTTCAAACTGCTCTTCAAGCTTTTTTATACTTTGTGAATACAGTTCGTTCAAGTTAGCAAGCTCTGTCTTTTGGTCTTTTACAAGCTTTTTTAAAGCTTCAAGCTCTTTGATGGTTGCCTCTTGTTTTGCGTTGGCGTCTTTTATTACAGCGTCTATTCTCTTGTCCGTTATGTCGTATGAAGAATATACCGTGGGCTTTTTGGAAGATGCAAGTGCTGCATCAAGCCACGCCATGCTGTCTTGACGAAGCTCGTTGAGCTTTTCGTTCACCTTAGCGTAATCCACGTCCGAAAGGAACGCATCGTTTCCTATAATATCGCTTGCGGAATCAACAAGACGGTCTTCAAGACCAAACTTGTTAAGAAGAGAAGCAAATCTTGCCGCACCGCGCCGCCTGTTTTCGATTGCTACGAAGGGACGCTCAAAAATGATAGAGAAGCAGGTCCCGTGGAAAGAATCTGTAACGACCGCTTTTGCGTTTTTAAAATACCAAAGCCAGTCCTCCATATCTATATTTTCCTTGATGGGGAGGCGCCATGCTTTTTTCATGTCCGCGCTGACTTTTGCGTTTGGAATACAAATGATGTCGGCATCAAAACGTGCCGCCATGTCCTCGATCGCGCGCTGTTTTTCTTCGGTGGGGTCAAGAATATAGGCAAGCACGTAATCACGCCGGGGCGGATCTTTGCCAACGGCGGATTCCTTGATGCACTCAAGATAGTGCTTTTTGTCGCACATAAATACGGGGTCAAGAACCTCCCGTGCCGAAACGCCAAAGTCGTTTTGGCACAGATCGACCGCATAATCCTCGCGCACAGACACAAAGTCAAAACGGTTTAGATAATATCCCGCAGCCTTTTTGTTTTCCTCGCTGCCACGGAAGGAACTGTGCCCGAAGGACGTGCCGTAGGCGATCTTTTTCTTGTGTTCCTCAACGAAATCGAGGAAAAAGTAGGTATCGGCGCTCTTGCAGAGCTGATAGTTCCAAATCTGGTCCGAGCCGACGATAAAACAGTCGGCAACGTCGTTAAGCTTTTTTAGGTCGGTTCTGTTTTTGTATTTCGGGGTAAGCTTAAAATGCTTGTAGGCAAATCTGCGCGTTACGAAAAGCGGGTGCCTGTGATTGACACTCGTAGGCCAAAGGTGATCGGGGATCTCTGCGAAAATGCAGTTGAGTCCCTTGTCCTCAAGCGTTTTATAAAGCGCAAAGTTCGTCATAAGCGAGCCGTAATTTGCGGCGTACCATATACTGAGAAGAACAGCATCGTATTTTTCCGACTTCGATGCCTCAAGTGCCTCGGAGAATTTTGCGCCGGAGTTTAGTTTTTCAAAGAAACGGGCTCTGCCCGGACTTGCATGAGGAAATCTGCAAACGTTGGGATTCCGTTTTCCGAATGCTTCGTAAAACGGTATTTCGACAAGCGTTTTGAACGATCCCTTAGCGCTCAAATCATCAAGCACACGTTTACCTTTTTCGGTGCTGACAAGAATCGCCGAGGTGCCTTTTCTGTCATCGTACTTTTTGCTGATCCCCCAAAAATCTCCAATGGTGAGGTCGCCTTGACGCGGAACGCGTGCAAATTGACAGGAGGAACAGGATTTTCTGGAGATGAGATTTTTTGATGCCGCCTGCTCGAAGGGGTCGTCTTTAAAGAGCTTGACGTACTCGGTTCCGTCGTCAAATTTAAGATAGGTCGTAGCAGACCATCCGATCACGCCCTTGTATCTGAAGTTAACGTCGGCGATCTGCTTGCCCGCGGAAACCTCCTTGACAAAGCCTTCCCATGCCTTTTGGGAGGGGGTGCCGTGACAGATCAGATCGACGATGATCAGTTTGTCGTAGGGCTTTTTTAAAAAGGACTTGAGTGCTGCACACTGACAAGGAGTGCCCGTAAAGAGGACGTAAGCCCCTTCGGCAAGCTTCTCCTTCACCTGTTTATATATGTCGCCGTTTCTGCTTTGTATGTATTTTGAACGACGCAGCCGATCGAGCTCGGCTTTTGAATTGATCATGATATGGCTGACGGAAAGATAACCGTCGTCGAATGCCGCACCTACAACGTATCCGCCTTGATCAAGCACGTACTCCGCAAGCAGAGAAAAAACTCCGCCGGAGGCGCTCTTTGCTCTTACGTCATCGTTTGCCATTGCGGCAAAAACCTTGGGGGAGGGGAAATTATCATAAACACGGTTTATCGCGGGGCACACCCTTTGGCAAGCGCCGCAATTTATGCAAAGACTGTCGTCTACCGTGGGGTAGATAAATCCGTCGTCGGCAGACACCATGTTGATTGCTTTTTTTGGGCAAACGTTCGCACAGGCTTCGCAACCGTAGCATAAATCCATATTTTCAAGTATTTTCATAGCTATCTCCCGGTTAATCAACTTTCAGTGTATTATATCATAAGAAAAAACTTTTTTCAATAGGGAAACGGTAGAATCTTGTCCGTATATGGGGATTTTATCCTTTTTTTGCCTGAAAATCGGCTTCAGCATCACAAAGATACTCCGAAATCAGAAAAGCGGGGCGGTGCTTGGTCTCAAGATAGATCTTTCCGATATATTCTCCGATGACACCGATGGCGAGCAATTGGATCCCACCCAGTGCCCAGATAGAAACGGCGAGAGATGCCCAACCGCTGACGGTATATCCCATGAAATAGCGTACGATCGACCAGATCGCCATGCCAATACTGCCAAGGAAAATGAGAAGCCCCAGAGTTGCGATCATACGGATGGGCTTGATAGAAAGCGAGGTGATCCCCTCAAGTGCAAAGGCAAGCATTTTTTTGAGCGGATATTTGGATCTTCCGGCAAAGCGCTCTCCGCGCTCATAGGGAACGGTCGTGCTTTGAAAGCCCACCAAGGGAACGATGCCGCGCAAAAAGAGATTGACCTCGCGAAACTCAGAAAGCCCGTTCAGCGCGCGGCGGCTCATGAGTCTGTAGTCTGCGTGGTTGTAAACGCTCTCCACCCCCATGGCACGCATCAAACGGTAAAAGGCTTGCGCGGTGCCGCGCTTGAAGAGCGTATCCTTTTTTCGCGAGCTTCTGACACCGTAAACGACGTCGTATCCCTCGTTGTATTTTTCGATCATTGCGTCAATGGCATTGATATCGTCTTGAAGATCGGCGTCCATGCTGATTACCGCGTCGCATTCATCCTTCACGGTCATAAGTCCTGCCAAAAGGGCATTTTGATGTCCGCGATTGCGGGAGAGAGAAATGCCGCGGAAGAGCTTGTTTTGCTTGTGCAGATCACAAATCAGCTCCCACGTGCGGTCGCGGGAGCCGTCGTTGACAAACACGATACGGCTGTCAGTATTTATTTTTCCGCTTTCTGTGAGCGTACGGAACTTTTCTTCCAAACGCGCGGCGGTTTCGGGAAGTACTTCTTCTTCGTTATAGCAGGGAATGACGAGATAAAGTTTCATTTCGGTCCTTTCCAAAACAAAAAGAATGGATATAAACACAGTTATTATAACAAAAAAACATGATTTTGTCAAGTGAATCCGTGCTTTTTGTGCATATTTGCCAAATCACAAAAGTGAAACGTCAAGCTCCGTATTTAAGGTTGGGCGTTTCGCTTTTGAAAATCAATTTGTAAGAGACGGTGGAATTTGCTCGAACTGTGTCGGGGCTTCCGTGCTTTCTATGCGCATTTGTTCCTTGTGTGCGGCGATAATGACAAATTGGAGAAGTATAAAAACGGCAATTATAACCGTTCCAACCAAATACAGTGCAGGAACGAAATATTGTCGTCTTGTGCACAGACGATTGGAAAACGGTGGTGCTTGACAAAAGCGTTGGGGTGTGATATAATACAGCGGAAGAGAGCGACAGGCTCTCTCTTCTTTGATTTTGCTTAAGCTGTGGAGGATTGATATGACCTCAAAAAGAAATTATTACATTGACGTGATCAAATTCATCTTTGCGATCATAATTGCGGAGTTTCATCTCGGTACGGGGTGGTTCCCGGGTGGGCGTATCGCAGTAGAAGGCTTTTTTATGATCACGGGCTTTTTGATGATGAAGTCGATCGAAAGAGACAAACATCCCTTGGAGGGGAGCGGAAAAGCGACCGCTCGTTTTCTCGGTCATAAATATATGGCGCTGTTTCCCATACTGCTGCCGTCCGTAGTGATCGCTTTTGTGCTGTCTTCCATTGGCAATAACCATGATGTCCTTACCGCACTTGACCGCTTGCCGCTTTTGATATTTGAGGTTTTTCCGTTGAGAACGGCGGGTTTTAAAGGGGTTTACGTTGTCGGAATTTCTTGGTATCTATCCTCCATGTTTTTGGCGCTTGCTATTCTGTATCCTTTTTGCAGAAAGTATAAAAGTAACTTTACATTGGTCGCGTGCCCGCTTGCAATATTTTTCTTTTACGGTGTGTTGAGTCATTTTTACGGTCATATCGCTGTCGGTCCCGAATTTTTGGAGGAGAAGATGGTGAATGCCGGCGTTTTAAGGGCGCTTGCCGGTTGCTCGGCAGGATGCTTGCTCTATGAAATCGGTAATGGGCTTGCAAACAAGCAGGTAACGCGTGTGGGGCGCATCGTCTTTACCGTTGTCGAGCTTTGTGGCTTTGCGTACTTCTTTTATGCGATGCACGAGCATTCCACCAGCTCTTACGATTATGTTTTGGTAGGTGTGCTTTTCGGACTGCTTTTGATCGGTATTTGCGGACTTTCCTATTCTTCCTACCTGTTTCGCGCAAAGTGGCTTCGCGCATTGGGAACGGCAAGCACCTTGATCGTGTTGAACCATTACCGTCAGAATGTCTATCTCAAATCCGTTTTCGGAAAGGGATATGCCAAAACGGATAAGGTATGGCATTTTGTATGCGCCGTCATTGTTTCCTGTATCGTAGCGTACCTTTTCAGTCTGCTTGTGAAGCTGGTCGTAAAGGGGATCGGAAAAATCAAATTTTTCAAATCGGAGAATGCCGCCGCGGCTTCCTAAGAGAGCCAAGAGCAGTGAACCGCACCTTGCGCGTTGTTTGAAAAAAACAGGGACTGCCTCAAATCAACGATTTGAGGCAGTCCCATTTTCTTTTTAAGGACGAAGTCCCATGCCGCCTTCCAGCGTCAACGTTTCGCCGTTCATATATTTAAAGTCGGGGGAGGCAAGCTGAACGCACACCCTGCCGATCTCTGTTTCGGGGTCGCCAAAGTGACCTGCGGGGGGCGTTTTTACGTTTGCCTTAAACGCATCGGGATACGCTTTTTCAAAGCCCTCGAGCTGTGCCGTCCAAGCCAAGGGGCATACCACGTTGGTGTTGATACCGTCCTTTGCCCACTCGGTAGCGGCAACGCGGGATAGGCCTCTGATCCCTTCTTTTGCGGCGGCGTAGGAGCATTGACCGTAATTGCCAAACAGTCCCGCACCCGAGGCAAAGTTGATGATGCTGCCTTGGGTCTCCTTAAGGTAAGGATAGCATGCCTTCATGTAGTAGAAGGTTGCATAGAGGCCAGAATACATGGCAAGGTTAAATTGCTCGGTGGTGTGATCCTGGATGGTGACCCCCGATGCGGAAGCCTGCGCGTTATTGATGAGCACGTCGATTCTGCCAAACTCCTTCATTGCGGCTTCTGCAACGCCGCGCGCGGTGGCTTCGTTATCGGCTCCCTCGCAAATGTCTGCGGGAAGTGCCAAAACACGAATGGAATAAAGACGCTCCAATTCCTCCTTTGCCTTTTCCAGCTTTGCTACGTTTCTTCCCGTAATGACAAGATTGGCGCCTTCCTTTGCGTAGGCGGTCGCGATCCCGTAGCCGATGGAGCCGCATTTTCCGTTAGAGAGCGCAGCATAGCCCGCTCCTGTAATAATTGCTGTTTTACCCTTGAGAAAGCTCATTTTGGTATCTCCTTTAGTGTTGGTTTTTATTTTGTATTACGTGCTAAAATACTTAAACGCAAAAAGAGATACCGAACAAAGCATGCTGCCATTTGCCGATATCCCTTTGACCGCAAAAGATTACATTTTTTCAAAGTGGCATACGTCGTTTACAAATACGATCGCACCGCCGACCATGACCTCGGCAGGGTAGGAGTGGTAACCGATGGGAGCCATCTCCGAGGTGGGAACCGTGGGAACGCGCTCCATTCTCTTTGCGCAATTCTTGCGGATAAGATCGAGGACCGCATCCAACTTTTCATCCTCCACACCGATCAGCAGGGTGGTGTTGCCCGCGCGGAGGAAGCCGCCCGTGGTAGCAAGCTTTGTAAACTCAAAATGGTTGTCTGTGAGGGCAAAGCATACTTCATTCGCATCCCTTTTGTTGATAATCGCAGTGATCATTTTCATGGCCGAATATCTCCTTTACGTATAGAATCGCGTGTTTTGAATTGAAAAACACGTTATAAAAGGTACGGATTTTGACTGATTTAAAAATATCGTGTAAACATTATACAAAAAAAATAAGTACAGCATATGAAAAAGCAGTAAACAAAAAATGAACGATCAAAGAGAGGGCCCTTGAATATACTGAAACATTTTTTGAATGTAGTCCAGCTTTAATTCTCTGATCTTTAAAGGGGCGCGCCCCTCGCCGGGAATTTCAAGATTATAAAGACCGTCGTAGCCGACGAGCGCAAGCGCGTCTATTACCTCATTCATGGGAACCGTTCCCCTTCCAAAGGGGAGGACGTGTTGATCGGTAACCCCTTCGTTGTCGGCAATATGTAGAGCGCGCAGGTGCTTGCCTGCTTGCATGATAAACTCCTTTTGCGTTTGCGCCTTTGAAATGTTGAGATGCCCCGTATCAAGACAAATGCCAAGATGCGGACTTTGCAGCGTGTTGACGTAATAAAGAAGGTCGCTTGATGAAACAAAAACGGAACGCAGGTTTTCAAGACAGATGCAAAGATCGCGCGCGCCTATATACGCTACAAGCTCGCGCAAGGCTGCGAGATTTTTTTCGCGCAATTGTTCCTCAGTGCGTTCGGGCGCGTCGGACAGCGTATCGCAGTGAAGCACCGCATTTTTAATTCCGATCGCGCAAAACAGGTCGACCTGTTGCCTGAGAAGCGTTTGGTGCGCCGGATCGCAAATGTGCGTGCGGAGAAAGAGGTGCCCTTGGGATACGCTCACGCCGTGCGCGGCGGAAAATTCACCGAATGAACGTCCAACGTTTATACTGTCGCCCCGCTCAAGCAATACAGCAGCGTGTTCGTCGGAAAGCTCGCAGTAGTGATATCCGTGTTTGGCAAGGGTCAGGATCGCATCCTCGGGGGAAAGGTCGTAAAAAAAGCTTGACCATACGCTAAGTTTCATGACGTATGCTCCTCTTTTAAATGGAATCGCTTGAGATTTTCAAGGTTTTGCGTCCCCATGTCGTACAGATAATTCCAGTCGGCTCCCGTGGTCATCATGTCGATATCAAACTGTGTCCAGTATCTGACCGATGCTTCGGAGTGTCCGACGGCGGCACCGACGTATTTTTGATGCTTTCGCAAAAGCGCGATGGCACGCTGTATTTCCCTTGTAACTGCATCGGCGCCCGTATTGCAGATCTCGCCAAGGGAGGCGGAGAGATCGTTGGGACCGAAAATAAAGCCGTCGATATAAGGATTTTGAAGGATTTTTTCAAGATTTTCGATACATTCAACGTGCTCGATCTGGATAAAGCGACACATGGTAAGGCTTTTTTCATCGGTGTAGAGCTTGGCATCGGTTTTGCCGTAGCCGATGGCGCGCATGGGACCAAAGCCGCGCGTTCCACGCGGAGGATAAAGTGTCATGGCGATAAGCTCGTCGGCCTCCTCGGGCGTTTTTACCATGGGAAAAATAATGCCGTCGGGCCCCATATCCGCAATTTTTTTGGTAGCGGTCAAATCGTTTTGCGGCACACGCACGATTCCCGCGCATCCTTGTGAGCGCGCTGCGTTGAGGTGACACAGCACCTCCTTGTAGGACATATAGGTGTGCTCCATATCGATCCAAACGTAATCGTATCCAATGCCGCCGAAAATTTCACCAATGGCAGGGTCGGTCAGGCTGATAATGGTGCCGCACAGCTTTTCGCTTTTTTGAATTTTTTCCTTTAAAGTACTCAAAATACGTCTCCTATCGATTTGGTGTTGTGGAAACAAATGCTTTTTTGGGGGCTTCTCTTGACTTGATAACGGACTTCCTGTATAATAGATACGTTTCCATATCTCTTTCGTTTGGGAAAAAGAGGAGGTGTACCACCCGTGATCTTAAATAATAAACGGCTGTGCGTGTTTTTGTGCGTGAGCTTTGTTTTGATCGAAGGCTTTCTCGGTGTCTTTTTACAATGCGCAGAGGGAGATGCGGTTCGCGTTTCATCTTATGCGTCTGTGGTGCTTGCCTGCCTTTTTTGCGTGGCGTTTGCAAGTCGTCACCTTGCTTATTGGTTTACCCAGGCAGCACTCCTTTGTACGGTGGGGGCGGATTATTTTCTTGTTTTGATCGTGGAAAGAGAGCAGCTTCCCGCTATGATCTTTTTCCTTTTTGCGCAGACCTTTTATTTCCTACGCCTTTATTTTGAGGATAAAAATAAAACGCGTCGAAGAGTGCACCTTGCCGTGCGGGCGGGTACGGTCGCGGTGGCACTTCTCCTGACCGTTTTGGTGCTGGGGGAAAAGGCAGATGCCGTAGCGCTGGTTTCCATGGCGTATTATGCAAGCTTGCTTTTAAACGTTGTTTTTTCATTTTTGCAAAACGGTTTTCGTTCGCTTTTCTCCTGGGGGCTTGCGCTGTTTATCCTATGCGATACGGTGGTAGGGCTTTCCTGTATCGACCCTTATCTTACCATTCCCACAGATTCCTTTTTGCACGTGCTTCTCAATCCCGATTTTAACCTTGCCTGGGTGTTTTATCTTCCGTCGCAGGTGCTTCTTGCTTTGAGTCTGTTAGGAAAAAGCAAAGAAAAAGACAAATGAAAAAGACGTGGGGCGGCGCTTTGAGAGAAAATCCGCGGCTCCATGCTTTGTCTTCGTTGCGGTTTGTGACTAAATCACGGAAGCACGGGGAAAAATATGCTATGATATAGGCGTAAACCAAGATAAAAAAGAAAAGGAGAATATAAAAATGTCAGCACAAGTGATCAATCAAAACAATTTTGAGGAAATAAAGAAGAGCGAAAAGCCCGTACTGCTTGATTTTTACGCATCCTGGTGCGGTCCGTGCCGCATGGTCTCGCCTATCGTGGATGAGATTGCCGCAGAGCATCCCGAATACCTTGTCGGAAAGATCAACGTAGACGAGGAGCCCGAGCTTGCAGGGGCGTTTGGCGTTGTCAGCATTCCCACGCTTGTTGTGATGAAAAACGGGCAGGTGGTGCAGCAATCCGCGGGAGCGCGTCCCAAGGCACAGATCCTTGCGATGCTGGAGGCTTGATTCACGAGCGGGTCAGCGCTCTGAGGCGTCCCTTGTCAAGGATGCGGATCCCATCGCTTCTTGAAACGGATACCATCCCCTCCGACGCAAAGTATTTTAACATTCTGGATACCACCTCACGGGCAGATCCCATGTATTTGGCGATCTGCTCGTGTGTTAAATGGACGGTGTCGGATGCGTTTTTTGAACATTCGTCAAGTAAAAAGATGGCAAGGCGTCGGTCCATGCTCATAAAAAGGATCTGCTCCATGACCCACATCACGTCCGAAAAGGCGGAAAGGGCACTTTCCAGGGCAAAGATCTTTGCCTCGGGCATGCGTCGCGAAAGATCCTCGTAGGCGCAACCGCCAACCACCACGCACTCGCTGTTTTCCTCGGAGTCCACAAAAACGTCAAAGGTCAACGTTTCCAGCACGCAGGAGGCAGAGAGAATGCACATATCCCCGGGAAACAGTCTGTAAAGCGTGACCTCCTTGCCGCTCTCTGAAAGGAGATACAGGCGGAGCGCCCCCGATTTGACAAGGATCACACCCGTACAACGGTTCCCGTCGTGGATGTTGGTTCCTTTTTTAAACTGTACGTATTGTGATGAGGCAAGAAAGGTTGCGCGATCGTCCTCTGTCATCTTTTCCCAAAAGGGAAAGGTGTTTTCAAAAAGCGCTGTCAGCTCTGTTTGGTTCATAAATGCCTCCGTACCTTCGTTTTTTTTCATTGTACCACGCTTTTTTGAAAAAATCAACCAAAAACGTGACTTTGTCACAGAAACGGCACAAAAAAACTGTTATAATAAGCTCGTAAACAAAAAACAACGGCAAAGGAGAATACATAAATGCATACAAAGGTACATGAACTGCTGAACGCACAGATCAATAAGGAATTTTACTCCGCATATCTTTATCTCGATTTTTCAAACTATTTCAAGGCGCGCGGTCTTGACGGATTTGCAAACTGGTATATGATCCAGGCACAGGAGGAAAGAGATCACGCAATGCTCTTTTATCAATACCTCCAAAACGAAAGCCAAGTTGTAACGCTTGAGGCGATCGCAAAGCCCGACAAAACGTTTGAGGCGCACATGGACGTTTTAAAGGCGGGGCTTGAGCACGAGAAGTATGTTACCTCGCTGATCAATGACATTTATGCCGCAGCGTATGAAGCTCGCGATTTCCGCACCATGCAGTTTTTGGATTGGTTTGTCAAGGAGCAGGGCGAGGAGGAGACCAACGCAAACGATATGATCACCAAAATGGAGCTGTTCGGAACGGATCCCCGAAGCCTGTATCTGCTCAACCAGGAGCTTGCCGCAAGAGTTTATACGGCACCGTCGTTGGTGCTCTGATCGGCTTATCAAAACCGAAGTGCACGTGTTCAAGGTGAACACGGGCACTTCGGTTTTTAGAAAATTTTAAAATTTAAAGATCCTCGAAAATGGGGTGCGCATTCGTCTCTCTTGCTTGGTTGAACTCTTCCTCTGTGTTCACTGTCCAAACGAATTTGGGGGCGCGGTAAAGCGCGGTGGTGATCCAAACGGGGAGCGTTTTTTGATCGTCCTTGTTATAGGCGATAAAATCGGGGTGTGCCAAGAAGTTGAATGCCATAACGGTCAAAAGAACGTTGAGAAACGACACCTTCTTTTTATCACGGCAAACGTTGGTATAAAGAAGTCCGTAAAAGGCATCCCCAAGCTCTCGCCGCATCTCCCTGATCAGGAGAGGGTTGAAGGATTCGATGCAATAGGGACCGTCATAGGTGCGCAAAAGCTCTGCAACCTTGGCACAAAGAGATGTGTCAAAGCTTTCACCCTTCAATTCTACAAGCAAGGGTACTTGCCCGTTGACCAGGGAAAGCACCTCGGAAAACAGTGGGATCTTTTGATCACTGTCCGCAAGGGAAAGCGTACGGAGCTCCTCTGCGGTAAGCTCGCAAAGCTTTTTTTCGCACCCCGTCATACGGGTCAGTGTGGCATCGTGAAATACCATCACGTGTCCGTCGCGGGAGAGTTGAACGTCAAGCTCGATCCCCTTGGAGCAGTCGACCGCCTTTTGGAACGCGGACAAGGAGTTTTCGGGAATTTCTTTGCTGTGAAGTCCGCGGTGCGCATAGTCGCAAAGAAGCGCGGGATCGATGTTTTTTGCCTTGTGAGGGCGAATAAAGAGAAGCAGATACAAAAGGAGCAGGAGGAAAAGAAAGGAGAGGATCGGTACAAGAATATAAAGAAAGATAGGCATCAGTTATCCACGTCCAGCTGCGAGAGCAGGTCCTTTTTTTCAATGATTTTGGCGTCACCGTGCTTTACGAAGAACATGGTGACAAAGGAGAGGTAAACGAAGATCGCGCCAAAGGTAAAGAATACGTGGCGCATACCGATCAGATCGTAAAGAACGCCCGACAGAATAGGTGCTACGATCTGTGCCGACATCGACGCGGTATAGTAGTAACCCATGTATTTTCCAACGTCGCCGCCGTGAGAAAGCTCAACGACCATGGGGAAGGAATTGACGTTGATGGTTGCCCAGCCGATGCCTGCCATAATAAAGATAGGATACATAACGAAGGCGGGCGTATCGGGTGTGATGAAATAGCCGATCAAAAATGCTGTACCGAGAATCAGAACACCGCCGAGAATGGTTTTTCTGCGTCCAAGCTTTGAGGCGATCATTCCCACAGGGATGTAGGTGACGATTGCTGCCGCCTGTGCGATGATCAGTGTGAGATTGAAGTCAAAGCCGAGAATATTGGTAGCGTAAACCGAATATTTGCTGGTGATGGAGTTGTATCCGATGTACCAAAGCGCCACGGATGCAAGGATGAGCAGAAGCGAGGTAAGCTCAGGGCGGGAAAGCTTTCGCTTTTCTGCCGTTTCTGTCTCCGGTGCTTCCTCAAGACCGAGGCGGATGGAATCTGCCGTCATTTCCTCTGCCCATTTCTTTTCCTTGACCGAGAGGAGGAAGACGATAAGCCCCGCCAGCATGATCGAAACGACTGCTACCACGTAGCCCGTGTATTGCATGTAATGGTTTTTGGAGGTGGCAAAAACAATGCCGAGAACCAGCACGAGAATGCCGCCTGCCGTACCCGTAAGGTTGATGATCGCGTTTGCCTTGGAGCGCAAGGGCTTGACTGTAACGTCGGGCATGAGAGCCACCGCGGGGGAGCGGAAGGTCGCCATGGCAATCAGAACGACCAGAAGTGTTGCGATGAAACCGATAAAGGGCAGGGGATTTTCCAGCGTTAATTGCAGGGTCATTTCGCTGACCTTCGCGGCGATCGCTTCGTCGGTAAGTCCGCCTGCTGCAAGCTCGGGAATGCCTTTTGCGGCAAGCAGGGAAAGCTGATAATTATCGATCAAGGTGAGGGCGACGAAGGAGATCACGGCAATGACGGTACCAATGAGAATAAAGGGTGTGCGTTTTCCGTAGCGGGTGTTTACACGGTCGGAGAGCGCACCGAAGATGGGGAGCATAAAGACCGCCAGCACGTTATCAATGGACATAACGGCACCCGATACCGATTGGGGCAGACCATAGTGGTTGGTAAGGATCAGGGGAACGATGGCATCGTACGCTTGCCAAAAGGCAGAAATAAGAAAAAATGCCATACCGACAAGCAAAACGCGTTTGTAGTTTAATTTCATGGTCGTTTCCTTTCAAAATGTGATAAATTCAGTATATCATGGAATATCTTTTTTGTAAACATTTTTTGAGTGGAATCAGAAATAAAAAAGGATAGCGGCTCAAAATACGTTTTTGTCTTTGGAACCGCTATCTGTCACGCATAACCAAACGGGACTCGAACCAACGAGCCTCTCGACGATCAATTTCCGCGCCTTTTTGCGTGGCTCGGACCCAAAAGTCCACACTTCCCTGCGCCTCGCCCCACAAAAATTCATCAAA